>JAAYHE010000071.1 GCA_012735505.1 Bacillota bacterium
GGCATAACCTTTGATAATGAGAGCTTCTTCGCTGCTATTACGCGAGGTGACAATCTAGCTGTAAAGTTGTTCTTAGATGCAGGAATGAGCCTAGAAATATTTGATGAACAAGGGCTGGCTCCCCTGCATCATGCTGTTGGCGAAAAGCGCATAGAAATTGTTCGTATCTTGCTAGACAGAGGGGCCAACCCTAACACGGCCATGCAAAATGAATATCTTATATCGCCTCTGATGTTAGCTGTTAGTTTAGGCAGCAAGGAAATAGTAGAGCTACTGCTAGAGAAAGGGGCCGATCCCAATCAGCGCGCCATATACGATGCTACAGCCTTAATCGGAGCTGCCTGCATCCCCAACTCGCAAGAGATAATGGCTGCCTTGTTAGAACATGGGGCTGATATTAACGCAGTTAGAACGAGCGACGGTTATACGCCTCTGGCAGCTGCGGTAGCAGAGGACAGGGCTGAAAACGTAAGATTCCTTTTAGAGCAGGGTGCAGACCCCTACATTAAGAACAATTTCAACCAGAACGCAATAGAGTTAGCCTACCAATATGGTTGGTCTGTACAAGAGGTATTTGCAGAGTATTTACAGCAAGAAACTAACAAAGAGCCGAATAACGACGATGTGTTCACAACAGAATTTCTCAACGGCCTGCTGCAGCTTGATCATGCCAAGGTACGAGAATACATAAATAAGGGCGCAAACCCTAATATGACTTTTACACATGACTCTAACGAGATTACACCGCTCATGTATGCAGCTGAGAACAAGGATCTTTCCCTCGTGCAGTATTTAATCTCGGTGGGAGCAGACGTCAATGCTCGCGATTCCTGGAACTCTATAGCTTTACACCGGGCTGTGGCAAGAAACTCAGCCGAGCTAGTCAACTATCTCCTAGATAAGGGGGCAGATATCGAAGCGCGGACCCACGTTGATTTATCGGGAGGCTATGTAGAGTGGACCCCCCTAATGCTAGCTGTAGATTGGGGGTATCAGGAAATGGTGGAACTGCTTTTGGCCAGAGGCGCCGATCCCAACGCCAAAACCTGTATCAGAACTTATGAACCAGGCGACCCGATTGTTGCTGATAATATTACGGCCCTAACCATGGCTGAAGAACAGGGAAAAGCTACAATAGCGAAAACCCTGAAAGATGCTGGAGCACGATAACGATGTAGGCCGCCTTTACGGGCGGCCTAGTTGTTTTAGTAGTAGATAAAAATTGTTACGGTTTGAAGCGTAAAAAAGCCCCGTAAACCCTACGGGACTGAAGTTTCCTTATGGAGCCGGCGAAGGGATTTGAACCCCCGACCTACTGATTACGAATCAGTTGCTCTACCCCTGAGCTACGCCGGCACTTAATGCAGAATAAATATTAGCATATTGAACGCCCAAAGGCAACTGCAATTAAAGCCAAAAACAACAAAAAGGCCAACTCAGAAGTTGGCCTTGATAGGTAGATGGCGGTGCCGAAGGGACTCGAACCCTCGATCTCCGGCGTGACAGGCCGGCATGTTAACCACTACACCACGGCACCGAATTTGGTGACCCCAGCGGGATTCGAACCCGCGTCGCCAGCGTGAAAGGCTGGTGTGTTAACCGCTTCACTATGGGGCCACACTTAAATCGTACGGTTCACATATTACAACAAGTTTTTTGTTCTGTCAACCTTACTTTAGGTACGAGCCAATATAGCCCGAGCCATGAGCACTCCCGAAGCCGAAGCCTGGGCTAAGCCGCGGGTGACACCCGCACCATCGCCACCGGCAAATAGGCCAGAAATGGCCGTCTCTAGTTCGCTAGTAAGCTCGACGCGAGAGGAATAGAATTTGACCTCAACGCCGTAGAGCAGGGTATGGCGAGAGTAGATGCCAGGCGCTATTTTGTCCAGGGCTTCTAGCATTTCAAGGATAGAAGTCAGATAGCGATAGGGCAGCACGAGGCTGAGATCGCCCGGAGTAGCATCAGGCAAAGTAGGTCTGACTAAGCCACGAGCGATACGCTTGGGCGTTGAACGGCGCCCCGACAAGAGGTCGCCTAGCCGTTGCACTAATACGGTGCCGCCGAGCATGTTGGCCAGACTAGCGATATATTTGCCATAGCTGATGGGCTCGCGGAAAGGTTCTGTAAAGCTCTTGCTCACTAATAGCGCAAAGTTGGTGTTATCGGTCTTTTTGTCAACATAGCTGTGGCCGTTGACTGTGAGTAAGCCATCGTTGTTTTCGAGCACTACCTGCCCCTGCGGATTCATGCAGAAAGTACGCACTAGGTCGTCAAAGGTGGGGGCATAAAAGAGTAGTTTGGATTCGTAGACGATGTCTGTCAGATGGCTTAATACAGCGGCCGGCACCTCAACCCGCACACCGATATCAACCGGGTTGGAGTGCGAGCTGAGTTGTAGGCGTTGCGCTTCCTTGGCAAACCATTCGGACCCTTCGCGTCCGGGAGCACAGACCACAAAAGGCGCTTCTATCTGCTCGCCGTTGGCTAATTCGACACCCTTGACTGCACCATCTTCAACAAGCAAAGACTTAACTGGAGTCAGGGTGCGCACCTCAACGCCCCGGTCGCTTAAGGCCTGATACATCTTAGATAAAATACCCTTTGTCCGGTCGGTACCGAGGTGGCGGACTGGTGCTGGTATCAGGTGTAAGTCAGCGGCAGCTGCACGCCGCTTTATTCTGGTAACATTTTCGGCATCCATTCCGTGCACTTTTTCTGGTGCACCAAATTGCAGATATATCTTATCAATATACTCGATTAACTCTTTTAACTCGGGTATCCCGACGTATTCTCCCAGCCAACCGCCAAATTCGGTAGTGAGGGTCAGCTTCCCGTCGCTGAACGCTCCAGCACCACCCCAACCAGAGACGATGGCACACGGTTGACAATGGAGGCAACCCTTATGGGAATCGGCTAAAGGACATTGCCGCCGTTTTATATCGCGGCCTTTTTCTAGCATGAGAATTCTAAGGTTAGACTTTTGGCTAAGTTCCCAAGCAGTGAAAATACCGGCCGGACCGGTTCCCACAATAATACAGTCGTATTTATTAGACATTTTTCACCTCACCGTTAAGCTAAGCTCCAGGGGCTTCTGCATGCTCTGGAGCCAAATTGCTAAAGAGGCCTATATGCCGCAAGTTGGTTAGTTTAACTGTACCTACTGGGCCGTTGCGATGCTTACCGATGATTACTTCTACGATGTTACGGTTAGCCGTGTCTTGGTCGTAGTAATCCTCGCGGTAGAGGAAGGCCACCAAGTCGGCTGCCTGTTCAATTTCACCCGATTCGCGCAGGTCTGCCAGAGTGGGCCTCTTACCCTCCCTATCTTCAGCTCGCCGAGATAGCTGGGAGAGTGCGATCACAGGAACCTGCAGTTCGCGGGCTAGAGCTTTCAAGGAACGGGTAATTTCAGCTACCTCCTGTTGCCGACTCTCGGCCCGCCCTCTAGAACGCATTAGCTGCAGGTAGTCGACCACGATCAGGCTAATGTCATGTTCCAATTTGAGGCGACGGGCTTTGGAGCGCATCTCCATCACCGAGATGGCAGGAGTATCATCGATGAAAATAGGGGCCTCAGATAGGATATCGCTAGCCTCGCTGATCTTAGCCCAGTCGTTAGCATCTAGAAAACCGCTACGCACTTTTTGCCCATCGACACGGGCCTCACAACATAGCATACGCATAGCTAGTTGATCTTTGCTCATTTCCAGGCTAAAAAATGCGACGGGTTTGCCTTGCCTGATGGCTACGTTTTGGGTGATGTTGAGACTGAAAGCAGTCTTTCCCACACTGGGTCGAGCGGCAATTATTATCAAATCGGATGGCTGTAGGCCCGAGGTTAATTCGTCAAGTTCTTTAAAGCCTGTGGGCAAGCCAGAAACGCTACCTTTGTTTTGTACCATCTGAGCAATCTGCTCGTATACCTCAGCGATAATTTCAGACATGGATTGGAAATCACGCTGAACGCGACTTTGGCTCAAACGGAATATAAGTTGCTCGGCTCCTTCTAAGACAGTAGCTACGTCTTCTTGCTGATAGCAGGCCGCCGAAATTTGCTGGGAAGCGGCAATTAATTCGCGCAAGATAGCTTTGTTGCGTATGATTTGCGCATATTGTCCGGCCACAGCCGAAGAAGGAACTAGGTTAGCAAGCAGTGTTAGGTACGGCAGCCCGCCAATTTGCTCTAATAGATCGCGTTGGGCCAGTGCATCACTAACAGTTATGAGATCAATAGGCTCGTTCTTGCTATATAAATGCAGCATGACCTCATAGATCTGTCGATGACTTTCGCGGTAGAAATGTTGAGGCTGTAGGATAGCAGTAACGACGGGTGCCGCCTCGCTGTCGATGAGCAAGGCACCAAGCACCGATTGTTCTGCTTCGAGATTATGTGGGGGTAGCTTGATTTCTTCCATGCTCATCCTCCATTCTCTCTGATTAGTCTTGACTGACGACCTCAACCTGCAAGATAGCCACCGTTTCCTGATATACGCGGATAGGAACTTGCACCGTACCTAAAGTGCGGATCGGTTCTTTTAATTCGATTTTGCGCCGATCAACTTTGATTTTTTGTTTGGCTAAGGCCTGGGCAATATCTTTACTGGTAACAGAACCAAATAAACGCCCGCCTTCTCCAGCCTTAGCTGGCACACGGACGGTGGTTTGACTAATCTTGGCTGCCAATTCGGCGGCCTCCTGTTCTTCCCGAGCCCGTCTCCGCTCCCGGGTGGCTTGCTCACGCTTGACCACTTCTAATACGGCAGGTGTAGCTTCCTTAGCGAGATTGCGCGGCAAAAGGTAATTGCGAGCGTAACCGTCGCTAGCGTTAACTACATCGCCTTTCTTGCCTAAACCTTTCACGTCGGCCAGCAGAAGAACTTTCATGCTTTCACCTTCCCTCAGATTTGGATCTAGCAAAATGCCGATAGTCGAATAGGGCATCAAATATACCAACTAGTATTAACACCTGGCGCAGCCAGGGGCTCATAAACAGGTAGAAAGACAAGAAAAAACCTAAGCCCCAGCTAAAACGCCAATGGCGTAGATAGAAAAAAAGTAAGGCATAACCGCTTAAGAAAAACAAGAAATTGCCTATGAGCAGTATATTTGTCAACAGCCATGGCAGACTGTCAGGCAGGAAAAGTCGCCATAGATAAGCTAGCAGGGTAAGGCCGGCCAGAGCGGCAGGTCCCCTAAACTCGCGCCATTGACTGAGCTTGCTGGCAACCGGCTCTTGGTAACGAGCCAGCAAAAAGATACAAGCTGTAGTGGCAAAGAACACAAACATAAAGGTCAAAAATAGCCAACTCCGGCTCAAAAATTGTGGAGTTTGTTCTTGTAGCTGCGCCAGCAGCTGCAACTGCTCCTCGCTATAGACATCAAGGGATGCCATGTTTTCGGCGACCAGGGAAAAAATCGCTTGCCAGGCCTCTATGATGATGGTCAGCAAGCTCTTTTTCTCTAGCAAGACCGACACCAGGTTACTGATGCCGAGCCAGATGGTGCCCCCGCCTATAGCCAATTGATAGGCTGTTCCTAGCTTTTGCTCAGCACCTCGCCAAAAGACAAGGCTGTAACCAATAATAATTCCGAGACCAATAATGATGAACAGTATAGGATCAACCATAATCCAGGTAAGCAGTAGACAAGCTATGGTCATGAGGCGGGCAGATCCTATCCCAAGCTGCTGGTGAGCGATTAAGACTGGAAAACCAGCCAGTATAGAAAATAACGGCAAGAAACCGCTGATAGCACCGACGAACAAAGCGATGGCGTAGAAGGTCAGGATTTTAAGCATGTATTTAAGATCGGTCTTGCCGATAATGAAAGCTTTCATTATTTTCTCCTTGCCTCAAGGTGCTCGGCCAAATTGGAAAGATCGCTATACCACTGCTCTAACTCGTGATTAGTTCCTCGCGCCTCTTGGGTACGCCTCTGCACTTCGTTTTCTAAACGACTATAGCTGAAACCTAGGCGCCGAGCTAAAAGATAGCAAGACAACATAATATCAGCTAGTGCCCTGAGCACCAGCTCGTTCTTGCCACTGAGTAGTGTGCGACAAACCTGGCCTGCATTTATTACTATTTCCGTTTTGAGCCATTCAATAGCCTTAATATTCCGGGCTAGATCAAAATCCTGTTCCTTATACATAGTAGCCCACCCCCAGACTTACATGTTCGGGAAATAAGAGCCCAATTCCTGCAATAGCAATGAGTGAAATAAAGGGCTGTCCCGCCTAATGGAACAGCCCCCCTGTAAGCCAGGCCCTTATTCAGACCTGGACTTTTGTCTTATTCAGCCGTGTACGGCATTAGAGCGATGTTGCGTGCACGCTTGATAGCGCGAGTTAACATGCGCTGATGCCGAGCACAGTTACCAGTAATCCGCCGGGGTAAAATTTTGCCCCGTTCGGTCAGAAAGCGACTCAGCTTATTGAATTCCTTGTAATCTATGGTTGCTGCTTTATCCACACAGAAGCTACATACTTTTCTGCGGGGTCTACGACCTCTGCGCCGCATAGCTTTCCCTCCTTTTCGCTAGTTAGAAGGGTAGATCATTGTCCTCTTCATCGTCGAGGTTGATCTCCCGGCCAAAATCCTCGAAAGTAGTTCTTGGTCCTGGGGCTAGATTGTTAATGCCATCTTTAGGCCACTCTAAGAAACGCACGTCGTCTGCTACTACCTCTGCTATTCGCCTTCTTTGCCCGTCGTTACCTTCAAAGGAGCGGATTTCCAGGCGGCCAGTGACGGCCGTTAACAAGCCTTTGCGCAAATAGCGGCTGCAATGCTCAGCTAATTGGCGCCAGCAAGCAATGTCGATAAAGTCGGCAGGACGCTCGCCTTGTTGGTTTGTATAGTTGCGATCTACAGCAAGCGTAAATCTTAACCGGGCAACACCCGAAGTGGTGTAGCTTAGCTCTGGGTCTCGTGTTAAGCGACCGATCAAGATGACCTTGTTTAACAACTTAATCACCCCATAACAAATATTACTCTTCGTCTTGACGTACGATTAAGTAGCGTATTACGTCTTCACTGATTCTAAAGTTACGCTCGAGCTCTTTGGCCACAGCAGCGTCTGCTTTGAAGTTGATCACGATGTAGATGCCTTCGCGATACTTCTTAACTTCATAAGCTAAGCGCCGTTTACCCCACTCGCTCACCTTTTCGACAGCACCACCGTTGTTCTCGATGATACCAGCGAAACGAGCTGCAATCTCCTGGGTTTGCTCTTTGTCAAACTCAGGTTTGAGGATAAACATAGTCTCGTAGCTACGCATTCTTGTTGCACCTCCTCCCACGGACATAAGGCCCCATAAACTCGTATGGAGCGGGTAGTTTCAACCTAGGTATTATAGCATATTGCTTTATCTATAGCAATTTATTGTTACTCGCCTTGCTCAGGAGCGATAGCAGATTTAACTACACGTTTAACTCCTTTTTCGAGACGGGTGCGGGGGAGCATAACGCTATGGCCACAGGTAAGGCATTTGATGCGAAAGTCTATACCAGTACGCAAGATTTCCCAGGTGCGACCCCCGCAGGGGTGAGGTTTCTTTAACTCGACCACATCACCAACATAGAGTTTCATCGGCATTAGTCTCCGCTCCCTTCTTTATGTATTACGGTGTGCGGATAAGGCGGTTGTAGTCCAGCTTCATCTAAGGCTAGTTTTATAGCTTTACGCAGCTCGCGTTCCGTCGACCAATGCTGCATCGGCAGGGTACGAGCCCAGACCCGCCACACCGTGTTAGATTGGCCTAAATTTACAATTCCCATAATCCGCGGCCCCTCAACGATACTATCGAAACGTTTGGCAGCGTTAGCCAAAGCTTTTTCTAAAATAGCTTCTACTTCTTCTACCGATGCTGTATAAGGAACAGCTACATCGACCATGGCTGTGCGATTAGCCCGAGAATGGTTAGAAACCTTAGCAATTTCACTATTAGGCAAGATATGTAGAATACCACTAAAGTCGCGCAGCTTAGTAACCCTCAGCCCCATTTCTTCCACGAAGCCGCTAAAACCAGCAATTTCTACATAATCGCCGACGCTAAATTGATCTTCAAAGATGAGAAAGAAACCGGTTAAGACATCGCGCACCAGGCTCTGTGCGCCAAAACCAATAGCTAAACCTACTATACCAGCACTAGCCAATAAGGATTCGGTCTTGACCCCTAGGGTAGACAAGATAGTGACGCCGGCAACAAAATAGATAAGATAACGCAGGCTACTGATAAGCAAAGTTTCTAGAGTTCTGGCCTTTTGGGGCGACATACGCTTGTGTTCAGCCAGAAACAGTTTATGAATAAAGGCGGTAGCTAACCTCATGCCTATCTTGGCGATAAGTATCACTAAGGCGATTTTGGCTAGCACTGGTAAGGCTAACCAGAAGGCAGTTTTTGCATCTGCAAGAAAAGCAGGCCATTCAGTTAATAGGACGCTCATCGACTAGAACCTCCTCGTATTTGTTGCCCTTGCCCTCGCTGACACGGTAGATAGCCTTATAGCGCACCGAATGTTCTTGCAGCAGGTGTATAGCTGCATGCCGAGCAGAAGCTGCCAAGGCGATAGCTAGTCCACAACTGGAGCTCAGTTCCCGTGGAACCGGCTGTAAATCTGGTTGCAGACCAGCATCTAAAAGTAAGTTTTCGGCTGCCAAAGCATGATGGGTGGATTCGAATGTGATCAGGATAGACATAGGTAGCTCCCTTAATTATCGATTAAATAGCGATGAAATTCGCCAGGATTCTTTGTACTAAAGTAAAAGTGAACGACGGCCGCAGCATCGGTGTCGTTCTTTCGCTGATAACTAAGAAAGGCAAGGCCAAGGCTACGATCAAGAATACTAGCAGCACACTTTGCAGTATGCCAGCTACAAAACCTGGCCATAAGGCGCGGCGCCTTTCATTAAAGGCTAAGCGCAAACTCAATTTAGCTATCAGGCCGACTACTAGTTTAACTATGATCATGATAGTTAGAAAAGAGCAGATGTTAGCCAAGCCCTGCCAAAAGGCTTGTTCAACTACATGCCCCCATTCGGCAAAGGTGCTGTCGCTGGCAAGGTGTTGCCAAGAATTGATCACCCATTGTTTAAGGTTAGCAGGCCACGGCAATTCATCTAACCAGCTATAGGCGGCTTGCTGCCAATTAACATTGGTACTAGACATGGTGGCCCAATCTGCTTCTAGTCTGAAGCTGGGGGCTAGGCCTTGAAAAACTCGCAGCCAAGGAGCAGTAAAACTGTTTCCGTAAAGGCTGGCTACGCCAAAACCTAAGATGGTGCTGGCAAAGCCAACAAAGGCGCGGGCTATGCCTCGCTGATAGCCTAACCAACCACCAAAGAGGACGAATATGAGCACAATAATATCTATCTGGTTCATAGTTGGCACCTCCTGGTGCCAGCTTATTCGCCTCTTAAGACTAACATGCGACCGTCTGTTAATTGTACTAGAACGGTGTTGCTGCCGCTATAGGCGATATGGGCCGCAAAATCTTCAACCTTCTTTTCGTTATAAGGATGCTTTTGCGACCAACGCACCTGGCCGTCGCTACCGATGCAGTGAACGCCAGCATCATTAGCGATGATGGCCGATAGGGTGGTGGGCCCGCTGGCTAAGCGCGGCACAGAGCCCTTAACTTCATATTGCCAAGCTACTTGCCCTTGACCTGTTAAGACCGTAATAAGGGATTGTTTCTTGTAGGAAAAGACGGATACTTTTTGACTAGCGTATGCCACCTGATCCCCTTGCCCGAGGAAAATCATATCCTGCACCATGCCCTGGCCCACATGCTGCCACAGGGGTTGTCCAGCACCGCTGTAGCAGATTACCGAGTTGCCGATGGCAACTGCAATACGATCAGCAAATGGCTTTATCGTCAGACCAATGGGAGGGCCATCGGGCAGCTGGGCAGTCCAAATGACTTGCCCCGTATCGGCATAACTAAGCAGGTGGTTTTCTAGCCCGTCGGCAGAGACCTTACTGATCAGGAGAAAGAACTGGGTGCCGTTTTGATTCATTTTAGCCGTGATAGGCAAGGCATTAGTGAGAGGTATCTGAAACAATAGAGATCCATCACGACTATGAAAGGCCAGTTCTGATTCAAGGTATTCGGGGGCTCCGTTAGCAGGTCGATGAATGACTAACCACTGTCCAGTTTCTGCAATAGCCACAGCCTCGATTTTGCCATCTAGGGTAAGGGCGTTCGTAACCCCTTTACCCTGTTCTATAGTAAAGACCTGCCCAGTTTCAGCGTCAGCTAATATCAGCTGACGGCCGTTAATATCCACTAAGGGCGAATTTATACTATAATCGGCTACCCACTCGGCTTCGCCTAAAGGCCCGAAACGATTGACGGCAACCGAATCATTATGCTGCCAAACTCGCCAAAAACCCAGCGAATCGCCGCTGAGGGCAAGCATTTTTCCAGGATTCATATACATTTTAGAGGCAACTATGCTAGGCTGCCGCTTGCTAAAAGATAAAGCTGGCTGACTAGCAAAGCCGAAAGGAAATAGAAATATGCAACCGGCCACTAAGAGCAACAATAACCCTATCCCGGCTGCCAACAAGACTCTCCGATTAGGCGCAGGCCTTACTATTTCTTCCTCCCACATGGCCGTCACCTCCATAACCCTATCGTAGCTCAACCAACTAATGTCTGTCAAAGCCTATCAATTTGCGCAAACCACTAGTTGCATAAAATAGCAAGCACAGATATCCAGTCAGGGGATAAAGCACAGCCACCAGGCGACCAAAAGCCAACTGGGCTAACAAGGCTGCCGCAATAATAACTATAAGAAGCACTAGCTGCGCAACAGGCGCTGCTGGTGTTTCTTCTATATATTGGGCAATGCCTAAGGCATTAGCAAAGGCGGTGGTGGTGAGGGCGATAAATAGCAGTACGCCATACAACCAAGGCAAGCTAGGCAGCAGATACTGGGCAATGTAGAACAGCGGCATATCACCCTGGGTACCTATACTCGCATATTTGCTCAAAAGAAAAATATTGGCCAGCAGTAGCCCGAGGAGTAAGAAGCTGGCTAACAACACACCCCGCCGAGTATCGCGAAAACTCTTAGCAGTGGTAGCCAAAGGAGGAACGATGGCCAACAATAGGGCACTATTAAAGCCGATATAGAGCAAGGCTGAGCCCAACCAGGCATGCTGGTAGCCGGTCACTGTAGCCGACGGCGTGGCTGGGATAAAAGAAGAACGCAGCAAAAAGAAGACTACTAAGAATAACAACAAGGGGATAAGTAATTCGTTGGCCGCCGCTAAACCGCTAACCTGCCGCAAGCAAACAAGGTAGACTATCACAGCCGTCAGTATGGCACCTAGCGGGCGTGGCAAGCCAAAGAGGACAGCGATGAGGGTAGCGCTACCTGCCAGCATCACAGTCAGGCCAAACCATAGAAAGAGGGTTAGGATATGCCAAAAAACGCGGCCAACCCGAGGGCCAGCTAAGCAGCTGAGCAGCTGGCGTAAGTCATTAATATGATGTCGGCGACAGTAGGAAAACAGCCAGCTGCTGAATACGGCAAAAACTAAAATGCTAACGCCAGCCCCTAGAAAAGCAACAGATCCGTAGCGGACAAAAAACTGCTGTATTTCCTGGCCAGAAGCAAATCCGGCTCCTAAAATGGCCCCTGTTAGGGTAAAACCTATGGCTTTAGCGTCAATTTTGTTTGGCAATCTGCATCAATCCTCCGTGCGATTCGCTAGAACATGTATATTCGGCAGATAGACAAACATAGAATGGCATAACTAAGACTTAGTCTGTGCATAATCTACAGCAGAGGCTAGGTAGGAGGTATGCGGTTTGGCCAAAGAAAAGATCTTGTTCAATCGTAAAACTGAGGAATACCAGTTGCATGTCGATGACTCTAATTCGGGTAAGTACTTGGCAGCAGTAATTCGTGATTTGACGTCCCGCCTGTTAACAGAGGACGATGATCTGATAGTGCTCTGCATCGGTACTGATCGCTGCACCGGTGATGCCTTAGGGCCTTTAATTGGTAGCCGTTTATTAGAAGATGGCCTGCTGCACGTTCACATCTATGGAACTCTAGAACACCCGGTGCATGCAACCAACCTAGAAGAAACATTAGCTAAACTAAAAGAGCGACATAAGCAAGCTAAAATAATCGCTATAGATGCTTGCTTAGGACGCATAGACAATATTGGCAGAATCATCGTCGGGCGCGGACCGCTAAAACCAGGCGCTGGGGTAAATAAGGATTTACCACCTGTAGGCGACCTTTATATCACTGGCGTTGTCAATGTGGGAGGATTTATGGACTATTTGGTCTTGCAAAATACGCGCCTCTACCTGATAACCCGTTTAGCCAACGTAATCGCCGAAGGGTTAGCGCAAGGGCTGGCTAGCCTAGCGTTGCAACGGCAGGTTTCCCCTGGGTAATAGGGGGGCTGGGCACGATGATACGGATGACGCCCCCGCCCTGCTTACTGCCAGGCCTGGGGTTACTGCGTAGGTCCGTTGGAGCCTGCTGCCGGGCCCAAGCGGTTGCCCCGGCGAAAAACGCTCACGACCTACGAGACTGCAACACCAGTGATAAAAATTTTGCAGGGCGCCCCGCGGGGAAAATTGCCCGGGCAATTTTCTCCAAGGTACGCCCGTAATAAAGCACGTAAGGGCGCGGCCTTACAGACTATTTCTGCAAGGACGCGCCCCTTCTCATTCATTATAGGCGCAAGCTATCCTCTACTTGCGCAACAATCTCCTCTGCAGTCATGCCAGGAGCAGCTACTATGGTTGCCTTGGTATGGGTAGTCTGGATACCCATGATGTTGTCGCTGCCACCAGTGACCACAATACAATCGGCCGAATGTAGTTTGTCGATAGGAACAACTTGGTAGCCGGCTTGCTCTAAGAGCGAGCGTACTGGCGTAAGATTGTCTTCTACTGCAATGGTATATTGCCGCACCTACCTGCTCGCCTCCTTCAACATAAGTAGGTTAACTTAACCCTAGTTTGTGGCTAAGCCAAATCTATTATGCCCAGGAAGCTTAATAGGCGTTTTAGCAAAAAATACGCAGGCTGTTAGGACAGACGCTAAAAGTGATGGGAGTTTTGGCAACTACCTCACCATCGGTCTGGATGGGTAACGGACGGTCAACGCTAACGGTAACTTTGCGAGCGCGATAAATTTTTATGGTCGGATGCTGCAGGTGTTTGCCACTGAATACTGAGGGGAAACTGCGCAAAAAGGCAAACTTGCTAAGGTCACCCAAGACACAAACATCAAAGTAGCCATCCTGCAAGTCGGCATTGGGTGCTACCCACATGCCTCCGCCAAAATATTGGCCGTTGGCTACTGCCGTAAGCCAACTGGGACCTACCACGACTTGGTCGTCGAGTTCTATTGTAAATTGCGCCGCCTGGAATTCCCATAAGGTTTTTATTACAGCTGCTACATAAGCCATGGTGCCCTTAAAATGGGCCTTTCCCCAAGTGTTGGCACAATCAACTACAGCCGCATCGAAACCGACTCCAGATACGTTAATAAAGTAGCGCCCGTTTACTTGCCCCAGATCAATAACCTTGCTGCTATTTTCCTTGATTTTACGGCATGCAGCCTGCCAATCGTCGGGCTTAATTCCGAGGGTGCGTACAAAATCATTTCCACTGCCAGCCGGGATGATCCCTAGCGTAACGTGCGGGCACCCAACTATGCCGTTCACAATTTCGTTGAGGGTGCCGTCGCCGCCTACCGAAAGTATATATGAAAATCCATCGCTGGCAGCTTTTTTGGCTATTTGAGTTGCATCTCCCTCGCCTTGCGTGAAGTGAACTTGAAGTTGTAGCCCCAGCTCCTGCAGATATGTCTGTATGTGCGGCCACAGTCGCTCACACTTACCCTTACCTGCCGTCAGATTGACGATTGCCACCATTTCCTGCATAATTGCTCCTCCATCCAGAACAAAGAAGCCCATTCCTCGCGGAGCTGGGCTTCGTTGCCAGTCTTACCAGTTTTCTATCTCGTCTATAGCTGAATCTTTCATCTCACACTCGTCTATAGCTGAATCTTTCATCTCACACTTTCCCTGCAAGATGCCACCTTGACCGACGATCAAGTTGGCTACACTAATATCACCAAATACTTTACCGCCAGATAATATATCTAGTTGCTCACTGGCATCTATATTGCCTTGCACCTTGCCAGCAACAGTGACATTCTTAGCTGCGATATTGGCAATAACATTGCCTGTCGCGCCAACAATCACATCACCAGTAGAGCGTAACTCGCCTTTAATATAGCCTGTCTCGCCAACAATCACATCACCAGTAGAGCGTAACTCGCCTTCAATTTGACCATCTACACGCAGTGTGCCTTCGACGGAAATAGTGCCGTTAATATAAGTTCCGTGCCCAATAACAGTTGCCATTTTGTTGGGCACAAACTCGCTATTAGCAGTAGCTTCAACTGTTGTTTCTTCTTTTTTTCTTATTCCGAAAACCATGCATCCCACCCCCGTTTATCTACCAATGTAGGGCAGAGGGTTTACGGTCTTGCCATTTACTCGCACCTCATAGTGTAAGTGCGGCCCAGTACTCAAACCACTGCTACCTACATAGCCGATTACGTCGCCTCGTTTGACCTGTTGACCAGAGCGAGAGCCTAACTTAGACATGTGAGCGTAAACTGTGGTGTAACCATAGCCGTGATTGATGTAGACTACGTAACCATAACCACTTTGGAAGCCAGCAAAGCTGACGGTGCCATCGGCTGTAGCATAGATGGGAGTACCCCGCGGTGCACCTATGTCAATGCCGGCGTGGAATTGTCTACCATACCCAAAAGGTGATAGCCGGTAACCATAGCTGGAGGTAATGCGTCCATAGGTAGGCCAGATGGAGGGGGTTGCTCTCTCTTTAGCCTGCTGTTTAGCTATATCTTTGGTCAGGGTTTCCAGGGTGTTTTTACTGGTAGGCAGTAATTCGCGTACCGTCTGCAAACCTTGCTCGGTGCGAATAATGGTCGTCGAAAGCCCTCCCCGACTAACCCCTGGTAAGCGGGCGACACTAGCAAGGGCAATTTGCGGTTGTATTTCGAGGCTACTGCTGGTAGCTCTCGGTGCTAAATTCATTATGTCGCGAACCGTTTCATCTAGCTCCCGCACAGCTATAATCTCTTGTTCTAGATCTGCCGCTTGCTTAGCAATAGCTAATAGTTGCTGCTGTTGTTCTTGAAACTCAAAGGTTAGATTCTGTAATTCGCGAGCTGCCCTTCTTGCCTGGCAGTAATTGAACGTCAATATAAGACAGATACAAGCCAAAGCAGCCAGACTAAAACCAATAAATTTTACTCTTCTCAAAGGGAGCTGCCAGCTGATGGTTGGGCTATTAGTATGCGATATTACCATTAGGGTATAAACGGCTTCTTGTTTTGACACCTAAATCCCCCCCAAGCAACAATTGACCTTTTTTTTGTTCGGCATAGGGGGGACTAATTCCTGCAAAGTTTTTATTTTTCCTCAATAATAGCCCGGCGGATTGCTTCCTGCTCCTCGGGGCTGAGGCGTGCTAAAGAGCCTTTATGTATTTCTTTGGCATAGACACGGGCTTCTTGCCGACTATAAAGGCTGGTTAGTACGAACCCTTCTTGCTGTTCATTTAGTAGCGCCAGGCTAAAACTCAATTCTCCTCCCGTATCGGGGAAGGCATTATAGCGATAAAAGCCAACGTGTTGAATTGTCTTGGCTAATTTTCGCTTGTTAGAGCTTTGCAATTGGGTTAGCTCCTGGCAAATGGCTTTGATTTCCACCAATTGAGATTGATATTGGTCGATCTTTTCTAGGGTGTTGGGCGGAAGCGATTGTAAGCTCTGAGTAAGCTTACGATTTTTGCGCCAACTGAATACTAAAACTATCCAGGTGAACAACTGGCTGAGGGCTAGGGCTATGATAAGCCCTAGTTGGTTTGTCTGTATGAATGTGAGCACACTGTCTAGATACACGGAAACATTACCCTCCTTCAGGAGTTAAGAGGCAAATGCGCGCCTGGCAATTAACGTGAGCCACGCATGGCACTAGGCCAGACAGTCTCTTCGTTTAGGCCAGTCACATGCACAAGATCGGCCCGATATAAGACAGGACAAGCATGGTTAGGGATGATGGCTATCTGTTGTCCGATTTCTGGCAAGGGTCCGTCGGCGGTCTTAATAATCACTCCGTGCTCTTCAGACAGTCGCTCTAAGGACAAGTGGGGCCAGCCCAGCAGAATACCAAAGCCACGCACGAGGCTAATTCCATGAGCTCCCTTGTCGAGGCCTAACACCTTACTACCGGTATCGATGACAACCCGGTCTGCCGCTGGCCTACTGATGACAGTAGCCACTACAGTAAGGGCACAACGCTCTTGCGGTACCACCCCTAAGCCCACCTGGATGGCGTCATAAAAAACGTAGTTACCCGGTCTGATTTCGTTGACGCCGGGCACCAGATGGGAAAATTGAGCCGTGGGAGTAGAGCCCACGCTGATTAAATCAATAGAAAAGCCATTAGCAGTCAGGAGGGCAGCAGTATCGACTACAGAATGAGCCTCTATTTTGGCTATTTCACGCAGTTGCTCTCTACTAGTAGCTGCATAAGCTTGACCGGCATGGGTAAACAAGCCTTTGATACGTAGGTTGGGGCATTGGCGCCGGATAGCTATGGCCAATTCTAAGGTTTCAGACCCTGGTTGGGTGCCACACCGGTGCAAGCCACTATCAACTTCTAGGGCGATATTGATGGTTTGTGCCCGCTCGGTAGCCAACTGCTGCAGTAAACTAGCACCCTCCACCGAGTCGCAACCAATGATGACGTCGGCTTGCTCTAGCAGCTGATTTAATTTTTTCATTTTAATGGGACCAGCTAATTGATGGGCAAGCAGGAAGTCGTTGTGCTGGTGGGCTAACAACATAGCAGCTTCGCTGATTTTAGCGCAAGTAAAGCCAGTGGCACCATGCTCGATTTGTAGTTTAGCTATCTGGGGCAGACGATGGGCTTTCACATGAGGGCGTAAGGCAAAGTTGTGCTCAGCCGCATATGTAGCCATATCTTGAATGTTATATAGCAACTTTTGATAATCGATAACTACGGCAGGGGTGTCAAAATACACATTGATCATCCTTTCAGGAACTAGTCTTTTCACGCCTAGCAGCTCTGTCTCTGTAAAAATAATAGCATTGGAACAGGCAACTGTGGGATATTACCAAATTTTATCTGAAAAGAACATAATTTTTCTGCCCCAGTGCACACTAACGACGGAACAAAAACATCGTGGGGTGATGTTATGACGGGCCCAGAGCTTGTTTATCTGCTAGCAGTGGGCATATACTTTATTTTCTTTCTTCTGTTTTCTCGATATTTCTTTTGGAAAAGATACTCGGAAACTAGATTTTGGAATAAACGACCAAATTTATCTCTCGCCGGAGTAAAGAAGATAGCAGCAGAAAGGAAAAAACAACTACCCTTTTTCTCGATCTTGATTCCCGCCCGGAATGAAGCAGAAGTAATTGAAAAGACAATACGCCATATGACTGGGCTAAAGTACGATCCAACCCGTTTTGAAGTAATTGTGGTAACCGATGCCAAGGAGCGGCAGAAAAACGTTTTGGATCAAAAAGAATATATCTTAGATACGGTGCAATTTCTAGAGTATGCGCTGCGGGGTGATTGGAAAGGCCCGCTCAAACCGCACGTGCAAGAGTTGGTAGTTGGTCTGTTAGCCGACTTGTGTTTGGCCGAGTATAAAGATCAAGCATGCCCAGCAGAACCCTGGTTAGTGTCACTACCCGTAGCTAAGGAACCGGTAAAACATTCGCGCGTACTGCTGTATGAGCTTACGTCGGGGATTCTAAAGGGTAACGGTAAAATTAGTTTGCAGCGCGTCTATCGGCTATTTAGACGTTATTATCCCCACTTGCAGGACAAGGATATTGTCAGGATCTATCCTAACTACCTGTGTTTAGCCGTACCGATTGTCCAACTTTATGCCGTCTGGACTGGCAACGATCATGGGGCCTTAATGCAAAACCTAGTGCAGTATAGTGCCCGGGCTAATCACCGCATTACCCAGGAAATAGTCTCCCGTTTGGCAGCTATGGTGGGAGATGGGGTTGAACGAGCCATTATTGATATGCAACAGTCGAGCAGGTTGAAGGAAGCCTTAGTCGATATTTACGATTTTTGCTTTCCAACGACACAGCAGATTGTGGAACAAGTGAGAAGCGAGCTACAGGATGCACCGCGAGTGCCAGTTGTCAAGCATATAGAGGTGCCCGAGGATTTTGATGGGCAATTTGGCGGTAAATGCCTGGGTAAGCCAGTGCCATCGACCAAGGGTAGAGCCCTCAATTATGCCTTGCCTTTGGCTGTAGACGAGCGGACTGTTATGTATGGTTTTTATGATGCTGAGAGCCGCCCAGACCCTGATGTCTTACTTTATGTTGCCTATAGGTTATTGACTGATGAAAAACCTGTGCGCATTTTTCAAGGCCCTGCCTTTCAGGTGCGAAACTTTTATGACATCGGCCCGCTGAGCAAGTTAGCCAGCTTATACCAAACGGTGTCTCACGACTGGTATCTGCCCATTATGTTCCGCCGGCTGCCTTTCGTGGGCGGTACTAACCTCTTTATCGAACGCGATTTGCTCGACAAGTTAGGAGGATATGACTCGAACATTCTCACCGAAGATCTCGAACTAGGGACTAGAGCCTATTTAGAGACTGGCGCCTGGCCCGAATATTTGCCTTACCCTAGCAGCGAACAGACCCCAGCCACCGTCAAGGGCTTTTATAGGCAGCGTTTACGCTGGGGAACAGGTTTTCTGCAGGTGATGGATAAGATTTCTCAAGATGATAAATATCCCCAGGAAAAGAAACGCCCACTGATGCGTGAATTATGGCTTAAAGGCCCCATCGAGTGGAGTTTCTTCCAGTTTGCCACCCTCATACCGCCTGTAATGATGGTGCTTTGGTTATTTGGTCAGGTAGATGTCGATATCATACCTAACGGGATACGGCATGTAATTCGCAGTTTCAGTGTTATCGTTCTCAGTTTCACCTTTTATGCCTATTTCCGCTATCGCAAGCATCTCGATTTAGCAGCCAGGCCCCACACCTGGCCTGGCCGTTGTGCGGCGGTAGCCCAACTGCTGTTTTTACCTCTGGCATCATTCTTTTTCCCAGTTCCGTTTACTAGTGCCTTGTTTTTAAAGAGCGTGAACAAGCACCCGACTGCCTGGACTAAAACTCCTCGCAGTAAGGAATAAAAACAAAAAAATGAGCGGCCAATCATGAGCTCGCTCATTTTTTTTCGCGAAGATGGCGCAAAGCTTCTTTGATGTCTAGGGGCAGGCTGTCTTCTAGCCAGCTGCGCTGTTGAGTTTTTGGGTGGCGGCCATAGTGCCGCTTCATTTCACATTGGGCTAGTTTTACCTCACGCAGGAGTTCGCGCGCGCTAATCCGATTAGCCCCCAAGGAAAGCACAATATTTTGCTCGGCCTTGTCGGAGGTACAAACTAGCACGCTAATGTTTTGAGAACAAAATTCAACGGCCAAACGCTCTATCAAATTATCTGCCGTTTGTTTTTCGGGGGTAAAGATTACCTGCAGATTATTATTGATTTGCTCAGTTGAACCTTTGCCATTATTAACAAGGTGAGCATCAAAAACCAAAAGACACTGGAAACCCCAAAAGCCGACTATACTGCTAAGAATCGTGATCAGCTGTTGTCTAGTGTAGTCGAGTTCTCCTGGTTTCAGAAATTTCATCTCCAACCATTGATGGATAACGTTATACCCATCAACAATGAGAATGTCATATCCTGTCAGCATGCATATGAACCTATTCTTCCATTAGACCGCATGCATACAATATTTGGTTCAGATCTAACAAGAGAATCAACTCGGCTTCTAGCTTTAGTATTCCCCAGATATAATCGTTCTGGTTAGATTGAAGTATAGGCGGCACACTAGCAATATCTGCTTTGCTCACGTCGCAAATTTCTTCAACAATACCCGTGAAGTATCCTACCCTGATAGCTGTGGTTTGCGCCAGAATCAAATTACGCTTGCCATCGTCTTCTGCTTGCTCTAGGATTTCAAACATGTCTAAGACCGGATAGTAATCCTCTTCGTCGGGGTTATCGTGATCTGCATCGGGACTAAGAGCAACCCCGCGTATACAAGCAGGAGCATCATCGACAGGAAAGATCTCGGGCAAACGTAAAATACGCTCGATTTCTTCTATTCTAACCCCCACTCGGATGCCGCCTACCCGAATCAAGGCCAATCTTTCAGTCTCTTGTTTGGTTGCATCTGTAGCTTGTTGCACGGAGATCTGCAAACGCTCGGGCAACTGGGTCTGCTCTAGGATGGTATCGATATTCAACAAAGTAACCATTCCTATCTGAGTGGACTTAATACCCTTAAAGAGCTCGTTTTCCACCTCGCTGGTGCTGGGAAGTGGTTCTATGTCTGCTTCAGAGTAATTAAGAATTTCCTCGATATCTTCTACTGCTATCGCGCACAGGCGGTTATCGTAATCTATCACTACCATCTGCCATTCTTCTGGTGTGGGTGGATCGCCGGTCAGCTCTAACTCATGCGCTAGATTGAGAACCGGAATAACATTCTCTCTGAATAAGCAGACTCCCAAGAAAGTTACTGGTAGCTGGGGCAGAGGCATTACCCGAGGCAAAGGCACTATCTCCTGGACTGACTTGATGGGGATCCCATAGAGATTATCATAAAGACGACAAACTAGATCTGATCCATCAAATTCCCCTATTTGTTTGGCGCCCTCTAAGTGAGCAAAAATCTCTTGCTGGGTGACTGGCATTGTCAATCCTCCTTATCGATGACAGCAGAGGCCAACTGTTTTAGATGCAAGACCACTACCACCATTTCTTTATACAATACCACACTTTGCACGAGGCGAGCAGGTACTCTTAAACCTGCCGGTGGCAGCTCTCTTAGTTCTGTCTGACCAGTAAATACTTCTAAAACCCTGTCGACGATGAGGCCAAAAAGACGACCTTCGTAGTTGATGACAATCACGTTATTAACGCCCTTGTCCAAAGGCAGTTTTAGCACTTCTCGCAAGTTGATTAGGGGTATTATTTTACCACGGAAATCAAAAACACCTTCTATATGCAAAGCAGATTGGGGTATGGGCCGTGCTGAAATCTCAGGCAATATTTCCTGCACCACAGTTACATCTAACGCAAAGGCTTCTTTATCTAGTTAAAAAATAATTAGCTGTTGGGGGAGTACAGCAGCCACGGAAGTCGCTCCTCCTCTCGTTCAAATAACGCACTATCACTTACCCGCAAGGCTACGCGTTGCTGATACTAAGAACATTTCGTCATTGCTAAGTCATTATCCTGCTGTTAGCACTAGTTAGCTTGCAGCCAGCGGAAGCTAGCCAATATTAAAGGGCATGCCGCCAGCGTAACGGCATGCCCCTATTCTTATTCTTCTTTTTGCGCTACTCGCGCCAAGGCTACCACGCTATCGTTATCTTCCAAGCGGATCAGGGTTACCCCTTTGGTGGCACGCCCCATTTGCGAGATATCGCTCACGGCCATACGAATGACAATGCCCTCGGCCGTGATCAGCATGACATCGTCATCATCCCGCACCATTCTGATGCCGACTACTTTGCCGTTGCGCTTAGAAGGCTTGATGGTTTGCACACCCTTACCTGCCCGGCGTTGGGTTCGATATTCGCTTACTGGAGTCCGTTTACCGTAGCCATTCTCGGTAACAACCAAGAGATCAGCGTTTTCTCTAGCTATGTCTAGCCCAATGACCAAGTCGTCTGCGTCAAGGTCGATCCCTTTCACCCCTTGAGCCGTGCGCCCCATGGGGCGGGCATCGGTGGTGCTAAAACGAATAGCCTTGCCGTTTCTGGTGCTCAAGATAGCTTCGTCGCTGTCGGTTACTAGTCTAGCGCCTATCAATTGATCTCCTTCTTGCAAGGTGATGGCGATCAGGCCATGAGCTTTGACAGAATCGTATTCGGCTATAGCAGTCTTCTTTACTGTTCCATTTTCGGTGGCTAAGAATAGATACTCCCCGGTAGAAAAATCTTTGATGGGGATAACCGCACTGATGGTTTCGTCGGGCTGGAGGGGCATGATGTTGACTATCGGTGTCCCCCTGGCCTGCCGGCTAGCTTCCGGTATTTCGTAAACCTTGATGCGGTAAACTAAGCCATGATTGGTCAGGAACAGGATGTAGTTATGTGTATTAGTGATAAACAAGTGTTCTACAAAATCCTCATCTTTAGTTCCCATACCGGTTATCCCCCGGCCACCACGACGCTGACTGCGATAGGTGTTGACCGGTAGACGCTTGATATAGCCTTGATGAGTAATGGTGATAACCACGTCTTCATCGGCAATGAGGTCTTCGATGTCTATTTCACCAGCGGCGGCCACAATTTCAGTTCGCCGCGGATCGGCATACTTTTCTTTTATCTCCAGAAGTTCTTTCCGGATCACTTGTAGCAGCAAGCCCTCGTCGTGCAGTATTGCTTTTAGCTCGGCAATAAGTTTTTCTAGCTCAGCCAGTTCGGCATCGATCTTTTCTCTCTCCAAACCAGTCAGCCGCCGTAACCTCATGTCTAGAATGGCCTGGGCCTGTTTTTCGGTTAAACCAAAATTACGCATGAGGCCGATACGAGCTTCCTCGTCGGTTTGAGAACGGCGAATCAGGGCAATAACAGCATCTATATTGTCTAGTGCAATCTGATAGCCTTCTAAGATGTGGGCCCGCGCTTCTGCTTTTTCTAAATCAAAACGGGTACGGCGGGTGACAACTTCCTTTTGGTGTTCGATATAATGTTGCAGCAATTCTTTGAGGCTAAGCACCAGCGGCTCGCCGTCGACTAAAGCTAACATGATGACACCAAAGGTCGTCTGCAGCTGGCTGTGCTTAAACAGTTGGTTAAGGACTACGTTAGGGTTAGCATCACGCCGCAGCTCGATGACGATGCGTACAGGTTCCTCTCGGTCGCTTTCGTCGTTGAGGGCGGTGATGCCATCAATTCTTTTTTCTTTAACGGCTAATTCGGCTATGCGTTCAATCAGCCTGGCCTTATTCACCTGATAAGGTAGTTCGCTGACTACTATGCGGTGCTTGCCGTTGCTCATTTTTTCGATGCGAGTCTTGGCCCGGATAGTGATAGAACCCCGGCCGGTGGTATAGGCCGAGCGGATTCCGTCTCTGCCCATGATAAAAGCACCCGTGGGGAAATCGGGCCCCTTAATGTGCTGCATCAGTTCATCGACAGTAATATCCGGGTTGTCCATCAAGGCAACGGTACCGTCGATTACCTCACCTAGGTTATGCGGTGGAATGTTAGTAGCCATGCCGACAGCAATACCGGCAGAGCCATTGACTAGAAGATTAGGAAATCTCGCCGGCAGAACTACCGGCTCCTCTAGGGTTTCATCGAAGTTGGGAGTAAAATCGACCGTCTTCTTGTCGATATCCCTGAGCATTTCCATGGCTAATGGCGCTAGGCGAGCTTCGGTATAACGCATAGCTGCCGGCGAGTCACCGTCTATCGAGCCCAGGTTGCCGTGGCCATCTATTAACAGATAGCGGCTAGAGAAGTCTTGGGCCATACGCACCATGGTATCGTAGACAACGGTATCTCCATGGGGGTGAAATTTACCTAGCACTTCACCCACAATACGGGCTGACTTTTTATAAGGTTTGTCGGGAGAAAATCCTAGTTCACCCATGGCATAGAGGATACGCCGGTGAGCCGGTTTCAAGCCGTCGCGCACGTCGGGCAAGGCCCGGCCAATGATAACCGTCATGGCATAGGTGATATAGGATTTCTTCATTTCTTCTTCTATACTTATTGGCATGATCTTGCCATGGTCAAATTCCATAGTTCATCACCCCTTCTTTACTGCGCAGCCGACAGTCTAGATATCGAGGTTAACGACATACTTGGCGTTTTGCTCGATAAACTCACGCCGAGGTTGTACTTTCTCGCCCATGAGAACTGTGATAATTTCTTCTGCAGCTTGTACATCATCCATGGTCACTTTGCGTAAGATACGATTTTCCGGATTCATAGTGGTGTCCCATAATTGGTCGGCGTTCATTTCTCCTAAGCCCTTATAACGCTGTATAGTGATGCCTTGACGCCCCATTTCGCTGAGGATAGCCTCCAACTCTGCGTCATCATAGGCATAACGGATCTGCCTACCACGTCTGACTTGATATAAGGGTGGCTGCGCAATATAGAGATACCCAGCTTCTATTAAGGGCCGCATGTAGCGGTAGAAGAATGTAAGTAGCAAAGTGCGAATATGTGATCCGTCGATGTCAGCGTCAGCCATGATGATAACTTTATGATAACGGGCTTTGCCAAGATCAAAATCTTCACCGATACCGGTGCCCATGGCAGTTATGATTGTTCTGATTTCCTCATGGGCTAAAACCCTATCTATCCTAGCTTTTTCGACGTTGATGATTTTACCGCCGATAGGCAAGATAGCCTGATACTGCCTACTCCTCCCCTGCTTGGCCGAACCGGCAGCCGAGTCACCCTCCACTAAATAGAGCTCGCAGAGGGCTGGATCGGTAACGGTGCAGTCGGCCAGTTTGCCCGGCAGAGGTGTAATTTCTAGAGCGTTCTTGCGGCGAGTTAGCTCGCGCGCCCGGCGTGCTGCCTCGCGGGCTTGGGAGGCTGTTGTGGCTTTATCGATAATTCGCTTGGCGATGCTAGGGTTTTCAATCAAAAAGGTACTAAATTGCTCTGACACTATAGAATCGGTGATGCTGCGTACTTCAGAGTTACCAAGCTTAGTTTTGGTCTGGCCCTCAAATTGAGGGTTAAGTATTTTCACGCTGAGGACGGCAGTTAAACCCTCGCGAACATCTTCGCCGGCGAAGTTTTCCTGCCCACTCTTGAAAATATTATTTTGCCGGGCGTAGTCGTTAACCGTACGGGTTAAAGCAGACTTGAGACCGGCTTCATGGGTACCACCCTCGGATGTATGGATGTTATTAGCAAATGACATCAGATTTTCGCTATAACCGGTAGTCCAGAGCAAGGCCACCTCTACCATAGTGTCGTCCTTTTGCCCGCTGAGATAAATAGGCTCTTTAAAGAGCAGATCTTTGTTGCGGCTTAACCACTGCACAAAGGAAATTAGGCCACCGGTATAATGAAATTCTTGTTTTTTGCCTTGCCTCTGATCATGCAACTCGATACGAACACCGGCATTAAGAAAAGCCATTTCTCGTAGTCGGTTAGCCAATATTTCTGCATTAAATTCTGTCGTTTCGAAGATAGTGGCATCGGGCTTAAAGCGAATGGTGGTGCCTGTAGTGTCAGCCCCCCCTACCCGCTCAACAGGACCTAGGGGCACCCCCTGTTTGTATTCCTGACGATAAAGGCCTCCATCGGTGCGAACTTCGGCAACCATCCACTCGGAAAGTGCATTAACAACCGAGAGACCGACACCGTGGAGTCCACCAGAAACCTTGTAACCGCCACCACCGAATTTTCCACCAGCATGGAGTACCGTCAGCACTACCTCTAAAGCACTTTTTCCAGTTTCGTGCTCTCCTACTGGGATGCCACGGCCATTATCGGTAACCTCTATGCTGCCATCTTGGCCAATAACCACTTGGATGAAGTCACAATAGCCAGCCATGGCTTCGTCGATGCTGTTGTCAACAATCTCGAATACAAGATGATGAAGACCTCTTATATCTGTATCTCCTATATACATTCCAGGCCTATGGCGTACCGCTTCTAGGCCTTCCAGAACCTGTATTTTTGACGCATCATACTGCGTGTTTTTGTCGACCAATGCAATCCCCCCCTGCCTCCAAAATCACAATATGTCAGTCTAAAACAGATAGCTTGTTCAGTGATCTATTGCGTAGCGTGTTTGCCGAAGTATTAGAAAGATAAATATATTCACTAGTAACTATAAATGATCTAGCTGGTTCCTCGCCACAGTTGATGACAAAACCTTCATCGCGAGCTGTATTGAGGAATTCACGATTAGTGGCATTTTCCATTAGGGATATAGAAAAAATGCCAACAATATCTCGCGCAGGAATACTTTTGTCCTGACCAATATATAGGAACATATGTTACGGCCCCCCTATTGCTGCACTATACTAATTCTACCATTTACTATCTCTGCAACCAATACCTCTTTGTCCCTTAGGCCGGTAAACAAACTGGCTTCGGTACCAGTAATAATGGTTTGGATGCCATGATCAACTTCATACAAGAGTGCTTGCCGACGCTTCTCGTCAAGCTCCGATAAGACATCATCAAGCAGGAGGACGGGATAATTTCCGGTTATTTCGTACATAAAAGCAAGCTCTGCCATTTTCAAAGCTAAGACTGTAGATCTTTGTTGTCCCTGGGACCCGAACTCCCTGACGTCAATTCCATTTAACAAGGATACAAAATCATCGCGATGGGGCCCGACGAGCGTCACCCCTCGTCTTAATTCGTTGGCGTGTTGCCTTTGTAGTATTTCCCAAAAAACTCGGGTTATCTCAGACTCGGTTTCCCCACACTCGACCTTCAATCCCCAAGGCCGATAGATCAGGCTCAGTTTTTCTTTACCCCCGGAAATCTGGTGAAGACTAGGCGCCGCATATTTGGCTAAAGCTTTTAACGCTTGCTGTCGTAGCCTAGTCACCCTAGCCCCATATTTGACTAATTGCTCGGTCCAGGTCTCTAAGGCCACCGGGTTAGTAACCTTGCCCTCAAAAGACCGCAAGAGGTTGTTTCGCTGTATTAAGGCCCGGTTGTATTGCTGCAAAGCGTAAAGGTAAACAGCACTTACCTGGGACAACTCTATGTCTAAGAAACGGCGGCGCAAAGCCGGTGGTCCTTTCAGAAGCTGTAAATCTTCTGGCGTAAAGAGAACTGAGTTTAAAACACCCAGCAAGGAACTTAGTTTGCGCTCGGGTATGCCGTTGATCTTTAATTCGCGCTTACGGCTGGCATCTAGACGAAAATCTATCTGGGCCCGTACATTACGCTTCTTAATCCTGGCATGTAAGAAAAACCCGGTAGTATCCCACCGGATTAAATCATATTGATTGCTAGTCCGATGAGATCTGCCGGTAGAAAGAAAGTGAACGCTTTCAAGCAGGTTGGTTTTACCTTGGGCATTTTGCCCAACCAATATATTAAGGCGAGGATGCAGCTCGAGCTCGCAGTGAGCGTAGTTGCGAAAATTGCGTAAGGTAAGATGTTCAACTTTCATGGCAACAATCAACCCAATACGTAAGTCTGGCCGTCGATGGAGATAGAGTCACCCGTGTATAACTTGCGGCCCCGCCGTTGCTCAGGGACGCCATTGACTAGGATGTTATGGGTTTGCAAGAAAAACCTGCTTTCGCCACCTGAAGCTATATAGTTTAGCTTCTTTAGTAGCTGTGCCAGGGTAATGTACTCGCCCGTAATAGGTATCAGCTGCTCGCTCACCACTCTCATCCTCCCTTATGTGAGACGTACAGGCATTAACAAGCTAAAATAGTCATCCTGCCCCACCGGACGACAGATGCAAGGGCCATAACTCCCGTGAAAATCTATGGTAACTTCTGCGGCTGCAGCACTCCGCAAGACTTCTATCAGAGAACGAATGTTAAACATAATCTCCAGGCCTTCCCCAGTTTGCTGGATCGGTATTTCTTCATAATGCCTACCTAATTCCATAGATTGAGCCGATACAGCGATCTTATCGTCGTTGATATTAAGTTTAACCGAACCATTCTGGCCATCTTTGCAGACTAAGGCAGCTCTTTCAATAGCTTGCCATAGCTCATCGGCACCTACTACTATCCTTGTTTGATAATTTTCCGGGATGAACTGATTAATATCCGGGAAGTTACCTTCCAGTAAGCGAGTAACTAAACGAATACCGGAAAAATCAAAGGCAGCATAATTATCGCCAATGCCGACCTGCAATAGACCATCATCGCCAAGGAGTCGCAGCAAGTCCCTGACAGCTTTGCCCGGCACGATAGCGCTAGCCGGCTTATCGGTAGTGACGTAAGTAGACCAGCGACAAGCTAGCCTAAAACCATCCAAAGCTGTCAAGCGAGTGTCTTCTTCACCAAAGGTCCAATAAGCACCTGTTAGTACAGGTCGCAATTCCTCGGTAGAAATAGCGAAACTAACCTGGCGCATCATGTCCTTAGCTAAAGGCTGGGGCAAGGTGTAGCTGTGTTGTAGCGAGTATACGGGAGGCTCGGGAAATTCCTCTAAAGGTAGCGTCAGGATTTCCATCTGGGCACTACCACTCTGGAAAGTAATCGAGGAGCGACCCGGATTGTGCCTCAGACTTATTTTGTCAGCCGGACTGCGTCTCACTGCCTCGGTCAGAATTTTGGCCGGTATAACAGCTTCTCCCGGCTCGCTGACAACAGCTTCGCCGCTGACAGTGATGCTCATTTCAAGGTTGTTGCTGGTAAGAGTTATGTGGTCGTTTTCAGCTTGCAGCAGGACACCGGATAAGGCAACCATAACAGGTTTTAATGGTATAGCATGGCCTACAGTTTGCAGCATTTGTAGAAAAATATCCCGTTGCACCTCTATAATCATTTCTTATACCTCCTTGGCGGGTCCTTAAAGAATATATTTCTTATTAGATGAATAGTATATAAGATAGTCGTATTAGTCATCATGGTTGTGGAACCTGTGGATAAGTGCTTGTAGGCGCTATTTGTCGGACTTTAGCGCTTGTGCTTGTTTTGTGGACAAGTTGTTTTACCTATCCACAATATCAACAATTAACCTTTTCGTAGTTTCTCGGTTAATTGCTCGATCACCATAGCTAGTTCTCTATCTTTAGCCATTTCTTTTTCAATTTTGTCGCAGGCATGCAAGACAGTTGTATGGTCTCTACCGCCAAAAGCTTCGCCCAGGCGTGGCAAAGAGTAATCGGTTAGCTGGCGACTTAGGTACATAGCAACCTGTCTCGGATGGGCAATAACCCTAGTGCGTTTCTTTCCTTTTAAATCGGCCGGACGCAAACCGAAGTGTTGGGAGACGACAAGCTGGATCTCCTCCACCGTGATCTGCTTGGGTGTTTCCGCAGGAATGATGTCTTTTAGCACCTCTTCGGTAAGATCAATGGTGATAGGGCGTCCAGTAAAGGAAGCATAAGCATTGACGCGAATCAGAGCTCCTTCTAGTTCGCGAATGTTGCTATTGATGCGATTGGCTAAGTATAGGAGCACGTCATTATCTATTTTCAAGTTTTCAGACTCGGATTTTTTGCGGAGTATAGCTACCCTTGTTTCCAAATCTGGTTGTTGTATGTCGGTAATTAAGCCCCACTCAAAACGAGACCGTAATCTATCTTCTAAGGTAGCAATTTCCCGCGGGGGCCGATCGCTAGATAAAATAATCTGCTTATTAGCCTCATGCAGCGCGTTAAAGGTATGGAAAAATTCTTCCTGAGTTTGTTCTTTGCCAGCCAAGAACTGAATATCATCAACCATGAGTATGTCCACATTGCGGTAGCGATTGCGAAATTCTTCACTCCGCTTATATTGGATAGCACTAATAAATTGATTTGTGAATTTTTCGCACGACAAATAGCAGACATTAAGCTGCGGGTAATGCTCTAAGACATAGTGACCAATGGCGTGTAAGAGGTGGGTTTTGCCTAAGCCTACGCCGCCGTAGATAAATAGGGGGTTATAAGCCTTGGCCGGAGCTTCAGCAACGGCTAGGGCGGCTGCATGGGCAAAGCGATTGCTGGCACCAATCACAAAGGAATTAAAGGTATACTTAGGATTTAAATTGTAGCCAGGTTCATCATCGTTGGTGTTTTTTTCAGTTGGTATATCTATTTCCTCTAAATCAACCACCGTTAGGTCTTCGTCGGGCAGAATGAAACGAACCGATAATGGTTGACCTGAAATGGCTTGTAGATTTTCGGAAATTAGATCGGAATACTGATTTTGCAACCAATCGCGATTAAATACATTGGTCGCCCTCAGTACAAAAGTGTTTTGTTGTATACCGACAGGTTCTAGAGATTGGATCCAGGTGTCAAAGCTAGGTTTGCTTAATTGGGTCTCCATAGCTGCTAGAGCTGCTTGCCAGATTTCTTGGTAGTCGAGTTTGCTAACCATATGTAATGTACCCCCTTAGCAGACGGTTAGACAGTTATCAACAAGCTGTACATAAATTCTACCACAATTATCAACAGATTTGTGTATAACTCGGCAAGGTTGTCCACAAATTATCCCCAAAAGGTGTGGATAACCCATATTAGGTGAAAAACTTGTCGTATCGGCAACGGCAGATTGTTGATCGATTATGCGTTCGCTGGAGTTATGCACAATTTCATCCACAAGTTGTGGATAACTCCACAAGTCGTGACATAAAATTGGAGGATATAAAGTGGGGATGAGGCCGAGGGAATAGGGGGTATGGGAGCATAATTGGTCGGCAGGGTTGTGATTATGTAAGCTAACAGGGTTGTAGATAAATTATCAACAACTGTTTATAATTTGAGAGGCAGCAGCGTGCACCGCTTGACCACCATAGTTGACAGCTGTATTCCACAGTTCGAATTGCTTCCTGTTGTGGCATTTGGTATAATATCTGGGATACTGTGGTTTTTGTTTGGGAGAAAGGGGTGTAGCAGCAGATGAAGCGGACATATCAACCGAATAATCGAGTTCGTAAGAAAGTGCATGGTTTCCGTAAACGCATGAGCACTGCCAATGGGCGTAAGATCCTGAAAGCAAGGCGTGCCAAAGGAAGAAAAGTGCTATCTGCTTAAGGCCGCGATTCCGTGGCCTTTTTTCGCATGACAAGCCAGTAATTGTGGTATAATTTACTATGGCAAGCGAGAGGGAGGCTGGAGTATGCGTAAGGGGGAACGCCTTAAGCGGAGTGCTGACTTCAGCGCTGTATATCGGAGTGGTACATCTGTAGCTGATAGATACCTAGTGTTGTACTACTTACCCCAGCCTGTCACCAAAACAAAAGCAGGTATTTCTGTCAGCCGCAAGGTAGCAGGCAGTGTTGGTCGTAACCGGCTGAAACGGTTAGTGAGGGAGGCCTGGCGGTCGCTGAGTGACCGAGTGTTACCAGGTTACCATGTGGTAGTCATTGTGCGGATGGCAGCGCGCGATGCCCGATATGCGCGAATAGCCAGTTCTTTGGAAAAACTGGTGAAGAAAGCTGGGCTTTGGTGTCATGAATAAGTTATTAACTGCGTTGGCTATCGGTTCGGTTATACTGTATCAACAGTTTGTTTCCCCCCTTTTAGGTCCGAGTTGCCGCTTCCGTCCCACTTGTTCAGAATATACGATCCAAGCCCTGCAGAAATATGGCTTTGGCAAAGGTGTATGGTTAGGGCTCAAACGTATCAGTCGTTGTCATCCGTTTAATCCAGGTGGATTCGACCCACTGGTGTAGGAGGAGGAGGGGAGTTTATTTGGCATTTTTGACAGCTATGTTTCAAGGAATTCTAGATACCCTAGCTGAGGTGACGGGCAGCTACGGTCTGGCCATTATTGGGATGGCTTTTGTAGTTATGGTTATTACTTTTCCTTTAAACTATAGGCAGATGCAGTTTTCGCATAAGATGAAGATAATTAACCCGCTGGTGGAGGAGATTAAGAAAAAGTATAAGGATCCGGACAAAGTTAATGAAGAAACCTTGGCCTTGTGGCAGGAGCATGGAATTAACCCAGTGGCTGGTTGCCTTCCTGTCTTAATTCAATTCCCCATCATTATTGCTATGTTTGGTGTTCTGAGGCAGCCAGGAGTTTTTGGCGATAATCCCCTCTTTCTAGGCTTAAGCTTAGTTTTGCCCGACGCAGAGCATAGTTTTTGGAGCTTAGTTCGAGAAAACTTTGGCTATGCTATCGTGCCCATTCTGTCTGTAGCCACAACTGTTATCCAGCAGCGTCAGGTTAGCCAAAGCAGCGAAGACGTAGCTATGATGCGTTCTATGAACATGTTTTTGCCCGTTCTGACGGCTTGGATCACCATTAGTTATCCGACAGCTCTCGGACTTTACTGGGTGTCTCGTAACGTGTTTACTATTGGACAGCACTACCTCGTTAGTCAGGCATTGAACCGTCAGTATGGCTTGGAGGAGGGGAAGCAGCGAGATGAAAAGCGTAGAAAAACAGGGAAAAACGATTGAGGATGCGATTCAGCTAGCTTTAGAAGAATTAGGCGCTACCCTAGATCAGGTGGAAACCGAGGTGCTAGAAGAACCCAGTAAGGGTTTCTTAGGAATCTTAGGCGGAAGACCGGCTCGCGTACGGGTGACTCTAAAGCCTGATCCGTTGCGTATATTGCATGATTTCTTACTCGGTGTTTGCCAACGGATGGGTTCGGATGTGGAGCTAGAGATTAGTACTAGCGAAGAGACGATCAAGGTCGATTTTAAGGGTGACAACTTAGGTCTTATTATCGGTAAGCATGGGCAAACACTAGATTCGCTGCAATACTTAGCTAATGTGGTTTATAATCGGAACGCGGAAAATAGACAGCGGGTGGTACTAGATGCAGGTGGTTACTGGGCTCGGCGGGAAGAAACGCTACTGCGTTTAGCCAAACGTTTAGCTGAGAAAGCCAAGCGCACCGGCCGTCGCATCATGTTAGAACCAATGAGCGCCCACGAACGCCGTATTATTCATACCGCCTTGCAGCACGATAAGCAGATAGTTACTTATAGTGAAGGGGATGAGCCCTACCGTAAAGTAATTATTGCTCTTAAATAGAGGCTATTGCATAATGAAGCCCGGGGCAGCAGCATACTGCCACGGGTTTTTCTGTTATCAGCCCGCTAGGGTATAATATGAGCTACACGAAGATGTGGGGGTGAAGGTTGATGGAGCAAGAGACTATTGCCGCTATTGCCACTGCACCAGGTGAAAGCGGTATAGGTATTGTACGCCTCAGTGGCGCACAGGCTTTCAGTATTCTACAAACAGTTTTTAGAGATAGACGAGGGCGGGCGAGGCGGCAATTTGCTCCGCGTCGCCTCTATCTGGGTTATATCGTCGATAACGAAGGGCGGCATTTGGATCAGGTGTTAGCCGTTTATATGCCAGGCCCTTATTCTTATACAGGGGAAGATGTGGTGGAAATTAACGCGCATGGGGGCGCGCTAGTGTTGAAAGAGATCTTGTTACTATTGTTGGAACACGGAGCGCGTTTAGCAGAGCCTGGCGAATTTACACAGCGGGCCTTTCTCAATGGGAAAATGGACTTAGTGCAGGTAGAGGCCGTCATCGATGTCATTAATGCTAAGTCTAAGGCTGCTTTAACGCAAGCAGGCAAGCACTTACGAGGAGAATTATCCCAACAGGTAGAAAGCATCCGCGGGACGGTTCTATCCTTGCTAGCCCAGGCGGCAGCTAGCATTGATTTCCCAGAACACGACATTCCAGAGCTTACTAAGGAGGCGATGCTTGCGGGCTTAGAGGCAGCATTGCAGGCGATTGCTGCCTTGTTGCAGACTAGTTTTGCGGGTCGGGTGTTGCGCGAGGGGCTGCAAGTAGCCATTGTGGGGCGGCCCAATGTCGGTAAGTCGTCCTTGCTTAACGCCTTATTAGGCAGGGAAAGAGCGATTGTCACCGACATAGCTGGTACAACCAGAGATACCATTGAGGAGTATTTTGCCATAGAGGGTATTCCGATCCAGCTTATAGATACGGCAGGTTTAAGGCAGACCGATGATCCGGTCGAAAAGATTGGTGTTTCTTTAGCCGAAAAGACTGTTGAGTCGGCAGACTTGGTTTTGGTAGTCTTAGACCAATCACAACCCCTGACAGAGGAAGATCGCTATGTTTTGTCGCAGACAGCTACGGCTACACGTTTTGCATTGCTCAATAAGTGTGACCTGCCACGGCAACTTGAACCTGCAGATTTGGAGCTCCTTGAGGACATTACTACTTTCGAAATATCTGCTAAAGATCGGATTGGCTTGCAGCAGCTACAATCAGCTATTGCCGATTTGGTACTGCAAGGGGTGGTGCAGGCAGAGAGTGCTTTTGTAGCTAATGCCCGGCAAGAAGGGCTACTGCGCGAGGCGGCGCGCCATCTTGAGTCTGCAGCCGACACACTACGCCTAGCTTGGCCCATCGATATGACCCATGTTGACTTACAGGCTGCTTGTGATTGTTTGGGGGCTATTCTAGGACAAACTGCTAGTGACGACTTGGTGCACGAGATTTTCGGGCGTTTTTGTATCGGGAAATGATGCAGGAGGAACAAGTATGAGTGTTACTCTGGGCGAATATGACGTAATTGTTGTGGGCGCGGGGCATGCAGGTTGCGAAGCGGCACTAGCAGCCGCGCGCCTAGGTGTACGGGTATTGCTCTTAACTTCCAGCTTGGACAGCGTGGCCCTAATGCCCTGCAATCCATCTATCGGCGGGCCGGGCAAAGGGCATATAGTTCGCGAAATTGCCGCTCTCGGTGGGGAGATGGGCAGGGCGGTAGACGCTTGCTGTGTGCAATTGCGGATGTTGAATACTAGTAAGGGGCCGGCCGTACAAACACTACGGGCGCAAGTAGATAAACAGGCGTACCAGACATACATGAGACAAGTGCTAGCTGCGCAAGAAGGCCTGTGGCTGAAACAGGCAATGGTAGAGAAGGTAGTGGTAGAGGACGGTAAGGTGCAAGGGATCTTGACCCAAACCGGCATTTTCTACCGTGCGCCTGTTGTTATTTTGGCTACAGGCACCTATTTGCGGGGGCGGATCATAATCGGTGAAGTCAGTTTTTCTAGCGGTCCTAACGGCTTGCAGCCAGCGCTAGGCCTGACAGAGAATTTACTTAGCCTGGGAATTCGTATGGGACGCTTTAAAACGGGTACGCCGCCGCGAATTAGTAGCCGTTCCATAAATCGGGAAGTGATGATCGAGCAGAAAGGCGACGATCTCGCCTGGGGTTTTGCCGAGCCTACTAACTGCCAGGGGAGGCAGTTGTCTTGCTGGCTTACTTATACGACGCCCGAGACACATCGTATCTTTTTGGAGAACTTGCACCGGGCACCTATGTATAGCGGTGCAATTGAGGGTGTAGGGCCGCGTTATTGCCCTTCCCTGGAAGATAAGGTAGTTCGTTTTCGGGACAAAGACAGGCATCAAGTTTTCGTCGAGCCAGAAGGCTATGATACCGACGAGATGTATGTGCAGGGATTTTCTACTAGCATGCCGGAAGATGTGCAAGACGAAGCTTTGCGGACGATTCCTGGTCTGGAAGAAGCCGAAATTTTGCGGCCGGGTTACGCTATCGAGTATGACTATGTTGATCCTACCCAGTTGAAACTGTCGCTAGAGTTTCAGCAGGTGGCAGGGCTTTTTGCCGCTGGCCAAATTAATGGGTCTTCGGGTTATGAAGAAGCAGCAGCCCAAGGCTTGATGGCCGGCATTAATGCTGTGCATTACTTGCGCGGCTTAGAGCCCTTTATTTTGAAGCGCTCGGAAGCATATATCGGGGTGCTTATTGATGATCTGGTTACTAAGGGTGTTACTGAACCCTATCGCATGATGACTTCTCTCGCGGAATATCGTTTGTTGCTGCGCCATGACAATGCCGATAGCCGTTTGCGGGAAAAGGGATGGCAAATAGGTTTAGTGAATGATGCTGCCATTGCGGAACACCGGAAGCTCATGCGCTCGATGGAGGAATTGCAGGAATTGCTGGAAGCTACCATAATCCAACCTAGCCCCCAGCTGGCTGCCTTGATGACAGAGCTCGGCTCGACGCCACCTAGCCAAGCTACCTCTTTAGCCCAACTATTGCGACGGCCAGAAGTAACTTTAGACAGTCTGTTGTCGGTTGCACCTGGGGCAGTGGCGGCATTTGACCCAGTTGTGCGGCAGCGGGTGGAAATAGAGGTTAAATATGCCGGTTACATAAAGAAGCAGATGGCTAGTGTAGAACGTTTCTTGCGCTTAGAAGAGAAAAGAATTCCGTCTCACTTTGATTATGCTGCCCTGCATGGCCTTTCGTATGAAGCTAGGGAGAAGCTAGCAAAACAGCGGCCCCAGTCTATCGGGCAAGCGAGCCGCATCTCGGGTGTTTCGCCGGCTGATATTAGTGTTTTATTGTTAGCGTTAGAGGCTCGCAGAAAGTCGAGGAGCAGCCATGACTAATCAGTGGTTGTTGACGGAGGCAGCTGCTTTAGGTATTCAGGTAAGTCCAGAGGCTCTGGAGCAGTTGGAACAATATTGTTTGCTTTTGCAGCAGTGGAACCAGCGAATTAACCTGACTACCATTACAGACACGGCTGAAGTCTATGAACTGCATTTCTTGGATTCCTTGTCGGTCCATTTGGCGATTGATTTGGCTAGCAGGCGGCGGGTAATTGATGTCGGGACAGGAGCCGGTCTGCCGGGCGTGGTCTTGGCTATCGTGTTTCCCCACTTAAAGGTTACTTTGCTCGAGTCTATTGCTAAGAAGGCCCGTTTCTTGCAGGAAGCGGTGGATGTGCTAGAGTTGGGGGCGCGGGTGCAGGTGGTGTGTGAGCGCGCCGAGGCTCTGGGGCAAGTACCGGAACATCGGGAAGAATACGATTTGGTTGTAGCGCGGGCAGTAGCCCAGTTAACAGTTTTGAGCGAATACTGTTTGCCGTTCGTCCAGCTAGGAGGTAGTTTTGTAGCCTTAAAGGGACCCCAAGGCGAAAAGGAAGTGGCTGCTGCTACTCGAAGCCTGAGTATTTTGGGAGGTAGTGAGGCACAGGTCGTTCCTTGGGTTTTGCCTAGTGGAGCGGAGCGCACTCTAATCCGCGTTGACAAACAGGCGCCGACGCCGCAACGCTATCCGCGGCGAGTAGGTATTCCTGGAAAGCGGCCGCTCACATAGCAGGAGAGAAGGGCCTCAAAGCCGAATAGAAAGCAGAGAGAAAAGTGGGGTGATTTCCTTGCGTTGGTTTGGTGGAAATTCTTCGCCTGGGGAGCAAATATTACAGATTCCAGTAGATCTTATTCAGGTTAACCCGTACCAACCGCGGCGGCAATTTGATGAGGCTAAGTTACAGGAGCTGGCTGATTCTATTCGGCAGATGGGGGTAATACAACCGATTGTTGTGCGCCGCTTGGGGAATGTATTCGAGCTTATTGCTGGCGAGCGCCGTTGGCGGGCCGCCATGATAGCAAAATTGACGACGATTCCTGGAATCGTAAAAGAATATACCGACCGGGAAGTGGCGCAGGCGGCCCTTATTGAAAATATACAGCGGGAAGATCTGAATCCGTTAGAAGAAGCGGCGGCTTTTCAACAGCTGATCGCTGAGTTTGGTATTAAACAGGAAGAATTGGCTTTGCGCCTAGGGAAAAGCCAGTCTACCATCGCTAACAAACTGCGTTTGTTAAACTTGTCGGAACCGGTTAAGGACCTCCTGGCTAGCGGCAAGCTGAACGAACGCCAGGGTAGAGCTTTGCTTAGAATAAAAGATGCAGCTGATCAGCTGCATCTGGCCGAACTAGCCATTGAACAAGGGTTAAATGTGCAGCAAACCGAACAAATGATCGGGCAACATCTGGCTGGGGGCACTATGGAGGAAGTTGCAGCCACAGCACGTAAGCGAGTGCGCAAGTTTGTGCCGAAGGATGTGCGCATCTTCTTAAATACCATCCGGGATGCTACCCGCTTGATGAAGCAGGCTGGCATTAAGGCTGATGTGCAAGAGCTCGAAGAAGGCGACTGGTTGACAGTAACTGTACGCATAGCCAAACGCTGACATAGTTTAATTAGTTTACATAATATATAATGGAAAGCACGCTGTAAGTTACAGTAGTGCTTTTTTATTTTGCAGAAAAGGAGGGAGAAACGGTGCGACGGCAAAAATTGAGCTTGTTGTTGATTGGCGTTTTGTTGGTTTTTGTTGCCTTGAGGCCGCGGATTGGTTATCGGGCGGTACGGGCTGTTGCCCGGCTTCTCCCCCTTGACCAGGGCTATAGCGTAGTCGCGAGCGACAATTTCGTTTTGTATTATGACGAGGAGGATGCGGTGGCACAGGGGGTCTTGCTCCAATTGGAGCAACGCCTAGCCGAGCTACAGGAGCATCTACCTGACCAGAGCCCGAAACCGATTCGGGTTCGTTTACATGCGACTAGCGATTCGATGGGGCGTGCGATAGGGGGAGAATATAGCGCCACGCTGGGTGCTTATCAACTAGGCAAGTTGGAACTCCTATCTCCCGTTGCCTGGCACCCTAGATTGGGCCAGGCAGCAGCTCTAGCGGTTTATGAGCGTGAAGGTCCGGTTACCCACGAGTTGGCGCATTTACTGCTAGACTACCTGTGCCCGACAGGCTATCCAGTCTGGTTTAGTGAAGGCTTTGCCCAATATTGGGAGATGCGGCTACAAGGCTATGTCTGGGACGAAGGCGATTGGGGCTGGGTAAAGCAGCCAGCTAGTCTGACCTCATTAGAAAACAGCTTTAGGTCGTTGCCGGAAACGGTTGCTTATCAACAATCTCTCAGCCTGATGATCTATCTATATGAGACAGTAGGTGATGGAGGGATGCAAGAAATGCTGCTACACTTGCAGGAGGGCCAGTCCTTGCAGGGGGCATTGGAGCAAGCTGTTGGGCATAGTCTGGAAAGGATGGAGGCTAATTGGCAAGTGTGGCTACAGGATCGGCTATGGTAGGCAGGCGCCTTTGTTAGCTTTGCGCGGGACATGTTGCTATGGTTGTAGGGGGGCGTCCGTTTTGGCTCCTAGACCAGCCTGGGCCAACTACTTTGGCCCGGCAGCAGGTTCGAAGGGGCCTTAGCAGTAACCCCCTGGCCGGTCCGATTGCGCACCGTGTTGCCAAGCTGCGGCGTAGGTCATCCGTGAAGTGTATGGAGCCATAAATGAAAGAGCGAGGGTGCCAAGGAAATAGGAGCGGTCAGCAGTTCGTTGGGTTCCCAGATTTCTGGCCGCTCGCCTTGGCGGCGGAGCTCTTACCACAGTTGGTGGCTAGCAGCGCGCGAGGATGATCGCATGCACGGAGACATAGCGGCGGGGAGCATGACTGCGACCTGCTGGATGCGATACATATGAATGACCAGACGTATGCACGCGAGCAAGCCTGAGCTAGCTTCCGGAGAAGGAATTTGGCGACAGGGCCCGGGAAAGCTAAGTCTTTTGCATTGTTAGCTTTCGCTTGGCAGGAGTAAAAGGAAAAGAAATCGAAGTAGCATATTGCAGCAAGAAGGTTGTCTCACTGCTTGTTGGCGGAAGGGAGATAGCCATATTTCAACATTAGGAGTGAAGAACGGTGGCAAAAGTTCTGGCCATTACCAACCAAAAAGGGGGAGTGGGTAAAACCACTACTTGCATCAATCTTGGCGCTTGTTTGGCCCAAGAAAAGAAGAAGGTGTTGGTAGTGGATATTGATCCGCAAGGAAACACGACTAGCGGTTTGGGTGTTGCCCGTCGCCGTTTACGGAGATGCATTTATCATGTCTTAATCGATGGCATGCCTATAGAGGCCGTTATTCAACCGACTGAAATCGTGGGGCTGGAGGTAGTGCCAGCCACTATCCAGTTAGCCGGGGCAGAAATCGAACTAGTGCCGGCCATATCTAGAGAAATGAAACTGAAAGAAGCCCTGGAGCCGATTCGACCCTTCTACGATTATGTGCTTATCGATTGCCCGCCTTCTTTAGGCTTACTTACCCTTAATGCCTTAACAGCTGCCGACGGAGTGTTGGTGCCGGTACAATGTGAATACTATGCCCTTGAAGGTCTCGGCCAGTTGCTGAATACGGTGCAGTTGGTGCAAAGACACCTGAACCCCGGCCTGGAGCTTACGGGGGCTCTACTGACCATGTATGATGCGCGCACCAATCTGTCGCAGCAAGTGGTAGAAGAAGTGCAGGGCTATTTTAAGGAAAAGGTTTTTAAGACTATTGTTCCTCGTAATGTGCGCCTGAGCGAGGCACCTAGCTTTGGCCAACCTATAATTATCTATGACCCTAAATCAAAAGGGGCGGAGGTTTACTCTGAATTGGCACGGGAGGTGATTGCACGTGGCTAGATCGCGCTTGGGTAGAGGGTTAGAAGCACTGATTCCCGTTGAACCCCTAGCGGACGAGCCGCAGGAACAGTCGACTCTAGCTTTACGGCTGATTGATCCTAACCCTTATCAGCCGCGGCGAGAGTTTGATACGGAAAAGCTGGAGGAGTTGGCTGAATCAATAAGGGTACATGGTGTATTACAGCCGGTAGTGGTGCGGCGCCAGGGCTCTCGCTATCAGCTAGTGGCCGGCGAGCGTCGCTGTCGGGCCGCTAAGTTGGCTGGATTACACGAGGTACCAGCTATAATTAAGGAGTTTTCGGATGCCGATTTAATGGAGCTGGCTATAGTCGAAAATTTGCAGCGGGAAAACCTTAATCCGATTGAAGAAGCCTTAGGTTACGAGCAGTTGTGCAAGCAGCTAGGCTTAACCCAGGAAGCTGTGGCTCAACGGGTGGGTAAGAGCCGATCGCATGTAGCCAATACCTTGCGCTTGCTGCAACTGCCGCAGGCGATACGTGAACATGTTTCACGTGAAACATTGAGTGCTGGTCACGCGCGAGCTCTCTTAGCCCTTGACAAACCGGCATTGCAGAGGGAATTGGCCCAACGTATTATTGAGGAAGGGCTGAATGTGCGGCAAACCGAGGCCTTGGTGAAGGAAATGCAGGCACAGCCACAAGCTAATGTTTCACGTGAAACAAAAACAAGGCGCAGCCCGGAGCTAGAAGATTTAGAGCGACGCCTTACTAGCAGCCTTGGCACACAGGTGCGCGTGGTGCAGGGACGGAAACGGGGTAAAATCGAGATCCACTATTACGACCAAGACGAGCTAGAACGCCTCTTAGAGTTGTTAATGCAGTAAGTGTAGGGACGACAATTGTGCGGGCAGATGTTTGAGCATTGCAGGCGGATCTGCCCACCCGGCGGTGTGGTCATCCTCGCCCACTGGCAGCTAGTCACTGCTTGTAAGCGCATCATCACTAGGTTGACCTGAGGCCGCCCCTACCGATATGGCAAGAGCGCTATCGAGGGTGATCTCTGGGCGCTCCTGCGAAAATGGCACCATGCTGGAGGTTGAAAAATGAACGCCTTTTGGCGGTGTGCTTTATAGCCGGCCAGCCCGGGAGGCCGCGGGTCGAACGGGCAACAGTGCCCCAGGCTAAGCTCCCGCAAGCAGGCCCTGTTTATAAGATAGAGATCGAAGCTATTACGACATTATTGCCTCATGCAGCTAGGAGAGAGTATATGCTAGGAACAATAGTTAACGCTTTAGCTATTTGCTTAGGCACGGCTATAGGTGTATTTTGGCGATCAGGTATATCGAACAAGTTTAAGGAAACGAGTGTTGCTGCCCTGGGGTTGGCCATTGTTCTAATCGGCCTCAAAGGCGCTTGGGGTACAACTAACGAGCTGATTTTGATCGCCTCATTGGTGATCGGCGGCCTTATCGGCGAAAAACTAGACCTGGAGGCCCGGCTCAACCAAGTGGGCCAGCGGGCAGAAAAGTGGCTGGGCAACGGCAGTAATGTAGGCGAAGGGTTCGTAACGGCCACACTTGTCTACTGTGTCGGTGCTATGGCTATCATGGGCGCCTTGCAGAGTGGCCTACAAGGGGACCATTCGACCCTCTTTGCTAAGTCTATGCTAGACGGTATCTCTAGCATCTTCTTTGCATCCGCCCTAGGGGCGGGGGTGGCGCTATCAGCTATTTCTGTTTTTGTCTATCAAGGTGCCATTACTCTGGGGGCTCGTTCGGTATCAGTCTGGCTGAGCGCCAGCATGATCACCGAGATGAACGCAGTCGGTGGCCTGTTAGTGTTAGCTATTGGTTTGAATATTCTAGATATTAAACAGATCCGGGTAGGCAATCTTTTGCCTGCGATCCCGATAGCAGCATTACTAGCGAGAATATTTGCTTAAGATAGCGACAATAACAACATATATTGAGAACAGCTCAACCGAGCGACTGAAAGCGATTCCTTCTTTTTTAGCAATCAGCAAGCTCGAGGCCGGGCTGTTTTTTTATTGTGAATATATATGTCAAGGATAAATAGTCTTAAAAGGGGGTCTTGTTAGGCAGGAACTTGCGCTTAATGAGCAGAACATTAGTAATATAGTTAGCAGGAGGAACAAGCTAAGTTCCGGCGCAACCATCGCTTCGTTACTTGTAGCGCCAAAGTGTTGCTAAAGGAGGTAAGAGGCTTGCGAATTACTGAACATCCGATTTTGCAGTATCAAAAGGGACCAAAAGTATCCTTTACTTTCGATGGTCAAGAGCTGGAAGGCTACGAGGGAGAAACGATAGCAGCAGCATTGCACGCTGCTGGCGTAAGAATTCTAAGCCATAGTCACGTGGCGAAGCGTCCCCGTGGTTTTTTTTGTGCAATCGGTACCTGCTCGTCCTGCCTCATGACCGTAGACGGTATCCCTAACGTTAGGGTATGCGTAGAGAAACTCCGCGCCGGCATGCGCGTAGAGACGCAAAAGGGAAAGGGTGTGCTGCGATGATTGAAACTCAAATTGCTATCATCGGTGGTGGCCCGGCCGGTCTACAAGCTGCTACCGCTGCTGGGCAAACAGGGGCACAAGTGCTTCTAATTGATAATTTTGACCGACTTGGTGGCCAATTGGTTAAACAAACCCATATGTTTTTTGGTTCACAGCAACAATTTGCCGGTACTCGCGGCATCGACATCGCTACCAAATTGGCCAAGCAGGTGGCTGCGTTAGAGAACGTGCAGGTCATGTTAGAGGCGACAGCTTTAGGTATTTATGAAGACGGAGTCTTGTTGGTGGAGCAGCATGATCGGGTCCACAAGGTGAAAGCGGAGCGAATCATTGTGGCTGTAGGCGCTTCGGAACGCATGCTCGCCTTCCCCAACAACGACTTGCCCGGTGTGTATGGAGCCGGGGCAGCTCAAACCCTGATGAACGTGCATGGGGTAAAACCTGGCCACCGGGTTTTGATGGTCGGGGCGGGCAATATCGGTCTGATTGTTAGTTATCAGATGCTGCAGGCTGGCGTAGAGGTTGTGGGTATTGTAGAAGCGGCGCCCACTATCGGCGGCTATTTGGTGCACGCAGCCAAAGTGCGGCGGGCAGGAGTTCCTATTTATACTAGCCATACGGTGAAAGAGGCCTACGGCGAGGGTGTAGTTGAGGGAGCAATCATCTGGCAGCTAGATGAGAATTGGAGCCCTATTCCAGGCACTGAACGCGATGTAGCCGTTGATGTCATTTGCCTGGCTGTTGGGCTTTCACCTCTCAGCGATCTCCTATGGCAGGCCGGTTGTGAAATGGCCTATGTGCCAGAGTTAGGCGGTTCGGTAGCAGTGCGCGATGAACTGCTACGCACTTCTAATCCAGAAATTTATGTAGCCGGTGATGTAGCCGGGGTAGAGGAAGCTAGCAGTGCTATGGTGGAAGGGCGCATTGCAGGTCTAGGAGCTGCCCTTAGCTTAGGTTTGGGCGGTGAGACAGCCTTTAAACATCTACAGGAAGCCCGGGAACAACTAACTGCCTTGAGGTCGGGCCCGGTAGGAGAGAAAATTTTAGCGGGGCTGCGACGCGTCGAGAGGGAGGTGGCCACTGATGCTTAAGAAAACCGGCATTCCTACCCAGGCAGATTTACAGGAGGTTTATCCGAGGCCTGAACGTTTGGCTCAGGGGCCGGTAGCCGTGATCGAATGTTTCCAGCGTATTCCCTGCAATCCGTGCGCAACTGCCTGCCAGCGCGGTGCCATCCAACCTTTTGAGGATATTAATGACCGACCCCAGCTGGATGTTGACCGTTGTAACGGTTGTGCCCTGTGTGTTGCCAGTTGCCCGGGCTTGGCCATCTTTGTGGTAGACGAGACTTATAGCGAGGATCAGGCTCTAATTAAGCTGCCGTACGAATTTTTGCCTTTGCCCCAAGAGGGGAAGATAGTGGCGGCTTTGAACCGGGCAGGAGAAAAAGTAGGCGAAGGAATTGTGGTGCGAGTACAGAATCCACCTGCTTTTGATCGGACGGCAGTCATTCATCTAGCTGTACCTAGGGAACTGGCTAGCGACGTGCGCAATATTTTGGTGGAGGGTGAGCCGCATGCGGAACGATGAAAATACTATCATCTGTCGTTGTGAAGATCTCACGCTGGCTAGGTTACGTCAGCTGATTGCTGAGGGTTACACCACTCTCGATGAGATTAAACGTATTTCGCGTGCAGGCATGGGGCCGTGCCAAGGGCGTACTTGTCGGGCTTTGATAGAACGGGAAATTGCCAACTTGACAGGCACTCCCATAAAGGATCAGCCGCCAGCGAAATATCGGCAACCTTGTCAGCCTGTAAAGCTCGCAGCTATTTTGGGAGGTGAGCCGCATGCAAAAGACAGCTGATGCAGTAATTGTTGGTGGCGGTGTTAACGGCGTCTCGATAGCCTACAATCTAGCTAAACGGGGAATGAGGAACGTTTGCGTTATTGAGCGCGACTATTTGGCTAGTGGTTCGACCGGGCGCTGTGGCGCAGGGGTGCGGGCCCAGTGGGGAACGGAAATGAACTTGCGCATGTCTATGGCTAGCGTGCGCATGTTTGAAAACATGAATGAAGAGCTCGCTTACGATGATGATATCGAGTTTAACCAAGGCGGTTATCTGCTGTTGGCTTACTCCGACGAGGGCTTTGAGCAATTCAAAAAGAATGTGGCCTTGCAGCGAGCGCATGGTTTAGAGGTAGACTTGTTAACAGCAGCAGAGGCTAAAGAAATAGTGCCTCATTTAAATATTGAAGGGTTGGTTGGGGCCACCTACTGCCCTACCGATGGGCACTGCAACCCCTTTAAGGTGACCGACGCCTATGCCAAAGCAGCCCGACGCCTCGGGGCTAAGATTTATACGAATACTACTGTCACCGGCATTCGTAAGGAAAACGGCTGTGTTTGTGGGGTGGAAACTACCCGCGGCTACATTTCTGCACCAGTAGTGGTTAACGCCGCCGGAGGCTATTCGCAGGATGTGGCAGCCATGGTGGGGCTTGAGATACCTACCTACTCGGAACGGCATCAAATACTGGTTACCGAGCCGGTTGAACCACTGCAAAAACCTATGGTCATGTCTTTTCATCATAACATATATTGCCAGCAAAGCCCCCACGGTAGTTTTATCATGGGCTTAGGTGATCCTACAGAGAAGCCAGGTTATAACATAGAGGCGAGCTGGCAGTTTTTGCAGGAAATGGCTGAAAAGATTACTTGGCTATTACCACCTTTACGGCATCTGCGGGTCGTGCGCCAGTGGGCTGGCTTGTACAACATGACACCAGACCGGACGCCAATTTTGGGCCCTGTCGATGAAGTAGAAGGCTTCTATTTGGCGGTGGGCTTTAGTGGGCATGGTTTCATGCTGGCACCAGCAGTAGGAGTACTGCTGGCACAAAGTATTCTGGGGCAAGAAACCCCAATTCCGCTAGAGCCGATGAATTTAAGCCGCTTCGCCCGCGGCGAGCTGTTCCACGAACCATCGGTCGTGTAAGGGCTCTAGTTAACATAAAAACAGGAGCATCGTGCGTGATGCTCCTGTTTTTTTATTATGACGGTTTTTGGCCTGGGACGATTGCTTGCTCTGGAGCAGGTCTCTAACGGGCCGGCCTGGTAACCATGGGCTGAAGCTACTGCTGGCTGGCCACTCCTTTTTCCTTGGCTCCTTCGCTCTTTTGCTTGCTAGCTTCCTATGCACGTTACCGGATGACGCATAGCGTCGCCTACGCTGGTCGAAACCCTATACTTATAACATGTGACCCTATTTGGAGCAAGAGATTACTACGCAGAGACCCCAACACTATGTTATTAAAAACAAAATATTTAACACACAAAACTTGCATTTGCCATAAGAAGCAATCTATTATTGAAATAACTGCGTTAAGGCAAAACTCTCCATCTTGCTTAAAAGTAAAAGAAGGAGGTGTTATGTGAGGAATTAGTTAAAGGTGAGGTTGGAGTGTTTGCTCTGCGTGGATTCTAGACCAATGACATAGGGGAGAAGATTATACGCATGCAAAAGAGGATATTGACAGCCAGCTTACTTATGGTTCTTATTATATGTTTGGCTGCAACTCCAGTAGATGCAGCTTCCTATAAGCTCATTGTTAATGGCGAGGAGATCGCTTTAACTCAGGAGATAAAGCTTATTAACAAGCGCTCTATGCTGCCTATTAGGGATTTTTTCCAGTCGGTGGGTGCCCATGTCGATTGGGACGGCAGTGCAAGAACAGCTGTAGTTAAGAAAGACAATATTGTAGCCTATTTTCCCGTCAATTCAAGGTACGTTAGGGTGAATGGAATACCGGTGGCTACAGATACCCCCACGCAACTGATAGGGAATTTAGTTTATATCCCAATCAGGATAGCAGGGGAGGTACTCGGTTATGACGTTGATTACCGCAACGGGACTATTATTATGACAGAGGACCTTGCTGCTCAAAATGCCCGCAGACATTACGCCACCTTCAGCAACATATTTGAACGGGCCCTAAAGGGGGAAAGGGTATTTGACGAACTTGAAAAGGAATGTTTCTCTTTACTAGATGCCCTGATCGAGCTAGACAAGAGGGCTTTTGTTAGCCCAAGGGGATACACCCTCTATGCTCCCGAGGATGCTTATGAGTACGATTTATTGTGGCAGGCTATGATTGCTAATGCCTGGTTATACCACGATCTTTTAAAGGATAATGTAAGGCAAGATATCAATCTGTATTACGGTGAACATCCTACAGTTCCTTCGGTGGGTAAACTGCGAAATTGGGTAAGGCTAAAACCCGCCGCATACGATCACGAAGCTGTTATAGACACGCTAGAGAACTTGCCTGTACCGGATATCCTGCTAAGAGGGACGAAGATATTCATGCTTCCAGGAGCATCACCTTCTGCTGCAGGTGTTAATGTAGGTTCTTTCGATCGTGGTTCGGGATCAGTTGTTTTTGTCGGTGGCAACAGAACTATGGACGACATTATAGGCACACTGCACCACGAGATTGGTCATAGCATAGAGAATATATTGTCTACAAACATGCCTGATTTTGAAGAGGCCTACGCTAAACTCTACGGCCGAACGGCTCCCACAGATCTCGCCGCCGAGTATGAGAAAGAATGGGGCGATCGCTTAACGGAGAACTTTGCTGAAGACTTTGTATACTATTGTTTAGGCATACCTAAACAGAGCTCGTGGACTGGGGTTAGCGAGGAAAGGTTTGCCGAATTTCTTCGTAACCAAATTGATTCCTTTACCCCAACCAGCCTCAGCTATACACGGATCGACCTGACCCTTCCCGATGGCAGAAAGATGCGCCTAGATTGTCCGTTAGCGACATTCGTATTCGTAATGCTACCAGCAGAGGAATGTGTTATAGAGATAGAAGAACCGACGCTAAAACTAAGTCAATTCTATGCCAATCAAGGAATATTTCCCTTCGAGGGCAACAAGGCCCGGTTCAAACCGGGCCTCGGTACGGGGCTAAGCATTATCAGATGCAACGGGCAACAAAGCGAAATGCACTTCACCATGATAGGCGTAGACCGGTAATAGGAAGGTTCGCTGCTGGCGCAAAGGGCCACGCATTGGCTGCGCGGTAGGTCGCAGTCATGCTCGCGCGCGTGTGGCCCATTTTTAGAAGGAACAAGCTGATAGTTGCCTCTTCTCTATCACTTTCTTATCCGCAAGGCTTATGCATTGCTTGTGTAATGAGCTCAGTTAGCAAAAAATCGGCCAGAAGTCAATGATGCTGCAATTGACGTCTGGCCGATTTGCTTCTTGCTTCCTTCGCTCTCTCATTATGGCTCCCATGCGCTTTGCGTATGATATGCGCCCTTGTTCGGACTAGGCGCCGCAATTGACAGCTAACAATGGTGGAGGAAAACGTCATGCCTTATCGGCTTAGCGGGGCCGCATCATACCATTGCTTTTGTCGATATAATAATCGCCTTTGAGCAACAGCTCAGAGATAGGCACTATCTCATATCCTTCTTGCCGGCAAAATTCTAAGATAGGCCTGAGGGCGGCTGGTGTGTGCTCGGCATTGTTATGGAAGAGAACGATGGCGCCTGGCTCAATTTTCTGGGTTACCCTCCTGACAATGTCTGCTGCCGTAGTTGGTCGCCAATCGAGGGAATCTATGCTCCACTGTATCACCTTATAATCGAGCTTTTCTATTGTATCTATGACTAAGTTATTATACTCGCCAAAAGGAGGTCGAAATAGTTTGGCTTCCTGTTGGGTTATTTCTTTAATGAGTTCATGGGTGCTTAGAACTTCAAAAGTTATTTGCTCTGCCGTTAAGCTGTTCATGTGCGGGTGGGTGGCACTATGGTTGCCAATTTCATGACCGGCAGCAGCAATCCGGGCAGCCACTTCTGGGTATTTTTTTAGCCAAAAGGCTACCAAGAAGAAGGTTGTTTTGACGTTATATTCATCTAAAATAGCTAGTAATTCATCGGTATGATCGGCACCCCAAGCAGCATCGAAGCTGATGGCAATCTTCTTTTCATCTGTCTGGACACAGTAGATAGGAACGCGACGGTTAAGATTGACCAGTGTAGTGATAACTTGGCGTGGATAGGTCGGGAAATATAGGTGGGTAACGGTCATAGTTATGGCCAAGATAAGAACTATGCTGGTCATCAACAACAGCTTGCGTTTGGATATAAAAAACATCATTTTAGCTTGCCCCCCTTTCCTTTATAGAATATGGGGACGGGCTAGCTACTATGTTACAGATGACAAGTTTTAGCCTAAGCCTAACCAACGTATGACCAAGGGGATAGTGAGGATGCTAGCTAGTGTGGTGATGATGGTCAGGGAGGATACAAGCTCTGGTTCGGCATCAAATTCAACGGAAAGCATAGTGGTGACTACTGCAGTGGGGGTGGCAGCAGAGAGAATAAAGGCTTGGCGGCTCAGCAGGTCAAACTGGAGGGCATGGGCCACCCGGTCTGCCAGCAGGGGTGCCAAGCCTAGTTTAAAAAAGGTGCCAAGGCCCAATAGCGGCCAGCGGCGGCAAAATGACATGCCCGCCAATTGTACCCCCAATAGTAAGAGAAAGATGGGAATACTCGCTTGGGTTAGTAAGGTGATGGCCTTGAACAGCCATGAAGGCAGCGCCAGGGGTAAGCGGCGTAGGGTTAACGCTAAAATGGCTGCGTAGGCAGTTGGCATCTGTAAGATTTTCTTGACCGATTGCCCCACGCTCAAGCTGCTGCGCGCTGCGAAGTAGATAGCCAGCGAGAACATGAGCATCTGATGGACAACCATGACGACAGCTCCGCGCTCGAGGCCAACTGGGCCGAAAATGCCAGCTATAATAGGCAAGCCATAGTTGCCAACGTTCATGAATACGCTGCCTAGCTGCATGGCGCTAGTGAGGCGCACCGACAAGCCTAGGCAGCGGGCACAAATAGTCAGCAGCAGCGATAGCGAACAGATAAACAATAATGTACCTCCGCCTAGTCTTAGGAGCTGATCGCCGGTCAACTGGGAGTTATATAAAGAGTTGAAAATTAGAGCTGGGCTGAGCACATAAAGGGTCAGCTTAGCTAAAGGCTTGGCCTCAACTTGCAGCCAGCGATGGGCTAGGACGCCTGCTAGGATCAATAGCAGCAGAGGTAACATTAAATCGGACATTCTATTTCTTATCCCTCCTCAGTAGGCGGAAAAGAGCACGCACCAACGAAGTGGCTACAGCTAAGCCGCCGGCAATGGCACCTGCCGCTAGTAAGGCTTGGGTGGCTAGACTGAGCCCACCCGGATAGTCGCCTACCACGAAAGCTTGCATGGCAGCGTAAATAGTAACCCCAGGTACCAGAGGCACAATGCCAGGGGTGAGAAAGACGGTGGCTGGTTCATGGCAGATGCGAGCAATTATTTCCCCGGAAATACCGACAGCCAAGGCGCCTAGTGCGGTGCGGCCAACAATTTCAAAACCCAGGGCTTGTGCCAGCATCCAGCCGACCCAGCCTAAGGCACCGGTTAAGCCGGCTAGGGGTACGCGTCGTTTGGGTGCTCGAAAAATCACGCCCCAAGCGGTAGAGGCTATGAAAGCAAGAGTCAGTTCGGTCGCCGGTCCTATTAGCCTAGCCATTTAATCCACCACCCTAAGATCGCACCAGCGCCGGCAGCAATGGCTGTGGCTGTAAACAGTGCCTCGATAGTTCTCACAATGCCTGAAAGCAGGTCGCCAGCCAATACATCCCTTGCGCCTGCAGTAAGCAGTACCCCAGGTACGAGGCTCATTATAGCCCCGAGAATAACCCGGTCTGAGGGCATATCTGGGAAGACGAGGGTAACAGAGAGAGCTAGCAAAGCTGCGACAAACCCACCAGCAAAATCAGCTAAGAGGCCGGGAATAGCTGCCTTACGCAAGAAGGCAGCGCTATGAAAGACAATAAAAGCGACTAGGGCCGTGGTAGGAAGTTCCCAACCACGGGCACCAAACAAGGTCGCAAAAGCAGTTCCTCCTATGGCGGCTCCTAGGGGGCCCCAGCGGACTAGGCTGTGCTCGGTGTCTCGTTCGATTTGACAGAGGGCCTGCAGCACTTCGCCGGGGTCGTTTTGCTGACCGGCGAGGGAACGGGAGAGGTTATTGATAGCCGCTACCCGGCCGAGGTTAGTCGATCTTTTATCTATGCGCCTGACACGAGTGCCGATGCGTCCGTAGGCATGGGCAGATAGATGGATGCCGGTAGGCGTGGCGATACAGTCGACTACCTCTGCGCCACAGGCAGTTAGTAAATGATAGATGGTGTTTTCGACCCGGTATATTTCGGCTCCGCTACCGAGGAGTAAGGTGCCGCTGTAAAGGCCTAGTTCGAGCAACTGCTCCATCTTTGCGGGCATTGAACCTAGCACCTCCATTTGGCTGTTGTTTGTCTATAGTATACTGGCTGTATAGACAGCGGGCAATGCTATACACTAGAATAGTACACTAAATTAATGCCTAGCGGCTAGGAGGATGCTTCTAGGGTATAGGAGGATCGCTATAGCCTAAGGCTGTAGTCTCCCCCCCAGGCAAGGTTGCGACTGTGGGGGCCCCCGACTGATCAGGGCAGCAAAGGAGGACCTGCATGTGGCCAGTGCAACTAGTCCAGTTCATACATATGTATATCTGGAACAAGCTAATCCTCTGCAGGCAAAGTTATTGCAGATTGTAGCGGCGCAGAGGGAAGACTTGCAGGTAATTCGCGACGGTCGGTTTACGCGTAGTCAGGATGTAGAACGACTACTGAAGCCTACCTTAACAGAACTCGGTTTTTTACACGCAGTAACCAGCAAAGAAGTGCCCTGTTTGTTTGCAACCAACTCGGATTTTGAAATGGATTTTTATCATCCCCACCACCATGTGGCCTTAGAGGTGGAAAAAGGAAAACATTTTAATGCCTGGCGGGATGTTTGTAAATTTATTGAATCTCCATTAGTAGAGCATGCGGTGCTTCTAATTCCAGCTGAAAAGGTTAGCAAATCAGGTAGTCGTGATAATGTGTTCTTGAGTACGATAGATAGCTTATCTAATGCTAGTAGAATATACCTAGGATTAAAAAGCTTTTTTTTGATCGGTTACTAACATGTTTTATTGTGTATAATGAGATGGGTAGCAAAGTCTGTTGCTTTTTGTTGGGTTGAGAGGAGGTGAAAGCCGTGGCTTATAAGATCAGTAAAGATTGCATCGCTTGCGGCGCTTGCCAGCCGGAGTGCCCAGTTGATGCTATTACCGAGGGTGACATCTATGTCATAGATCCAGAAAAATGCATTGATTGTGGGGCATGCGCAGCTGTTTGCCCAGTAGATGCACCTAAACCAGAGTAAAGGCATAAATTCGTCGAAAGAGCCCGCCTGTTATGTTAGGCCGGGCTTTTTCTATTGCTCTAAAGGCAGTCTAGCCTAATAAATAAAAAGGCAGAGCCCTTAAGGAATTTAAACTAAACCTTGACGTTTGCAAGGCAGGAGTATATATTAAACAAGGAGGTGATAGCGAGTGGCGGAAGAACAAGTGTTAGTTTTGCGCATGCTGGAAGAAGGTAAGATAACCGCCGAGCAAGCGGTCGAGCTGCTAGAGGCGTTGAAAAGGCCTGAGCGGAAGCAGCGGGAACCGCGATCAGTAGAGGCCATCGTGCGCGAAGAAACGCGCAAAGCCCGACAGGCGGCTCGGGCCGAGGCAGCGCGAGCCCGCGCCATGGCTGAGAAGGCACGAGCGCAGGCTCGACGCCAGATCGAGCGACGTCGCCCTGAGAGGACTGTCGTGGCTACCTTGCGTGCCTTGGGCATCCCTTGGAGTGGGGGCCGAGAATTCACCTATAGCCGCAGTCTAAGTGGTGAGTTTGGTGAAGGGCAAGCGGAAATTCAGCTGCAAAACACCAACGGCCGGATCCAGATTTGCCCTAGCTCTAGCGAGCAGTGGCAGCTGACCCTAACAAGCCGGGTGCGCGCTGATGATGAGGTTACGGCTGAAAAGTTGGCAGAAAAACTAGTCCAGGTAGACAGTGATAGCAACCGTTTGCTAGTGGAGGCGCAGCGGCTTTTTGGGCAAAACGCCAAGGTGGATATCGACTTGCGCCTACCCAGGCGAAGGCTAGGAGCTGTAATTGCTTCTACTACCAACGGTTCAATCAAGGCCCAAGAGCTTAAGGCTGATACCGTAATTTTTAAAACCGTAAACGGTAGAGTTACCGGTGAAAAGCTAGAAATCGACTCTTTGCAGGCGAGCGCTGTCAACGGTAGGGTTTGTATTGCCGGAGCTATCAAAGAGATGCGGGGCAGGGCGACTAACGGTCGCATTTTGGTGCAGGTGGCACCGGGTGATACTGAACTGGATCTGGGAACGGTTAATGGTTCGGTTAACGTCACCCTAGCTACTGATGAACGGATCGGCTACCAATTGGATTTAACAAGTGTGTCCGGCAGCATCCGCCAGGAGCTACCGGATATAGTGGTTAAAGAGGAAGAGAAAAGGCCGGGTAGGCGCGTCTTCCGGGCCGAGTCGGCAGCTTGGGCAGATAAGGATATTCGCCAGAGTGTGCGAGCGCGGACGGTAAGCGGATCGGTGCGGATCAATTTGCCAGAGGAGGAGGGGAACTAATGTCGGGGGAAAAACTATATGTGCTACGGTTGTTGGAGCAAGGCAAGGTCACTTTTGAAGAAGCTTTGGCACTGCTAGAAGCATTACAGGGTAGCGATGATACGGGCGAAAAGGAAGAATCCTTAGAGGAAGTTAGTGTGGTGCAGGTAGAGGATGAGTGGGATGCCCAGGACGAAGATGAAGACGAAGACGAAGAAATAGAAGGCGTAGACGTGGCCGACGCAGTTCAGGATGCCTTAGACGAGGTGGGGGAAGAATTGCGCTCCTTAGGAGATGAGATCGGGGAGGAAATTAGAGAAGCTCTGCAGGAGGCAGGCCAAGAAGTGCAGGCAGCCATGCAAGAAGTTGGCGAGGAATTGCGCACGGCAGTAGGAGCCGGGACTGGTTTGGCTGGCCTCTTTAGCGGCCTCTTTGGCGGCAGCTTTGGTCCCCAATACAACTGGCAGGAAGAACGGGAGATAGCAGTCGGTGATGATGTCAAATCTCTAGATTTGGCTATTGAGACCAAGAATGGCCGTGTCCGTTTGCTGCCAGCGGCTGCAGATTCTGAACAAATATCGGTCACGATTGAATACCGTTTGCAGGCCGCCAATGAGGATGAAGCGCGGGCCATGGCAAAGCAGGGGCTAGAGGAGACGCAAGTCATGCGCGATGGGGTGTTATCCCTGGCCTTCATAGCTAACGAAGCGATTAAGGGTACAGTCTCGTTTACAGTCTATTTGCCCCCAGAGTTAGCGGCTAAACTAGAGCTAACCAGCAAGAATGGCGCTATTTCTCTGCAGGATGTGAAGGGGAAAGGGAAGCTAGAAACTAAGAACGGCTCGATCAAAGTGAGAGGCAGATGTTATGAAGAGCTAGAAGCTGAAACAAAAAATGGTAGCATCACAATTGCTGCCAGCATTGGCAATCTGACCGCTAGCAGCAAGAATGGTTCGGTGCGAGCCAGTTTAGAGCCCTTAAGCGAAAACAGTGAGATTTCCTTAAGTACTAATAACGGCTCAGTCCGAGCTGCACTAGCTTGTGATGATGAGATTGGCTATAGTCTTGATGTGGAGACTCACCGCGGCGGGTTGAAGATGGAGTTGCCCGGCTTGGTGTCCCAGATGCAGGAAAAACGGCGCTGGAGAGGCACTACGCAAAACTGGGATACAGCCAAGCGCAAGGCCCAGCTGACTGTACAAACAAGGAATGGGAGCATTAGTATCAGGCAGCAAGCTGCGGACGAGTTGAACTAGGTGGCAGTACATATAGTCTAGAGAATATAAGGGCTGATTCGGTTAGTGGCGAATCAGCCCTTGTTTGTTTTTATTAATGCTTTTGTAGAGTGAAAACAGCGCGGCTTCGTCCTACCACATCGCGGCGGTGGTTATAAACAGTTGGCTGGTGGAAGGACTGTAGGTTGGTTAAGTCTTCCTCTGTTAATAGATTCATTTGCCGCAGGGTTTCGATGATAGCCGGGCCAGTAGCACGGCCGTTGCCATCTTCGATTTTGACCGCAATTCCGATCCCCTGATTGAGGATACCGACACAGTAGACCCCCTCGGCCCCGCTCTTAGCTACTACGCGGCCATTGAGATGGGTCATCAGGGCTGTGCATAGGCGGCCTGTACCGGCAACGAGTTGGGGACAGTTGGTCATAGCCTGGGTGATGCGCCGAGCTGCTACTGCTTTATCCTCGCCTAAAGAGTCTGCTTTAGTGAGGCGAGCCCATGCTAACGCCATATTATATACAGGCAGGCCAAAAACGGGAACCCCGCAGCCATCGGTGCCGATAGCAATATCCTCTGCTGCCATTCCGGCAAAATCTGCCATACTCTGGCGCATGGCTTGTTGTACCGGGTGATCAATGTTAATGTAATTAGAAACATCCCAACCCATATGCTGAGCGAGCGCTAGCATACCCGAGTGTTTACCCGAGCAGTTGCAGTGTACTTCGGTTGGTTCTTGTTGGTTCTGTATCATGGCGTTGGCAGCCTGCTTATTGAAGGGCAAATGGCGGCCACACTGCAGGGCAGAATCAGTCAAACCGATCTTGCTCAGGATGCTTTGCACCGTTTCGATATGCACCGGTTCGCCGCTATGGGAGGCACAAAAAACAGCTAGCTCTGCATCAGTAAATTGGTAACGGTCGGCTGCCCCGCTGGTAATCACGGGAATAGCCTGAATAGGCTTGGAGGAAGAACGGATGAAAGCGACCTTTTCGCGCGGGCTACCTACCGAATAGAGCAAGTTGCCATCAGAGTCGACAACCGCCAGGTCCCCGCGGTGGAAGCTTTCAATCATATTGCCGCGGATTATTTCAACTAGTTTCTCTGACATGACAAAGTCCCCTTTCCTGTTGTACAAGCTAATAGTTGCTACCCACTTTACACCCGCAAGGCCTGCGGCATTGCTAGGTAATTCCTGCACAAGGATTCAAGCTGGTATCTCCTATAGTGATTATATACAATAGACGTAATTCCTCCAGAATAATTTAGCGTTTTTAACAAGCTGAAAGGAGAATATTTGTGAGCCTCTACCTAGCTAAACGCCCTCGCTTAGGAGTCTATTTAAACCGGATAAATCGCTTTGTTGTTAGTGTCATGGTTGACGGACAAGAGGAGTTAGCGCACTTAGCCAATTCGGGCCGTTTGCAACGCGTACTCAAACCTGGGCAGAATTGTTGGCTAGTGCCACAAGCGGGGAAGCACCGCAAGACTCGTTATGATCTTTTAGCGGTAGAGACAGAACAGGGGCCGATTGTGGTTGATGCCCGTTTGCCTAATGATATAATCGCTTCTGCTTGGGAAGCTGGACTAATAGAAGAACTGAGTTCTTTCCGGCAGATGCAGCGCGAATACAGATCCGGAAGCAGCCGTTTTGATTTTGCCTTTTGGTCAGAAAATGCCGAGCATCCTTGTTTGGTAGAGGTCAAGTCGGCAGCCGACGTCAGCGGAGAGCTAGCCTTCTTCCCGGACGCACCTACAAAACGAGGCGGTAAACATTTAGTGGAGTTGTTGGCGGCTGCACAAGCACAGCAAGGAGCCATGGTTATTCTTTTGGCACAGATGGAATGGGCACGGGGGGTTGTCTTAAACGCTGCGATTGATCCGGAGCTGGTTACCACGGCGCGGCAAGCTCAGATGGAAGGTGTACAATTTCTGGCTTATACTATAAAGCTGCAATTACCCGAGGCTATTCACTTAGGAAAACAAATTCCAGTGCTATTCGATATAGCTTGATAACAAGAGGCTGGTCTTAAGCAGGTATTACGAAGATGATGCATACTACATTAGTGGAGGCTCTTTGTTACCGCTAGTATAGAGAAAACTGCTCTTGGCTAAACTGTTCTAGTAGAGAGCCAGATTTGACTATGATAAATAGCTAAACTATAATGTTCTGGCAGATGCAAGAAGGGAGGTCCTTTATGTTAGGATCGAAAAAACTCCTGCAGTTTGCCCTGGTGGCGCTAGCCTGCGCCGCAATTTTTGCCGCTGGATCGTTCATTGCTAATCATCTGTATCCGCATGCGGCAGCCTCCGCTATAGACGAGCTAGCCCCTCGCCAATTATTGGATCAACTAGCCTTTTCTAAGCGGGCTGCTTTACTAGTAGATGGACGAAGGCGTGATATCTGGACTAGTGCTAGAACAGTAGAAGAAGCAATTCATCAAGCAGGCGTCGAGCTCGGCCCCATGGATCGGTCTGAGCCTGAACTTAGTAGCGAGTTAGTTGACAATATGCAAATTGAGATAATCAGAGTGACAGAACAGTTGGTGCAAGAAGAGGTAGTTACCCCTTACCAGATCATTAGAACTCCAACCCGTTCCCTCAATCGAGGGCAATCACGGGAAGTGCGCCCTGGAGTTAACGGCAAGGCGGTTAACACTTATCGGTTGCTAATAGAAAATGGGCAAGTGCAGGAGAAAACCTTGGTTGAATCGATAACCTTGGTAGAAAAGCAGGATAAGATAGTAGAAGAAGGCATTATCGACACCATCACCCGGGACGGCCAGGTACTGCGCTATAGCAAAGTGCTCAATGTGGTGGCTACAGCCTATACGGCAGACTACAACCCGGAAAAGGGAGGGCCAGACGACCCCTGGCGTGGCATGACGGCTAGCGGCAAGCGGGCAGTAGCTGGGCTAACCATTGCGGCTGATCCCAAGGTAATACCGATGCATACACGTGTCTATGTAGAAGGTACTGATGCCTATGGCAAGAAGTATTCGGGCATTTACGAGGTTATGGATACCGGCAGTGCCATCAAAGGCAACAAGATCGATATTTTTATGTCCACTTACGATGAGACCAAGAAGTTTGGCCGTCGTCAAATGAAAGTTTATATTCTCGAGTGACTTTAGTCGGCCCATCCAGAGCATGGTTCGGCTAGTAAGCAAAATTAAGAAAGGCTCGCCTGTTGAGGGGAGCCTTTCTTGTTTATTGCGCTTATTCTTGGGCAACTGCTTGGTTTAAGTCGGCAATCAGGGCATCTACGTCGATGCCGTGAACGGCGGCACCTTGTTCGATACTTTCAAACTGGGCAGCAGCGCAGCCGACGCAGCCTAGACCGTGCTTGAAAAAGACCGGAATAGTAGCAGGATATTTTTCTACCACTTCTTTTATGCTCATGGCCTTGGTGATCTTCATTCTTTACCCTCCTCGTCGTTTTCAATGTTTCATGCCCAGTATACCACAGCCATAGGGACAACAGTCAGTAAATTTGCTGGACGACGCGTCTTTATTGTGCACTTTTGGCCCGTTTCGTTGAGCATCCTAGCCGTGTTCTTGTAAGATATGGCTAAGATCTTGCTTCACCCAAAGCATGAGTAGGGGGGAGATAGGCAGATGCAGTTACAGACTATAGTGCCAGGTCCTCTGACTGGGGTTGTAACACCTCCTGCCGATAAGTCTATTTCTCATCGGGCGCTCTTATTCAGTGCCTTGGCGGGAGGAGAAAGTCAAATAGTCAACCTGCTGCAAGCACAAGACGTTGAGACTACGCAGGCGGTGTTGCGGCAGTTAGGTGTAAACATTAAGCAGCGAGGGGCGGCCATCATCGTCGAGGGTAAAGATGGCAAGCTACAGCCGACACCGACAGGGCTCGATTGTGGCAACTCGGGCACAACCATGCGTTTGCTGGCCGGTATTTTAGCGGGGCAAGCTTTTACATCTGTTTTAGTCGGTGATAGTTCACTGAGTAAGAGGCCTATGGAGCGGATACTAATTCCTTTATGCGCCATGGGGGCGAAGGCTTTTGCGTCACCGACAGGCAGCCCCCCAGTGCTATTACGGGGGGGTAATTTGCGGGGTATCGAATATGCCTTGCCGGTGGCTAGCGCCCAGCTCAAATCGGCTTTGTTGTTGGCGGCCTTGCAAGCTGAGGGAGAAACGATCCTGCATGAACCAGCACTTTCCCGGGACCATACGGAAAGAATGTTGGCTAGCTTAGGCGTCAGCCTGCGGCGTGAAGGTTTGACTTTGATTCTACAGGGGCCGCAAGGGTTGCGAGCGGGGCGCTTTATTATTCCTGGTGATTTTTCTAGTGCCGCCCCTTGGCTGGTAGCAGCTTTGGTATGCCCGGGGAGCCATCTGCTGATCAAAAACGTTGGCCTCAATCCGACTCGCACAGGTTTACTACATATCTTACAGCGCATGGGAGCCGGGCTGATTGTCAGAGAGCGTGGTAGCTCCGAGTCGGGCGAACCGTGGGGCGATATTGAGGTGCGAAGTCAAGATTTAAGGGGAACGGAAGTAGTTGCTGCAGAAATCCCCCTTGCTATCGATGAAATCCCCCTCTTAGTCGTAGCAGCTTGTTTTGCGCAGGGGGTCACCCGCATTAACGGGGCGCAAGAGTTGCGAGCAAAAGAAAGTGATCGGATAACTAATATCGTGCGGCCTCTCTTGCGCATGGGGGCCAAAATCCAAGTAGACGGCGATGATATTCTTATTGAGGGGCAAGGGTGGTTGCAGGGAGCTACTGTCGAGGCGGCTGGCGATCATCGCATTGCTATGGCTCTAGCGGTAGCCGGCTCAGCAGCCTTGTCTCCAGTGCAGCTCATGGGGGCCGAATGGGTGCAAATTTCTTATCCGACATTTTGGGCCGAATTGGCCCGTCTACAGGAGGGAGCTAGATGCGATTCTTAACAGCAGGTGAATCTCATGGCCCGGGCTTAACGGTGATTATCGAAGGCCTGCCTGCCGGCTTTCAACTATCTATAGACGAATTGAATCGTGAGTTGGCCCGCCGGCAGCAGGGCTATGGGCGCGGTGCTCGCATGCAGATCGAAAGTGATCAGGTGCAAGTGTACTCGGGGCTGAGGGCCGGGCGCACTTTAGGTTCGCCCCTGACTTTGCATATTGCTAATCGCGATTACGCTAACTGGAAGCCCTTTACGCACCCGCTGGCAGTATCGGAGCCGGGGCGGGAAATAATCTGCCCCCGGCCAGGACATGCCGATTTTGCCGGCGGCTTTAAATATGGCTTTGCAGATCTGCGCGACGTAGCTGATCGGGCTAGCGCCCGGGAAACGGCCGCGCGGGTGGCAGTGGGGGGCGTGGCCAAGCAAATGCTAGCAGCCTTGGCTATTACTATTCGCAGTCGGGTAATCGCTATTGGCGAGGTAGGAATGGGGGCAGATGCCCCCTGGGATGAGGCGGCCGTTGAGGCCTGCCCGCTACGCTGCGGGGAAGCGGAAATTTCCCGGGAAATGATCGCTGCTATTGACGCGGCGGCTGAGCGAGGAGATTCGTGGGGTGGCGCGTTTCAGCTAGAGGCAAGAGGTGTGCCCATCGGTTTGGGCAGCGTTATGCATTGGGATCGGCGCTTAGACGGCCTTATAGCCCAAGCTCTGATCAGCATTCCTGCTATTAAAGGCTTAGAATTTGGTCAAGGTATTTGGCAGAGCCGCGTGCCAGGCTCCCAAGCCCAGGACCAGCTCTACTGGACCGACAACGGCCCCAGGCGCGAAACTAATTGGGCGGGTGGCTTGGAAGGTGGTATGAGCAACGGCGAGCCAATCAGCGTGGTTTGCTATATGAAGCCCATTCCTTCTATTGCCCAGCCTCTTAGCAGCTTCCATTGGCTGACCCGCACATCGGCTATGGCTTCCCGTGAGCGGGCTGATACTTGTGCTGTGCCAGCTGCTAGCATCGTAGGGGAAGCTGTCATGGCTATTACCCTGCTGCAGGTTTTGCTGGAGCAGGTTGGCGGTGACCGCTGGCAGCAGGTAGTGGAACGGGTGGAAGCGCTGAGAGAGTGGTGCTAGTGGCCGGCTGCTCGCCTATTATAAAAGGATAACGCGTAGGGGGAGGGTGCTGAAAGAGGAGCGTTCGGTCGCAGTCATGCTCTGAGCGCGTGTGGCTCTATTTGCAAAAGATGTGAGCGCAGGAGGCTTGGGCACGGCGGCACTCGCAAGCTCGCCCTGTTACCGTGCTTAATCCAAGCCTCCTGCGCTCATTTATTAGAGCCCCAATGCGCTTTGCGCATGACCGCACCGCCAGCGATAAACAAAGCGCGTGAGAATGCTACAACGCCAGCGCGCCAGCGGCAAGTAAAGCGCAAGGCGCGCCCGCAATCCTAAGCTTTAATATCCGGCTTCCTTGTCTACTATGTTGATTAAAGGTTCGCCAGCCTGGTAGCGGCGCAGGTTTTCTAGCAAGATAGCGACCACGTTTTCATCGTAATCGGGCATGTGGCCGGCCACATGCGGTGTAATGATCACCTGGGGCATATCCCACAGAGGGCTGTCGGCGGGGAGGGGCTCCTGTTCAAACACGTCGAGCCCAGCCCCTTTAATGGTGCCGGCTTGCAGGGCGGCAATAAGAGCTGCTTCGTCGACGACCGAACCGCGGGCAATGTTGATGAGGATAGCACTAGGCTTGCATAAAGATAACTCCTTAGCCCCGATCATATGGCGGGTTTCGGCCGTGAGGGGTACAGCTAAAACTATATAATCGCACAGGGGCAGTAGTTCGTGTAGCCGGCTGTGGGGCCATACTTCGTCGGCTCCTACATCGGGGGCTGGGTGGCGACGAGTAGCAAGCACTCGCATGCCGAAGGCTTTAGCCCGCTGGCCGATAGCTCGCCCAATACTACCGTAACCAATAATGCCCAAGGTCTTGTTTGCTAGCAACTGGGGCTGTAAACGCGTCCACTCGTGCCTTTGTTGGGCTTGCTGCAAGGCCGGGAATTGTCTGGCCAAGGCCAGCATTAGCAAGAAGACGTGCTCGGCGATGGTGGTGCCATGAATGCCACGGGCGTTGATCAGCTGTACAGGATGCTCTAGTAGCTCTGGCCGTAAGAGCCTATCTACCCCAGCTGAAGAAACTTGAATAAAGGCTAAGTCTTTGCATTGGGGCAATAGCTCGGGCAGATAGTTGCTGCCCCAAATAACATTGGCGGTTGGCATATGAGCAGCTATCTCGTCTGGCTCCCGAGTGACAACTATTTCGGCTGTAGGCGCTGCTTCTCTAATGGCAGCAATGTGTGCTTCGGTGGCCCGGTGGGTAACTAAAATTTTCATCTAATTTTCACTCCCTTCCGTTGATGAAGACCAGGCGATCAGGCCGAGTTTCTCTAAGAAGCGGAAATATTCTAAGGCGAAAGCAAGGTTGCTAATGCCGGTTTCCATATGCACCAGGTGGTCGATTTCGGCTAGTGAGCGTTGCCCATCTGCCCAATATACCAGGTAGGTGCTAGCCCGGCGGGCAGAAGGATGTTCTTGGAGCAACTTGCGGTAGGCCTCTTGATCAGACGGCGGCAACTTTTCTATCTTGCCCCGCATGCTGATTGGCCCTCGGAATAAGCGTCGCGGCACTAGCCGGTATTCACTGGGGATGTTGGCTGCAGGGCGCGAAGGCAAGCGGTCTAGCCCCAATTCTTGTAGATGGCGCTGCCAGAGGGAAGCGGTTATTTGACCTAAAAAGATAGTTTCTTGTTCTAGTAAGGGAGCGAACTCGGCAACTTCAGCTTCACTCAAAAAGCGTTTGAGGCTAGCAAGTTCCTCTTTTTTTCGTTCCAGCTTGTATTGTATGCGGTCGTAAGTTGTCAGGATGTCTTGGTCGTCGCCTTGGCTTTCGCTGGTCAGGTGAGCAGTTGCGCCTTGTTTTAACAATTGGTTGAGACGGTGCAAGTAACGGGTGCGACTTTCAGCCAAAATCCATTTAGCTTCGGCCAGGCCCATATTGGCGAGGAAATAGGCATAAGTAGCAGTCATGCAACCTACGCGATAGAGCATGGCCGGGTCGACCTTATCTAGCGTATCTTCGCTAGTGTGGTAATACTTGTCGGGCCACTGGATCAGCATAGGGCAGGGGATTCCTACCGTTGGGTCAGAGAGAATATAGTGGTCGCTGCCGCCTGAGAAAGGTGTAACAGCGTGTTTGAATAAAGCATAAGACGCTGTTCCAGCCAAGTTTTTGCTTTCCTGCGCTACTGCCTCCATAATGGCAGCCATTAGATCACCGACAAAGGAGCCGGCTGCTTCGGGCGGATATTCGGTTAGCAGAGGCCCTTGGCAAAGTTCCTGTTTTTCGCCCACCATATCTAGATTGACTGCTGCCAGCATTTTGGGGATCCGTTCCCGGTGAGCAGCCAGGTAGGCATATGTGCCTGTCATTTCGGGAACGAGGAGGATGCGAATACTGCGCCGGGGCTGGGGCAGTTCGCCTGCCTCAATCAGTGCCCGCAGAGTGCGGGCTGCTTCTAAAGCTACACCAACACCAGATGCGTTGTCGTTAGCAGAAGCTTTCGGATGGCAGAGGTGGGCGACGATGATGATTTCTTCGTCGGTAGCCCCAGGAATTAGCGCCGTCACATCTTCTATCGAGCCAGGATATAGTGATGCTTTGACAAAGGCCTTTACTTGCGGATAAGCTGGCTTCTCTGCATCTTGTGCGTGTTCATGCCGCATGCGTAGGCAAATTTGCCGCAGCCGATCGCCGGCCTTGGGCGAGAGGACAAAGCCAAAACAACGCTTCTCCAAGCCAGTCCACCAGAAGGAGGTATATTGTAGGGCGTCGCCTAAATCGAAGCGATGTCGTACAGGCGGAAATTCTGCCATGCGGTCAGTAATAATACCGACAGCGCCCTTTTCTTCTACCGCCCAGCTGCGCACCTTGTTAATATCGCCGCCGGTAAAAACGATGGCTCCCTGCAGGTCTAAGTCGGCATAAGGTTCTGGGTCGTCGCCTTGATCGAGGAGCACCACATTGGCTACTAAGCCTGCGGGCGGGGTGCTAATACTACGCTGAATGAGAGAAAAGGCGTTTTCCTCAAAGGAAGCGAGGCGTTCCCGTTCGGGTAGCAATAGGTCCAACCAGGCGCTTTGGCAGTGCCATTCTTCCATCATCAGTTGGGTCCAATACTCGGTTATTCCGTCGGCCGGGAAGGTGATAATCTCAGCCGGTATATCTAGTTCCTCCAACACAGATAGGCAATATAAGGCTGCATCGCGAAAGCCAGGGCTAGCCTGGATCCGGTGATGTTGGGATACGGCAGCTACATGGTCAAAGGCTCGATTACCTGAAAAATGATCTTTTACCTTGTCTAGAATTGCCTGCAAATACTTCACCCTCTTTTCGGTATAATTGACCTAAAGCATGTTTCGGTTCGCCTTGATACTATTCCTGCTTATTCGTTGCACCAGGAAACTACAACATGAAGGGGTTAAGCAAGTGAATGCGATTGTAACACATAATTTGACTAAGGTTTTTGCCAGCCGGGTGGGGAGCACCACAGCCGTTAAACAACTTACTCTGATGATCAAGGCCAATAGTATATACGGTTTGATCGGTCACAACGGAGCTGGCAAAACAACAACTTTTATGTTGCTGAATACTCTCTTAGAGCCTACCAGCGGTTCAGGTTTAGTTTTAGGTTTAGATCTGGTTAAACAGAAAAAGCGTATTCGTAACCTCACTGGCTTGCTGACCGAGAACCTGCGTCTCTACGACGAGCTAACAGTAGAAGAGACCCTTTTCTTTTTTGCCGAGCTCTATGGCATCAAGGCTCCGGTGGAGGAACTTTTGCGTCGTTTTGACCTCCTAGATTGGCGTCGGCAGCAGATAGACAAGCTGTCGACCGGTATGCGGAAGAAGGTTGCCATTCTCTCTGCCTGTATTCATCGACCGCGGTTACTTTTCTTAGATGAGCCCTTTTCCGGGCTAGACCCGCTGGCCATGCAAGGACTGCGCGATTTCATTCGCTACTTACTCGAGTATAACGAGATGACAGTTGTCATTGCCTCCCATAATTTAAAGGAGTTAGCAGAACTCTGCGATGAAATCGGTGTCATGAAAGAAGGGGAGATGGTCGTTTCTGGCTCCTTGGCCGCTATTAAGTCTAGATATGGCTTCAACGACTATTTGCGTTTGCAGGTGGATCGCTTGCCGACCGGTCTGGAAGAGCTGATAGATGTCACGGCACCCAACACTATTTCCGTAACTAATAAACCCGATTGCCTGGGACGGGTGCTAGCAGCCTTGGGCGAGCAAGGCATTAACATCCTAGATATAGATAAAGAGGCAGCAGCGCTAGAAGACATCTATCAGTGTGTTTACCAGGAGGCGGGCCAATGAAAGCTTTCATTTTGCTCAAAAAAGATATTCGTACCGTCTTGCGCAATCGGCGCGAGTTAATCTGGATGATTTTAGTGCCCTTGATCTTGCTGGCCGCCAATTTTTACTTGCAAGATCAGGCTATGGAGATACGGGTGGCGCTGGTTGGTGATGTAAGTCTATTGCCTACCTTAGAGGAACGCATTGAAGAAGCTCGTGCCAGTCAGATAAAGCTGATCATTTGGCCCCTTAGGGAAAGGGAGGCGGCCAAACGCCTAGAAAACGGCGCCATACATGCCTATTTGGTAGTAACCCCCCAAGCGGCCCGTATGCATGTCAATGTTGCCGATACAGAAGGGGTAGTCGCACAAGCTATTTTTGCCGAGGTGATACGCGATAGCAATCAGAAATTGGCAGAAGCCGCGCTGGCAGCCATGGTAGATGATCCTGCCTCCTTTCTGCTGCCGATGGATTGGCAGGTAGTTGCAGCGGGCCGGCAGGTAAGCTCGGCCGGGCAACTAATCTTTTCATCTCTGTTCGTGATTATGGGCGTAATGACTGCTTTGAGCCTAGGGCAACAAAGTATTAGTATGGAGCGCCATAAGAATACCTTGATCTCGCTGCGTAAATCCCCCCTTACCGATAGGCAAATTGTCTGGGCTAAACTAGGAGCCGCCTTGTTCAGCACCTTTTTGCCTTTGGTTGTTATTATTATCTTGACTACCTATTTGTTGCCCGAGACTTTTGTTATGGACCCTGCTTTCTATCTAATTATTTTGGCTGTAAGCTTTAACTCGGCCGCCTTGGGGGTATTGATCGGTGCGTATGTACGAGGGAGCAATGAAGGCACTGGCTTGCGCTTCTTACTCACACTGCCAGCTATGTTCCTAGCAGCCGCACCGGTTAGCTTACCGCCTTGGTTGGAGAAGATCACTAGTGTGGTGCCTACGCTAGTGTCAGCGCAAGTGGTGCGCAGTTATTTTGTAGCCGGCTATTCCCCTACCTTTGGCCCTTTGGCATATCTAGTATTGTCAGGCGTGGTTAGCATGTCCTTGGCTAGTAGCTGTTTGGGGCGTGAGGAGTAGTAAGTGCGGCAGACAGGAGGAGTAGAGTGAACGAGAAAGCGGATAGCAAGAACTTCTCATCTACAAGGGCTGTTGTCTTTAGCAATGGGTATTATGCTTGTTTGGCAGGAATAAAGCAGCGCTTGCGCCCCCATGATTGGCTCATATGCGCTGATGGTGCTTTGGCCAAGTTGGTGGCTTTAGACCTTTGGCCTGATCTGCTGGTGGGAGACTTTGATTCGGTAGATCAATCACTCCTGCAGCAGGCACAGCAGCGTGGGGTGGAGTTAAGAACCTTCGATCGGGAAAAAGACTATACTGATACCGAGCTAGCTTGCCGGGAAGCGGTGGAGCGGGGTTGCCGCGAACTCTTACTGGTCGGTGCTTGGGGCAGCCGCCTCGACCACTCGCTTGCCAACCTCTTGTTGTTACCTCCTTACGTGGAACAGGGCCTGACTGTCAGCCTTACCGACGGTCAGACGGATGCTTATCTAGTGCGCGACGAATTAGTATTAAGGCAGTGCCAAGATAGGCTGGTTTCGATTCTGTCTTTCACGCCTGTTGCCCGCGGTGTCACTGCCCAAGGCTTTTACTGGCCGCTGCAGGAAGCTACCTTGCATTGGGGGCAAGGGCTGGGCATCAGTAACATACCTATAGCTGATGCAGTTACAATTAGTGTAACTGAGGGGCTTTTGTTGGTTATTGTGACCTTGGAAGACTGAGATATGGGAGGATGGGACCTAGTGCAGAGGGTAGACGTTGCCTTCATGTTAGAATTGGTGCCGCAGGAGCTGGTGGGGTTAAGGACCGTTGTTATTGATGTGTTACGGGCTACGAGTACTATTGTGGCAGCCCTAAGTGCAGGAGCGCCTTATGTAGTACCAGTAGAAACAGCGGCAGCAGCGCGCGAGCTGGCTGAACAATTTGCTGATGTTGGCGGCTGCTATTTAGGTGGAGAACGCCACCGGGTGCGCTTGTCGGGCTTCGATTTTGGCAATTCGCCTTTGGAATACTTAGAGCTGCCGGCAGCAAAACCGATTGTGTTTACCACCACCAACGGAACACGCGCCCTTAAACGCGCTTTGGGCAGCGAGGAAATATTGATTGCTAGCCTAGGCAATGGAGCAGCCGTAGCCGAGGCGCTGCTGGCAGCAGATGGCGAGGTGTTGCTAGTTTGCTCGGGCACCCGGGGGCAAATAGCAGCCGAAGATGTGCTAGGTGCCGGCCTGATCGTGGAAGAAATGCAAAACCGCGCTGCCATTGAAATGACAGACGCGGCGCGAATTGCTTTAGCCAGTTGGCAACAAGCCAAAGATGCGTTGACCGACTTTCTGCTGCAAACAAGCAGTGGTCAAGGGTTGAGTCGATTAGGCTTCCAGCAGGATGTGATACATGCGGCAGCTGTCAACCATAGTGACGTTGTGCCATGTTTTAGTGCTGGCCGTATTCAATGTGACCGTTAAGGGCGTGGAAAAAGGTAGGGGAATAGCCTTTCCCACCAGGGTCTGCCGTCGTCGGGCGCGAACCAGCTTCCACCGTGTACCGAGCAGCTTTGCGTCGGAGCAAATTCCTGCAAGAAATATTCTTGCTGGCGTAGCTCTTGGGGGCAACGGAAACTGGCCAATTCGCCCGAAGCGTTGCAGATTTGGGCTTGGGTAATACCCTCGGGTAGCGGCCAATCTTCCGAGCGGGCTAGAATTTGTTCTGCCTTGGCCATAAAACGCCCCCAAATGGGGCCAACCAAACTCCCACCGCTCACATTGCGAATATCTGTTATAGCTTGCTGGAAATTATCAGCCCCGAGATAGACTACCGTGACAAGATCGGGCGTATAGCCAGCAATCCAGGCGTTGTTTACCTTTTCGTAGGCATCGCCTTCTTTTTCTTTAATGCCAGTAGTTCCGGTTTTGATGGCTGCTCTCGGATCGCTATACCACTGGCGCACCGAACGGCCAGTGCCCTCTGGGCTATTGAGTACATCCTTCAGGGCGTCGGTTATCAACCAGGTAACCCGTTCGTCTAAGACTGGTTGCGGAGTGGAGCTAGTAGCCTGTTCCCATACCCTACCTTGCGGGTCGGTGATACTCTTAATCATCAGGGGCTCGACGCGGTAACCGCCATTGGCTAGGGTGGCAAAACCGACGGCAAGGTCAATAGGTTTAACACTGACTGTGCCTAGTGCCAGTGAAAGAACAGCGTCTCGGCTTTGCAGCGGGATACCGATAGCATTGGCCAGTTCCACTACTTGCTGCGGGCCAACCTCGTTGATGGTCTTAACAGCGATAACGTTGTCAGAAATGGTGATGGCGCGACGAACGGTTAACTCCTCGTCATGGTATGTACCACCAAAGTCTGCCGGAACATAAGGCCTTTCTTGTCCAGGGATATGGTATTCGGTGCGCTCGCAGAGAATAGGGCTGGCCAAAGTGACTTTGCCTTGGCGCAGGGCTTCTGCATACACAATAGGCTTAAAGACGGAACCAGGCGGCCGCTCGGCAAAAACACGGTTAAAGGTGCTGGCGCGATAGTTCCTGCCGCCAACCATGGCCTTTATTTCCCCCGTTTTAGGATCAAGGGCAATTAAAGCCACTTCGGCCACACCTGGCCGAATGCGCCCTCTATTTTCTAGATCTTTCAGCCCTTCTGCAACCGCCCACTCGGCAGCCTGCTGCAATTGACTGTTTATCGTTGTTTGGATAGTCAAGCCACCCTTGTAGGCATATTGGGCTCCGTTGAGGTAATTGCTATCTAAATGCTTAATGATGGCACCCCGTATGTAACCGGCAGATACAGTTTGCGGTGTTGTTGGTTTAGGGCGCACTTCATCCTCTTTTTCATACACAGCTGCAGCTTCTTCTTCGGTCAGTTTGCCGACTGCCACCAAACGCTGGAGCACTATCTTTTGCCGCCTGCGCCCAGCTTCGAAATTGTTAACAGGCGAGTAAACTTCAGGTATCTGAATCACACCTGCTAGCATGGTAGCTTGGGCTAGGGTGAGATCTTTGGCATCCTTACCGTAGTAAAACTGGGCGGCGTTTTGAATCCCATACAGGCCATGCCCCATATACACCTGGTTGACATACATCTCGAGGATAGTATCTTTATCTAAATGCTGCTCTATTTGCAAAGCTAAGATAGCTTCTTGTATCTTGCGCGAGTATTTCTTCTCTAAGGTCAAATACAAGTTGCGAGCCAATTGCTGGGTGATAGTGCTGGCCCCTTGCGCTTTAGAACGAGTCTTAATGTTGACGAGAATGGCCTTGCCCAGACGGATGAAATCGATACCGCGGTGTTGATAAAAGCGACTATCCTCTACGGCGATAACCGCCTCCAAGAAATAGGGCGATATGGCCTCTAGAGGCACCGGGCGGCGATTTTCTACATAAATGCTGGTTAATAACTGGGAATCGTCGGCAAGGACGTTGGTAGTGCGCTCTGGTGTCCGTATTTCAAAAGGCCAGAAGGTGATATAGGCTGTTAGGAGAATAATACTAAGAGCAGCCAAGATGACGCTGCCGACAAAGGCGCGTCTTAGAAAACGCTTCAGTTTAGATTCATTTTTGGCTTCAAGAGCTTGTGCATTAGCCACGGTAATCATTTCCTTTTTTATGTAATAATCTTTGTGTATTATCGGCTTATGGTTGGAAAAACATACAAGAGGGGATGGCGGCTATGAGTTTAGAAAAAACAGCCCAATCGTTTGAACAAGCACTACATGCCAGCTGGGAAAAGCTACGCTTGCAGGCACATATGCTAACGGGCAACTGGCTAGAAGCAGAAGATCTAGTGCAAGAAGCATTGACAAAAGCCTATAGCTCATGGCCTGGCTTCCGGGGTGAGGCATCTTTTGTCACCTGGGTGCAGCGGATTATGGCTAACCTGCATAAAGACTATTGCCGCCGCAAAGCCCGCCTGCGCCAAGTACCCCTAGACGAATGGGTGGAAATAAAGTCGGTGGAACAAAGCGAAGATCCACTACGGCGCTTAGAGCTGCAAGACCTACGCCAGTCATTAGAGCGAGCGTTGGCCCAGTTGCCACAAGCCTATCGCAATTTGATCATTCTCAAGTATATCAAACGCTTGTCTTACGCGGAATTGGCACAAGCCTTAGAGTGTTCGATAGAGGCTGTGCGCTGTCGCCTCTACCGAGCTAGGCTAGAAATGCGCAAACTCCTTTTGGAGCAGGTTTGAAGTATTCGCCATCCCCAAACATATTGTATCCTGTGATGGTAGCTTATTACAGGTAGAAAAGCAAAAAAGCAAGCAAAAAGGTAGCCGCGCACCCTTTGGTGCGGGCTACCTTTGCTTTATATCAGATTAGCCGTTGATAAACTTGTCGATACGATCGAGTCCTTCCTTGATCTTTTCCATGGAAGTTGCATAGGATAAACGCATATAGCCGGCAGCGCCGAAAGCAGCGCCAGGAACTACAGCTACATGGGCCTTGTCGAGCAGCAGAGCGGCCAGTTGTAGATCGTCTTTAATCACTTCACCGCCAATGGTACGGCCGATGAGTTCCTTAACGTTAGCCATAACATAGAAGGCACCTTGAGGTTTGCGGCAAGAGAGGCCTGCAATCTGATTGACGCGCTCTACCATATAATCGCGGCGTTTGGAGAACTCGGCTACCATAGCCTGGACTGGTTCCATAGATCCGGTCAGACCGGCAACACTAGCTTTCTGGGCAATAGAGTTAGGGTTAGACGTGGCATGGCTCTGCAAGCTAGACATGGCTTTAGCAATATCGACATGGGCTGCAGCATAGCCGATCCGCCAGCCGGTCATAGCGAAGGCTTTAGACATGCCGTTAACAACTATAGTCATGTCTTTGATCTTCGGTTCGACGGTAGCAATACTATAATGTTTAACAACGTCATAAACCAGCTCTTCGTAAATCTCGTCAGAGATCACGAACAGATTGTGTTTTAAGCAAAAATCGGCAATAGCTTTGAGTTCATCTTCACTATAAACCATGCCGGTCGGGTTGCTAGGACTATTCAGCATGAGAACGCGCGTATTTTCCGTTACAGCAGCTTCTAGATCAGCGACCTGTAGTTTAAAATCGTTTTCCTCTTTAGCTTCCACAAAGACTGGGGTAGCGCCAGCCAATTTAACCATTTCAGTATAGCTGACCCAGTAAGGAACAGGGATAATAACCTCGTCGCCCTTGTCAACTAGAACTTGGAGAGCATTATACAGAGAATGCTTAGCACCGTTGGAAACAACGATCTGGTCGGGAGTGTAGGTGAGACCGTTATCGCGTTCGAACTTAGCACAAATGGCAGCCTTGAGCTCGGCAATACCGGCAGCAGGTGTATAGCGGGTAAACCCGCTGTTAATGGCATCGATACCGGCCTGCCTGATATGTTCGGGAGTGTCAAAATCGGGTTCGCCAACACCAAAGCTAATTACGTCGACACCTTCAGCAATCATTTGCTTGGCCTTGGCATCAATAGCTAAGGTTACGGACGGGCTGATTTGCTTGGCACGGAACGACAGGCGTTCTTTCATGATAGTCACTCCTTTTTTTTATTCTTTTTTGGCTACCCAGAAATTCTAGGTGCATGCTGCTCTAGTATTTTGTACACTGTATATTTTACACCTTAGTTATACCATCTGCCAACATATAGTGCAAATTTGAATAATAGAACGTAAATTGGGAGAACATAGTTTTGGCTAAGGATGTTGTTGAAAAGGGCACGCTGGCAACGCCCTAGTCGGGTCTTGCAGGCATGGCTCATTGGTGGTAATATGAAGGGAAAGACGTACACTATAAACGCTATGAACAAGAAGTTGCATCTAGAAGCGCAGCAGCAGAGACACGGTGGGTGGTGCAAGCCGTGGCGCTAGGATGTGTTCCACTTGGGAGCGGGCCAGCCAACTGGTACCGGGGCAGCCGTTATCTGCGAGAGTGGGCTGTTTATACAGCTAATCAGGGTGGTACCGCGGGTTTTCCGTCCCTCACATATGTGGGGGACGTTTTATTTTTGATAAAGCATTTCATTAAAAGGGAGGCATGCATATGTTAGATATCAAATACATACGGGCCAATGTAGAAAAAGTGAAGCAAGCAATTGCGAGCAAAGGTGAAAATGCCAGCCTTGATGCCTTCTTGCAATTGGAAGAACAGCGCCGTGCCATTTTAGGCGAGGTAGAAAAGCTAAAGAACCAGCGTAATCAGGCTTCGCAGCAAGTGGCCCAGCTGAAGAAAAACAAGCAAGATGCGACTGCGATTATCGAAGAAACGCGCGCTTTAGGGCGACGCATCAAAGAACTCGACGATCAATTGCGCGGGGTGGAAGAAGATCTCGAGAAGGAACTCCTGTCGTTACCTAACTTGCCCCATCCTAGCGTTCCCATCGGACCTGACGAGTCGGCCAACGTTTGTGTGCGCACCCACGGTGAGCCCAAACAGTTTGATTTTACGCCCAAACCCCATTGGGATCTAGCTACTGAGCTGGACATTATCGATTGGGAGCGGGGCGTCAAGGTAACGGGGGCGCGCTTTGTTACCTACAAGGGCTTGGGAGCCAGGTTGCACCGTGCTATTATCAACTTTATGCTCGACGTGCATACTACCCAGCACGGCTACAAAGAAATTTCCCCGCCCTTTATTGTGAACAGGCTCAGCATGACCGGCACGGGGCAGTTACCTAAATTCGAAGAAGACGCATTTAAGTTAACTAACGACGACTATTTCTTGAATCCAACGGCAGAAGTGCCGGTGACCAATCTGCATCGCGATGAAATATTGGACGCCGACCAGCTGCCTATCTATTACGTAGCTTATTGCCCATCCTTCCGGCGTGAGGTTGGTTCGGCCGGGCGCGATACCCGCGGTGTGATCCGCATGCATCAGTTCCATAAGGTAGAATTGGTCAAGTTTACACGCCCAGAAGATAGCTATGCCGAAATGGAGAAGCTCTTGCGCGATGCCGAGCATATTCTACAGCTCTTAGGTCTACCTTATCGGGTAATGCAAATGTGCACCGGCGATTTAGGCTTTACCGCCAGTATGAAATTCGATCCTGAAGTTTGGATGCCCAGCTACAATCGCTATGTAGAAATTTCTTCGGTAAGCAACTTTGAAGATTTCCAGGCAAGGCGCATCAACGTTCGCTACCGTCCAGAACCGAAAGCTCGGCCGGAATTTGTGCATACTATGAACGGATCGGGTTTGGCTGTTGACCGCACGCTGGCAGCAATTTTGGAAAACTATCAAACAGAAGAGGGCGAAGTGATCATGCCAGAAGTGTTGCGCCCGTACATGGGCGTAGACCGAATTAGGCGACCCGGCAAATGATGCAATTGACTCGCAGGTGAAACCTGTGCTACAATTATCGATGCATCAATAGTGCGGAGAGATGGCCGAGTGGTTTATGGCGCTGGTCTTGAAAACCAGTGATCCCGCAAGGGACCGGGGGTTCGAATCCCTCTCTCTCCGCCATATACTTTTATATCGCAAGTTTTCTAGCTAGCGGCAGCAATTGGCTATTGCATAGATGCGCCGCTGTGTGTTACAATAGTTAAGCAATGCGGAGAGGTGGCCGAGTAGGTCGAAGGCGGCCGCCTGCTAAGCGGTTATACGAGTACCCCTCGTCTCGCGGGTTCGAATCCCGCCCTCTCCGCCATTTTTTATGCGCCCGTAGCTCAGCTGGATAGAGTAACGGACTACGAATCCGGTGGTCGCAGGTTCGAATCCTGCCGGGCGCGCCACCTTACTTGCACCCGTAGCTCAGTGGATAGAGCAGCGGTTTCCTAAACCGCGTGTCGGGGGTTCGATTCCCTCCGGGTGTACCATTAGCAATCAATGTAGGTACGCTTTGGCGCACTATATCTGTTTGTAATAGACCATAAGGTTGAAATAAAGGGTTGTGGTTAGCGATGCTAGAACTCCATGAGAGTTTTATGCGGGAAGCACTCGTGGAAGCGCAAAAAGCTTACGAGTTAGGCGAGACGCCAGTAGGGGCGGTTATTGTGCGCGGTGGTGCTATTATCGCTAGGGCCCACAACTTGCGCGAAACGCGGCGTGATGCCACGGCCCACGCCGAACTACTAGCCATTCGCCAGGCGAATGAGCTATTAGGCGGCTGGCGCCTTACCAGATGCACCCTTTACGTCACGTTAGAACCTTGCCCTATGTGTGCCGGTGCTATTGTGCAGGCTCGGGTCCCTCAGCTCGTCTTTGGGGCTCATGACCCTAAGGCAGGTGCTTGTGGCAGCGTGATGGATCTAGTGCGCGATCCGCGCCTAAATCATCAGGTTGAGGTTTGCTCTGGGATATTGGCGGATACAAGCAGTCAGCTGCTACGCCGGTTCTTCGCTGAGCTGCGCCATAATCTTTAGCGGAGAGATGGCCGAGTGGTTGAAGGCGCCCGCCTCGAAAGCGGGTGAGCAGTAGCCCTGCTCCGTGAGTTCGAATCTCACTCTCTCCGCCAGTTAAGGATAATAAACGGATGCTCTAACGGGTTAGCATCCGTTTTTTACTTCCTTGTATGGAGCTTTTATGATACTCGGGATTAGCGAGGACAATGGGGGCTAATGCCCTAAGACGGCTCCTGGCGATAATACCAGGAGCCGTCTTTTGTGATAAGATTGGGTTATGGCCAAGTATTCACTATAGCCAACTCATATAATTTACAGGTGTGAATGTAACATGGCGTAAGAGCAGGAGGGCCCATACCCATGAAACTAGACTCAAGCATTCATTTTGACAGAGCCAACAATGCTGTCTATTGCCGTTTTCAATTCTCGGGTGAATTGGAGCCTGAAAAACGGGCAGAATACCGTGACGCCTTGGTAGAAGCTTTCAGCTTGATTCTAGGGCTCAATCTACCCGACAAAGGCGGCTTTGAACTCATAAAAGGCGCAGAAGACATGGCGCCAAGCCAAATTCTTAATGAGATTGTGAACCACCCGATCATACAGAAGGTCGCAAGGTTTCCAAGGGAGATTTTCCTTGTTATAATCTTAGCTCCTGACGGGATTGTAATCCCAAAACAAGGATATATCGGTACCGCTACAAGTGTGAATCCGCATCATATTGATGAAGTGGTAGAGCTCTGCCAGCAACATAACGCTAAAAGTTTCATACTACTTCATAATCATCCTAACCAGGTGCGGGCCAAGGATTTTATCACATATCCATCAGAAAATGATATCTACTTTACAACCAACTACCAGCTACTTGCGTGAACCGCGGGTTGGAGTTATTTGATCACCTTATCGTTTCTCCGCTTGGCTTTTTCTCCTTCCGGGGCGCAGGACTCCTTTAGTCTGATTAGCTCTGCACTACACAGGAGAGATGCTAAAATATAGTAAAGGGTGAAATTGCCATGCCTGTTTCAGAAGATACTCTAAATACCTTAGCGACCTTGTCTATCGTATTTTGGTACATATGCTTTCCGCTAACCCACCAACGCATATGACCAGGTTTTGGTGTGTCCTTCAACGCCAAAATCCTCCCTGTATTCTCTATATATTTTCTCTGGTAGTAAACCATGCAGTACTAGATAGGGTTGCTCTAACCTTCATAGCCATAGTCTTAGCTGCTACGATAGTCCCCAATAAAGCCGCACCGTATGCCTGCACAACATCCTCTGCCCCTAACTGCTGCAAAAACCATGCCCAACTGAAAAAAATAGCTGCAAAACCTGCTGCGAACCACACCTTATACCACAGCGCACCGCTGTAGGCCCTTCTGATCCCAAAATACACCAAGCCAGCTCCTACTAAGTTGATAGCAACAAGAATTCTAGCAAGGACTTTAAAATCTACCATTATGCTCTCCTTTCAAGAGTATATGCAAAGACTTAAACCGGCGGGGCGCGTATACCTGGCAATGTCTTCGAAAAAGACTAAACTACGAATCAGGATTTCACTGAAAACAAATGGAAATAACGGGCCTCCTGGCTGCCCGTTATTTCCCTAGATTGAACCATTTTGCCGGGCCTAGCCTGCATTCGCACACACAAGCGAGCCCCGAGCTCGATGAGCGCTTCAATTATATCAAAACACAGGGCAGATTAAAAGTATTCGTAGGATGGGCTTTTTCTCGCTGCGACAAAGTCTTAGATGACGTAAGAGGCGAAACTCTATTTTAAAGCTTATTCGCTGCACAATTCCTTACCTCCGGTACTCTACCGAAACTTATACGCATAAACCCGCCACATTAAGATTACTAGCGGGAGACCCCGCGTTCTTCTTTTTCTTGAGGTAAATATATGAGTGCTACATATAACCAATCGAGCGTACCATTTCCAGTGCACAAAATAGTCGTTACGGTTGACATATAAGCGTTTTTGGGCTATACTCGTGTAAGTGCAAAAGTCGTAATCGAGCGCCCTAACCGGGCGTTTTCAACAGGATATGGGCTTAATTGCTCAAGAAATACGGAGGGGTGGCCGAGTTGGTCGAAGGCGCTCGACTGGAAATCGAGTACACGGCAAAAACCCGTGTCGCGGGTTCGAATCCCGCCTCCTCCGCCACTTATATTGATAACAAAAGGCTTTCTGGAGATGCTCCAGAAAGCCTTATTTCGTTGAGTTTAATTCGCTTTTCCTTTTGGCCTAATAAGCAGCCGTGCCAGCGGCTCGGGTTACGGGCAAGATCTGTTGGCTCGAATCTCGAACTCGGGCACCCCTCCTCATATCCCTCTCAATTTACGATTTCGATTATGTAATATTTCCGATTCCCGGCTAGGTCTTGCCATGTAAAATCAAATCTGCCTATCTCCACTATGCCATTGGCGACTTTTCTAGCGTGAGCTTTCCTTGCATCTGCAACTCAATCAGTGTGAGATTGGGCAGCCCTACCCTCACGTTAATTTCGCTTTGTTGCCCTTTGCCGTCAAGTTTGGCTTGCAATGTCGAAACCGAGGTCCCGTTATCGTTTAGTGTTGTTGATAATGATACGTACATGCGTGGAAGCCCAATGGTGTCAGCCTTTAGCTTGATAGGCAAACAGGTCAGCAGAATGATTAACAATAATAACCCCCGTTTCATTTTGCTTCCCCCGATATGTCGCTCCCTGCGGCGATCTCCTTTTGTTGCTTAGGCAGTAGAAATCTATCCTCATTCTTTCACAGCGCAAACTTACTGATATATTAACCGTATCACAAACAATTTCTTGGTGAAGTCTGACAGGTGGGGTTATGTTTGGTGGAACTTCCTGATGAGGTGCAGCAAAGCTGGGGATAATAGGGTCGGGTTGGTTTGACTAGGACAAGGAGGCCATGCATTTGAGCAGAGTAAATCTAGCAATTATCTATTACAGTTCCACCGGCACCAACTACCAGCTAGCCCAATGGGCGGCAGAAGGGGCCCAGCAAGCTGGCGCTGAGGTTAGGATACTTAAGGTGCCCGAGTTAGCCCCGGATGCGGCCATTGATTCTAATCCGGCTTGGCGGGCGCATGTTGACGCAACGCAACATATCCCTGTCGCTACCAAAGATGACATTATACAGGCAGATGCCATCATTTTCAGCACACCTACGCGTTTTGGCAACGTGGCGTCACAAATGAAGCAGTTTATTGATACTGTGGGCGGTATTTGGTTCCAAGGGCAGACAGTCAATAAGGTAGTTAGCGCTATGACTTCCGCCCAAAATTCCCACGGCGGACAGGAAGCGACTATCCTTTCTCTCTATACCAGCATGTATCACTGGGGCGCCATTGTGGTGGCACCTGGTTATACAGATCAGGTGTTATACGCCGCCGGAGGGAATCCTTACGGTACCAGCGTCACGGTAGACCAAGATGGCAAAATGATAGAAGACGTTAAAGACGCCGTTATCCATCAGGCAAAGCGGGTTGTTACTGTGGCGGCGTGGTTGAAGCGGGGTCAACAAAACAGTATCTAATGTCAATAGGCTATAAGCTTTCTGGGAATGCCCCAGAAAGCTTTTTTGTTGTACCCATTGAATAATAAACAAAAAATCCCCAGAATATTTCTTGCTTGTGGCGTATTTATATCATTGTTGGTAACCGTGCTAAGAATTGGAGGAGGAGCAGGATGAAAAGGCCGATTTTGGCGGTAAACAACTTAAGAAAAAAATATGGAGATGTTATTGCCGTCGATGGTGTAAGTTTGGAGATCTATCCGGGAGAGGTTTTTGGCATTCTGGGGCCAAACGGTGCAGGCAAGACGACAACTCTCGAATGTATCGAGAGCTTACGGGTGCCTACTGCCGGCACCATTACAGTCGATGGCTTACATCCAATTAAAGATCGCGCCTTGCTGCGCAAGACACTAGGGGTACAATTACAAAGGTCGGCTTTGCCCGAAGTGATGCTGGTGAAAGAAGCGTTGGCCTTAATCAGTGCCTGGAAAGGAGTGCCGGTGCCAGGACAACTGATAAGGCGTTTCGGACTGGAGGAGCTTAAAAACAAGCAATACGGCCAGCTGTCTACCGGTCAGAAGCGGCGGGTAGAATTGGCCTTGGCCTTGATTGGAGCCCCAAAGCTAGTGGTGCTAGATGAGCCTACCGCCGGGGTCGATGTGCAGGGCCGCGCCCAGCTACACGAGGCCATACGCGGGCTAAAAGCCGAGGGCATCACGCTGATCCTCGCCACCCACGACATGGCCGAGGCCGAAAGCTTATGCGACCGCATTGCTATCTTGATCGGTGGTAAACTAGCCACCTTAGGGACGCCAGAGCAGTTAACGGCGGCGAGCAAGGCCCAAACCCGGATCATTATCCGCACCCGCCATGGGAGTTTGCTGGGGCAGGGCAATATTCAAAAAGCTACCTACTTACGCGAGAGCGAAGGGTTTGCTTATTGGTTATGTAAGGATACAGCACCAGCTGTCATGGAATTATTGGGTGAAGCAATCAGGGCCGATGACCCGGTGGAAGATTTGCGGGTGGAGCGCCCTAGTTTGGAAGAACGTTTCTTGGAAATAGTGCAGGGGGGAGAATCGGCATGAAGGCATTTTGGCAACAGCTAATCATTCAGCTACGCATGGACTTGCGGGATAAAAGCATCTTGTTAGTTTTCTATTTGGTGCCTTTGGGCTTTTATGCCGTGGTGGGATCGGTGTTTTCCGCTGTTAACCCCGAGATTAAGCCAGTATTGGCTGCTACTATGGCCATCTTTTCGATAACCATGGGTGCCATCATCGGCTTGCCGCCAGCCCTGGTAAAATTACGGGAAGCTGGTTCGCTGCGAGCTTATCAGGCCAGTGGTATACCCAGCATTGCTGTGCTAATCAGCCTGGGCGCCAGTGCCTTCATCCATTTATCTATCGTTGCTTTAATCATTTTTGCCTCTGCTCCCTCCTTATTTGGAGCAGAGATGCCGCAAAATATAAGCGGATACCTAGTTACCCTGGCGGCTTTGCTGCTGTGTAGTGTTGCGGTAGGGCTACTCGTGGGGGCAACAGCCAAGAACCAGCCGACAGCTATGATGCTGTCGCAAGCCATATTCCTGCCTTCCTTGATGTTGAGTGGCATTATGTTCCCGGCCAATTTGTTGCCTTCGTTGCTCCAGTACCTCGGAAGTGTTCTCCCGGCAACCCATTCCATGCGCGCATTCCGCGGATTGGCATACGGGCTTGTGGCCGAGTATTCTGCTCCCCTCGCTCTGCTTACTGTGATAGGCATCGGTTAGCGGCAATGGTGGCTGCCGTATGGAGATTTGATTGCCTTACCCGCACTGAATGATGAGCGACGACTTTTGCCCCCTCTTGCGGCAGTGTGAGTAAAACAGTATAGCTTATTCGTCTATCATCGCCGACACGCCCGCTGCTTGAATGCATCGACCCGGTTTGGCATGACTACGACCGTTTTTCAATAACACCATCGGTAGGCTATTCATTTCTCATGGCGCTCCCATGGCCCTATAACGACTTTTTCAGCAGTCGCGGAGCATCAGGGCTCCGTTTTTCCGGCAGCTGGGCCAATATGATAGCCATAAACATCACGAGGCAGCCGAGAGCTTCCCGCACGGATAGTTTTTCTCGTAAGAGAATCATTCCGGCTAAGAGCGCAAAGGCTGATTCTAAAGAGAGAATTAGCGAAGCGATAGTTGGTTCGGTTTGTTTTTGAGCAATAATTTGTAGAGTATAGGCAACCCCGCAAGATAGAACACCAGCATAGCCAATAGGCAGCCAGCAGTCAAGAATGCTGGGCCAACTGATAACTTCAAGAGTTAGCATAAAGGGAATGGATAGAAGTCCACAAATAAGAAATTGCAAGCATGACATTTTTACGCCATCTGTCTGGGGGGAAAAATGATCAATGATTAAAATATGGACGGCGAAAACGCCAGCACTAGCCAGCACCAACGCATCCCCCCGATTGATGGCTGAAAACCCTTCTGATACAGAGAGCAAATAGAGGCCTGTAGTTGCGAGTGCTACGCAAAACCAGAGGGCGGGGCGGATTTTTTGTTTCAAAAATAGCCCAAAAATCGGTACGAGCACGATATATAGGGCCGTAATAAAGCCAGCTTTGCCGGCTGTCGTATAAACCATGCCGTGCTGCTGCAAAGAGCTGGCCACAAACAATACGATGCCGCATAGAACTCCACCTAGTAGCAAGGTCTTCTTTTGCTCCCTGGTCATTGGGCTTTGCCTTCTTTGGCGCACAAGAATAAGCGGGACCAAAACTAATGACCCTAGGAGGGATCTGATACCGTTGAAGGTAAAAGGCCCGATGTGTTCCATGCCTGCTCTTTGGGCTACAAACGAGGCTCCCCAGATTAGAGCCGTTAAGAGCAACATTAATTCACCCTGCAATTTGCTTTTCATATATATTCTCCCATTGTCTTTTACTAATAAAACTATACTTAATTTGA
>JAAYHE010000010.1 GCA_012735505.1 Bacillota bacterium
CCGTCGTCGGTAACTCGGCCGATAATCACTGCCTCCAGATTCCACTTCCGGCAGATAGCTTGCACTTCTTCCACCCGTTCTGGTTGCACGACGACTAACATGCGCTCTTGCGTTTCAGAGAGCATAACCTCATAGGGGGTCATGTTGGGTTCGCTTTTCGGGATAAGGGCTACGTCTAGCTCTAAGCCAGTATTAGCACGGCTGGCCATTTCGCTCCCGGACGAAGTAAAACCGGCTGCCCCCAAGTCTTGCATGCCGACGATAGCCCGGCCTTCGATCAGCTCCAGACAAGCTTCCATCAGGCGTTTTTCCAATTCTGGATTGCCCGTCTGCACCGTCTGGGGTGCCTCGGCCTCTGCCCCCAGTTCGTCGGAAGCAAAGGTAGCGCCGTGGATGCCTTCACGCCCGGTAGCTGCGCCGATGACCATAACCGGATTACCAACCCCACTAGCTACGCCCTTGGCTAGAGCTGCATGCTCTACCAGGCCGACGCACATAGCATTGACTAAGCAGTTACTCTGATAGCTAGGATGGAAATAGACCTCGCCACCGACGGTCGGTACCTGGAGGGTGTTGCCATAATCGGCAATACCGGCTACTGCTCCCCGCAATAGGTAGCGTTGATGTGCTTCCTTGAGGTCGCCGAAGCGGAGCGAATTGAGCAAGGCGATAGGCCGCGCCCCCATGGCAAAAACATCGCGCACGATACCGCCCACACCGGTTGCTGCTCCATGGTAGGGCTCTAGAGCCGACGGATGGTTATGGCTCTCCATTTTAAACACAACAGCTTGGCCATCGCCAATGTCAACTACACCCGCATTTTCGCCGGGTCCCTGCAACACTTGAGGACCTTCCGTCGGAAAAGTCTTTAACACTGGTCGTGAGTGTTTATAACTACAATGCTCCGACCACATCGAAGCGAAGAGCCCTAACTCTAGCTGGTTAGGTTCGCGTCCGTGCAGAGCGACGATTTTCTCGTATTCATGGTCTTTAAGTCCCAGTTCCCGCCAAATAGCTTTTGCCATTTTTCTTAGCCTCCTTATCAGTAAAACCTGATTTTCCAGACGCCTGAGCTCTTACAGCCCTAAACGGGCAAATACTTGGTCTACTCCTTTGAGGTGATACGATAGATCAAAGCAAGCTCGCAGCTCTGCTTCCGGCAAGACAGCGGTTATCGCTGGATCGGCGAGCAACAACGATAAGAAGTCAGAGCCGGTCTCCCAAGCTTGCATAGCATGACTTTGCACCAAATCATAGGCCTGCTCCCGGGTCATACCCCGCTCAACCAAACTTAAGAGCACCCGTTGTGAAAAGACGAGGCCGTGGGTCTTGTCTATGTTGGCCCGCATGTTTTCGGGATAGACATGTAAATCGCGTACCACCCGCGTCATCAGGTGCAGCATATAATGAACCGTTAAAGTAGCATCGGGTAAGATGATGCGTTCTACCGAGGAATGGGAGATGTCGCGCTCATGCCAAAGGGCAATGTTTTCAAACCCTGCCGCTGCATAGCCGCGCACCACCCGAGCCAAACCGGAAACTCGTTCGCATAAGATAGGGTTGCGCTTGTGAGGCATGGCGGAAGATCCTTTTTGCCCTTGCCGGAAAGGTTCTTCCACTTCTCGCGTCTCCGTCTTTTGCAGCCCCCTAATCTCAGTAGCCAGTTTTTCTAAGGAACCGGCGATAATGGCCAGCGTGGCCAGAACTTCCGCATGCCGGTCGCGCTGCAAAGTTTGTGTGGCAATAGGGGCTGGCTGCAAGCCCATGCGGTGACAAACGTATTCTTCTACAAAAGGATCAATATTAGCATAGGTACCTACAGCGCCCGAGAGCTTGCCATAAGCGATGTTAGCCCGGGCCTCGGTAAGACGTTTTTTATTACGCTCCATTTCTGCAACATAGAGGGCCATTTTTAAACCAAAAGTAGTCGGTTCGGCATGCACGCCATGGGTGCGGCCCATCATCACCGTGTACTTATGGACCTGGGCCTGCTCTCGCAACACGGCTAGCAGGTCATCAATGTCGGCCAAGATTATGTCGAGGGCCTCTGCTAATATTGCCGCCAAGGCCGTGTCCACCACATCGGTAGAAGTCAAGCCATAGTGTATCCATTTGGATTCTGGGCCTAAACTTTCAGCAACACAGCGGGTGAAGGCTACCACGTCATGATTTGTTTCTTTTTCAATTTCTAAAACACGCTCGACCGTGAAACTAGCTTTCTGCTTGATCAACTCCACGTCTTCGCGGGGAATTACACCTAACTCTGCCCAAGCTTCGCAAGCAAAAACCTCTATATCTAACCAGCGTTGAAACTTATGCTCGAGAGTCCAAATTGCCTTCATATCTGGTAACGAGTAGCGTTCAATCATCGGCATTAACCCCTTTCCTGCAAGTAGGCCCTATATCCAATAGCTTGCACTTTCTTATCCTTATTAAGCACGGTTTCTGCCATAGTCTGCTTGTAGCGGATAAGGGCGTCACTGAGGTCGCTGTCGCTGGCAGCCAGGATCTGGAGAGCTAACAAAGCAGCGTTCTTAGCTGCATTGATGCCGACGCAAGCCACCGGCACTCCTGGAGGCATCTGCACGATACTATAAAGAGCATCCTGCCCGTCTAATACTTTGCTCTGCAGGGGCACCCCGATTACAGGCAAGGTAGTATGGGCTGCAATCACCCCTGGCAGATGGGCGGCCATACCAGCTGCGGCAATGATTACTTGGTAGTTATCATCTTTGGCAGCTGTAGCCACGGTAGCAAGCTCATGGGGCACCCGGTGGGCCGATAAAATGCGTAACGAATAGGGCACGCCAAATTCGTCAAAGGTAGAACAAGCAGCGGCCATCACTGGCAAATCTGAATCACTACCTAAGACAATCAGCACCCGCGGCTCTGTACTCACAGCAATTACCCCTTTCTTGTTATTTAACGCTGGAATAAAAAACGAGAGAGAGTCTGGGCAGACTTCCCTCCCGTTGTTCGTACTGCCCTAGCCCCAAATCAGCCAGACAATAAATAGGGCACTCAAGATATACATCATTCCAGAAACTTCCTTATGACGGCCAGATAAGAGGCGCAAACCAGTGTAAGCCAGAATGCCCCAAACGATACCGTCGGCAATGGAGAAGGAGAAAGGCATCATAGCAATCGTTAAGAAAGCAGGAATAGCCTCGAGATAATCGCCAAAATTGATCTTGGTCACCGGCTCCATCATGAACACACCAACGATAATCAGAATAGGTGCGGTGGCAGCACCTGGAATCATGAAGGCCAGAGGCGCCAAGAAAAGGGAAGCGATAAACAACAGACCGGTGACAACAGCGGTCAATCCAGTGCGGCCACCTTCGGCCACGCCGGCGGCGCTTTCAACAAAAGTAGTTACAGTGCTAGTACCGAGGGCTGCTCCTGCCATAGTACCGACAGCATCAGCCATAAGCGCCTTGTCAGCCCGCGGCAAATTGCCATTCTCATCTAACATATTGGCCTTGCTGGCAACACCAACAAAAGTGCCAATCGAGTCGAACAGGTCGACAAACCCAAAGGAGAACACCATAGGGATAAAACCGAAACCTGCCACGGCGAACATATCTTTAAAACCCTGGACAAACTTACCCGCCGTTGGTGCTAAAGATGGTGGGGCAGCTACGAAACTGCTAAGGCCGGTAGGTAAGGGAACAATACGAGTAAGCATCCCCACAGCCGTCGTTCCCAGGATACCCCATAACAAGGCACCCTTTACTTTTCTTACAACTAAAACACTAGTAAACACTAGGCCAAATAGAGCTAAAAGGGTACTCGGTTCGCTCAATTTGCCTAGGACAAAGGCGTTAGCACCAGGGTCATAGGCGATAATCCCTGCATTCTGGAAACCAAGAAGCGCAATAAAGAGGCCAATACCAGTCGTAACTGCCATCTTTAAACTCTGCGGTATAGCATTAACAATTGCTTCCCGAACATTGGTTACTGTAAGAACAAAGAATAGGATACCAGAAGTCATAACCACAGCGAGGGCGCCGGGCCAGCCTACCTTAGGTGCAACCGTATAAGCAAAGTAAGCGTTTAGCCCCATGCCCGAGGCCAAGGCAAAGGGATAGTTGGCATAAAGCCCCATAAGAATACTTGCTAAACCTGCCGACAACACGGTGGCTACCAAAACAGCTCCGCGGTCCATCCCTGTTACCGACAAGATTTCAGGGTTGACGATGATAATGTAGGCCATCGTCATGAAAGTTGTGATACCGGCTAGAATTTCTGTTTTAACATCGGTGTTGTTCTCTTTGAGCTTAAAAAGTCTCTCTAGCACTGATCCTTCCTCCTTAATTTTTTGGGTCGGCACACATCTCGCATCAGCTCGTCTTATGCATAGATGTGTATCCGGTCGGTCTAGTGTACCCAATTTACCAGCCTAGAAAAATTGAGCCCGGGTGGGGAAGTTTTAGTGAAACCTCCCCGCCCGGGCTTTTATCCCACCGGTGTAGCCACACCCTAGTGTGGCTTACGTCGCTCGGTCCAGACTGGAAAATCCACGGAACCCTAGACGCACTTTCTTAGTATATATGATTATTCCTAACCTCAGGCTCATATTAGCACCGATAAAATTACTCGTCAAGTGGTGTTAAGAGAAATTTATGATATTACAGTTTCGAACAGATAGCAGCAAAGTTGAGAGCAGTTCTCCCGACCCGGAGCCACTACTCAGCATTAGGCTCTTGTATTAGGGCCCCCTTGTCTCTGGCATCGGCAAAGATCTGCTGCACTATATTCCAGATTGCTTCTGAACCCTCTCGCACATGGCGATTGCTAGCATGCAACATGGCAAAGGAAACGCCGTAGGCTCGCCAAGCATGGTAATCGTTGAGGTGATTCTGTAGGATGGGCTGCAAACGATCTATGGCAGCAGCAAACTTGGCTTCGGGAGTCTCCCTGGCTTCGAACTCGGCCCATAAACTGATGAACTCCTCTTTCTGGTCCACCGGCAAGAGGCCAAAGATCCTTTCGGCGGCAGCGCTTTCTTTGGCTGTAACCAATTGCCGGTTTTGCTGGTCGTAAACCATCACATCCCCAGCGTCGATCTCTACAATATCATGGATCAACACCATCTTGATGACTTTGGCCACATCAATTTCCTTATTGGCATGCTCACTGAGCACCATAGCCATCAGGGCCAGGTGCCAAGCATGCTCGGCGTCATTTTCATAGCGCGAACCATCAAAGAGCCTTGTTTTTCTAAAGACATGCTTAATCTTGTCTATCTCAATTAGAAATTCGATCTGCTTCTTCAGTCGTTCCATGTTATGTACCTCCTATACACTTATCCATTGTAACTAACTCTTACAGGGGAAAGCCAGTCAAGATGTTGCCCGGCCATGGGGGAAATTACCCGGGCGTTAGCGCAAAAAAGGGGAACGAAAATTATCGTTCCCCTTTTGGTCTCCATATGCACTTAGGGCTACTCCCACTCGATGGTGCCGGGTGGTTTAGACGTAATATCGTAAACGACGCGGTTAACGCCATCCACTTCGGCTATGATACGTTGAGCCATGAGCTCCAAGAGGTCATAGGGTAGACGAGTCCACTCTGCCGTCATGGCGTCGACGCTGTTGACGGCACGGATAGCAATCAGGTGGGCATAGGTGCGCTGGCTACCGCTTACGCCAACCGTCTGCACATCAGGCAAGACGGCGAAGGCCTGCCAAACAGAACGGTTAAGACCGGCTCGCTCTATCTCCGAGGTGACGATGGCGTCAGCCTGGCGTAAAATCGCTAGTTTCTCGGCCGTTACTTCCCCTAGGCAACGCACTGCTAAGCCAGGACCTGGGAAAGGCTGCCGATAAATGATGCTTTCAGGCAAACCTAAGAGGGCGGCTACCTCCCGCACCTCATCTTTGAACAGCTGGCGCAGGGGCTCTACCAGTTCAAATTCCATATCCTCGGGTAAGCCACCAACGTTATGATGGGATTTTACCAGGCCAGCAGCACCTGCTCCACTTTCTATTACGTCAGAGTAAATTGTGCCCTGAACTAAGTAGGGAACCTGCCCTAAACGCCTAGCTTCTGCTTCGAACACCCGGATAAATTCGGTACCAATAATTTTTCGTTTCTGCTCTGGGTCGGTAACTCCAGCAAGTTTAGATAAGAACCGCTCCCGGGCATCGACGCTGACCAGCTGCATCTGCAAGCGTCGGCCAAAAATTTCGTTCACTTCTTCCACTTCGCCCTGGCGCATCAGGCCGTTGTCAACAAAAATACTGGTAAGCTGCCTGCCTACAGCCTTATGCACTAGGACCGCGGCAACAGCAGAATCAATGCCGCCACTGAGACCGCAAACCACCGGAGCTGTTCCTACCTGAGCTTTTATACGCTCAATCGCCTCGTCAATAAAGGCGGCCATCGACCAATCGCGGCTGCAGCCGGCTGTCTGAAACAAAAATTCTTGCAAACTATCATCGCTAATAGCATCAGCAGCAGCTGTTTGCAATACAGGCATATCAAGGTCTAGAAAAGGTGAAGCAGCTTGGCTATGGTCTGCATCAGCAATTAGAATTATGGCTTTTGGAGCCACCGAACGACAGCGCTCGCTTGCTAGATCTGCAGGCCAAACCTCGCTATATACTGCCAACGCCCTAATGCGGCGCGCCAGAGATTGAGCACCGGCCCCGCCACCAAAATCTATTACAGCCACCGTTTGTCGCAAATCAGATGACACACATGGCACCTCCTACCCGCCAAGATGTGCATGATTATAGCAATTCTACTTTTTCTTGTCAAACTCGTAGGAAAAAAGACAGGCTAGCATCAGCTAGCCTGCCTCGCTATCTTGCAGTTATATATCTTACATCATGTCCATGCCGCCCATACCACCTGCGCCACCTGCTGGGGCTGGAGGTTCGGGCAGATCTGCTACTAACACTTCAGTAGTCAGAACCATGGCCGCTATGCTAGCAGCGTTTTGGATTGCAAAGCGAGTAACTTTGGCTGGGTCAACGATACCTGCCTCCATCATGTTGACATACTCGCCAGTTCTAGCGTCAAAGCCCCAACCGGCTTCGAGCTCTTTAGCTTTGCCAACAATGACAGAGCCTTCGAGCCCAGCGTTATCGGCGATCTGGCGTACAGGTTCTTCTAGAGCCCGGCGTACGATGGCTACTCCAGTAGCTTCGTCACCTTCAACCTCTAACTCGCCTAAAGCAGGAATAGCTGCTAGGAGAGCAGTGCCACCGCCTGGGATCATGCCCTCTTCTACGCCTGCGCGAGTAGCTGCCAGAGCGTCTTCTAGACGGCTCTTCTTGTCTTTGAGCTCTACTTCAGTTGCAGCGCCAACTTGGATGACAGCTACGCCGCCAGCCAGCTTAGCCAAGCGCTCTTGTAGCTTCTCTTTGTCAAAGTCAGAAGTTGCTTCTTCGATCTGCACCTTGATTTGAGAAATGCGCTCCTGGATTGCTTTTTGGTCGCCGGCACCGTCAACGATGACAGTCTCTTCCTTAGAGACAACAACTTGTCGAGCCTGCCCGAGCATGGTGATATCGGCGTTCTTCAACTCCAGACCGACTTCTTCGGAAATGACAGTACCGCCGGTCAAAGTGGCAATGTCGCCTAACATGGCCTTGCGGCGATCACCGAAACCAGGTGCTTTCACAGCTACGCAGTTGAAGGTACCCCGCAGCTTGTTCAGCACCAAGGTAGCTAGCGCTTCACCTTCTAGATCTTCAGCGATGATAAGTAAAGGTTTGCCGCTCTGAACAACCCTTTCAAGGACAGGTAGAATGTCGTGGACTGCCGAAATCTTGCGATCGGTGATGAGGATGTAAGGTTCTTCGAGAACAGCTTCCATCTTCTCGGCGTTAGTGACCATGTAGTGGGACACATAACCACGATCGAACTGCATACCTTCCACAACTTCTAGCTGAGTTGTGGTAGTCTTGGATTCTTCCACAGTAATGACGCCATCTTTGCCTACTTTTTCCATGGCGTCGGCGATGAGTTCGCCAATTTCTTTGTCGTCGGCGGAAATCGAAGCTACCTGAGCAATGGCTTCCTTAGTTTCGATAGGCACAGCCTGCTTCTTGATTTCCTCAACGACAACGGCAACTGCCTTTTCAATACCACGTCTGACATCCATGGGGTTAGCACCAGCCGCTACATTCTTCAGCCCTTCGCGTACCATGGCCTGGGCTAGCAGGGTAGCTGTAGTAGTACCGTCACCAGCTACATCTTGAGTTTTGGTAGCAACTTCTTTTACTAGCTGGGCGCCCATGTTTTCAAAAGCATCTTCTAGCTCTATTTCACGCGCAATGGTAACCCCGTCATTAGTGATGAGGGGAGCGCCGAATTTTTTATCTAAGACTACGTTACGCCCTTTAGGTCCGAGAGTAATTTTAACAGCGTCGGCAAGAGCATCTATACCCCGCTGCAAAGCGCGGCGAGCGTCCTCGTTAAAGCATATCTGCTTAGCCATCTATGTAACCTCCTTACTTAACGATTGCTAGTACGTCGGTCTCTTTCAGAATCAAGTATTCTTCGTCGTCGATCTTAACTTCAGTTCCAGCGTATTTGGAGTAAATCACTTTGTCGCCGACTTTTACTTCCATGGGTAGACGCGTACCGTCTTCAGTCATGCGACCTGGACCCACTGCCAGCACTTCACCCTTTTGGGGCTTCTCTTTAGCGGTATCTGGCAAAACAATACCACTCTTAGTCTTTTCTTCCTGAGCTAAGGGTTTTACTACGATGCGGTCTGCTAATGGTTGCAGATTCAATCTGATAACCTCCTTACTCTAAATTATGGTGGTGGTGAGGGCGTTATTAGCACTCGCCACCGAGGAGTGCTAATAATAATATACCCACTAGCTTGTTAGATATGCAAATAAAGACAATTGCCATCTAGGGCGATGGAAGCAGATAGGAGCCTCTTTTTTCTTGATTTCTCTATTTTCCTCGCCCAATCGACCCAAATCGTCTAGAAACCTACCGATATGAAGATACCCCCTGTAAAGGAAAATTATGCCCCAGTGGCGAGACAGAGAATAGAGAGTAGATTACTTAGCTTTGGCTCGATTAGGGGAAAAAAGATACCAATGCATTGCGCCCACTAGCAGTGCACCGCCAACGATATTGCCTAAGGTAGCCGGCAGCAGGTTATTGAGGGCAAACTGGGCAAAAGTTTGAGCGTTGAGGTTGCCAGCTACGGCTAAACCGTAGGGAATACTAAACATATTGGCGATAACGTGCTCCATATTGGTAGCTACAAAACCCATGATGGGCAAATACATGCCGGCGATTTTACCAGCCACATCTTTAGCCGAACTGGCCAGCCAAACAGCCAAGCAAACCAGCCAATTAGCAAAAATAGCCCTGGCAAAGACTACGCCAAAAGGCAGAGCCAATTTACCAGCGGCCACTCCTGCCGCATATTCGCCTACAGCCCCCCCATTAAGGGAGCCAATATTGGTCGCTAAGGCTAAGCCAACTACAAGTAAGGAACCCACACCATTGGCTAACCAGATGATAATCCAATTACGGAACATTGCCCGCCAGCTGACCCGTTTATCTAAGACACTGATAATAATCAGGCAGTTACCAGTAAACAACTCGGCACCGGCCAAAACGACCAGAGCCAGCCCTAGAGTAAAAACACTGCCCGAAATAAAACGCGCCACCCCTACCCCTAGGTAATTGGCAATGTCGTGGCCAATGACGTGGGACACTAACCCGGCGATGGAAATATAGGCCCCCGCTAATGCGCCTAACAACCATAGATCCAAGGCCGGACGGGTAGCCTTAGTGTCGCCGGTATCGCTCAAATTGCTAGTTACTTCTGCTGGTGAGTACATTCCTGTCTGCACAACGACTTCCTCCATGTGTGTTATTGATGGTAGTTCGTGTCCCGCGGAGGAAATTGTCGTGGAGCAATCTCCTCCAAGGCACGCCCGTAATGGAACGCGTAGGGTCAAGCGGCGTTGCGTGTCATCCGCAAAGCGCATGGAAGCCACAAATCAAAAGAGCGAAGGAGCCAAGGATAGAGGAGCGGCCAGCAGTAAATGTGGGCCTCAACAGACTTCTGGCCGCTCCCCTTGGCGACGAAGCTCTTACCAGCAGACGCTGGCTACCAGCGCGCGAGGATGACCGCAACGGCAACACCGAAGGCAATATGCAAGCATAACCGCGATAAGCTCTCAGCCGCCCCATGGCCTCGCAGGCGGGCGTGCTTCAAAATGCTCAGCCCTAGGGGGCTGCTCATTTTTCAGGACGCCCCTACGGATATAGCATAATGCTGTTGGCACCCCCAAAGGCTGCGCTCTAACATGTGCTACGCTGGGCCGCATCGCTGACAATATAACGCAACTTCTGATCCCAAGGGTCGGGCTGCAAGCGATCAACAATTTGCCACTCATAACCATACCCGATGGTGAGACAATCACTAGTCAGACGCGGGAGAAAACGATCGTAATAGCCGCCACCATAGCCGATGCGGTAACCAAAAGGATCGAAGGCAACGCCAGGCACAATCACCGCGTCTAAACTAGTGGGCGGCACCGGCTGATAATGCCCCGGTTTTGGCTCCAAAATGCCATAAGCCGCAGGCTGGAGGGCCGTTAAGCTTGCCACCAAGGCCGGGGTCAAGATCCGGGTCTTTTTGTCAGTTAAAGGTAATACTAGCTCTTTCCCTGCCTCCTCCAGCCACTTAGCCACTACCAGCGTATCTAGCTCGCCTCGAAAGGGCATATAGAGCATGACGCGCTGGCAGTCGGCTAGTAGGGGTTTAACCTGCTCTAAGGCTTGGGCCCCCGCTCGCGACCGTTCTGCTTCGGATAATGCTTGGCGCCGCTGCAACATAGCTTGCCTGATCTTCTGTTTATCTGTCATGCTACCCTCGCTCCTAGCCTACTTATTGCTAATTCTGTCGAAGTTTGCAGATTAACGTAAGTCTGACGCAGCTCGTTTTATTCACAAACATATCCACAAGCTAATCCCCGAAATACAAGTTATCCCCCAACTTATCCACATTATCCACAAACTGCACATAAGATTTGTGGATAATTATAGCCAGGGTTATTCACAGCTTATCCACAGATTAGCCACTTGTAGGTGCCCAGCTTGCTAAAGGCAAATTGGGGGTAGCATTTAAATATAGATTGGCTACATCACCCGCCTGCCACCGGTAGAAGCCAGCCGCAGCTATCATAGCAGCATTATCGGTACATAACTCTAGGGGCGGAAAACAAACCTCTAAACCTTCGGTCTGGGCGGCCACGCTTAACTTCTGTCGCAGGCTCCGATTGGCAGCTACGCCGCCTGCCACATAGATGCTCGTTACTTCTTTCATGAGGGCAGCGTCAATTGTCTTAGCCACCAAAACGTCGACTATGGCAGCTTGAAAACTAGCTGCCAAATCGGCCAAAGGTAAAGCTAGCCCTTTCTTCTGGCGTTGTTGATTGATTACGTTTAATACCGCTGATTTGAGCCCGCTAAAACTAAAGTCAAAAGATCCAGGTTCTAGCCAAGCTCGCGGGAAATCATAACGAGTCTCGTCTCCAGTTTGTGCCAGGCGGTCGATTTCTGGCCCGCCCGGATAGGGTAGCCCTAAAGCCCGAGCAATCTTATCGAAAGCCTCACCGGCTGCGTCATCCCGGGTTCGCCCCAAGTACTCGTATTGGCCGTGCTGGGGCATGTAGATCAGGTCGGTATGACCACCAGAAACTACAAGGCAAAGGATGGGGAACTGCACGTCATGCACCAGCCAGTTGGCATAAATATGCCCTTCCAGATGGTTTACCCCTATCAGTGGGAGTTCTAAGCTATAAGCAAGGGCTTTAGCATAGGAGAGTCCCACCAGTAGCGCGCCTACTAAGCCTGGGCCGGCAGTCACGGCAATATGGTCTAAATCGGACCAACTAACCTTGGCTTCCTCTAACGCAGCTTCCACTACCGGCACTATTGTTTTTACGTGCTGACGCGAAGCAATTTCAGGCACTACACCCCCGAAGCGGCGGTGCAGAGGTATTTGCGTGGAAATAATGTTGGCTAGTATTTTCTTGCCTGCCAAGACGACAGCAGCAGATGTTTCATCGCAACTAGTTTCGATACCTAATGTTAACAGAGGCTGAGACAAGGCTGATCCTCCTCCTGAACTGTAGCCGGTAGAAGATGATTCTGCGTCAGGCATCCAGATTGTGCTCACCTAGCCGGTTATTTCTACAAAAGCTGCAACATCATCTAGATTGTCTTTCCACATGATCAAGGCATCTTCACCGGTGTCTGTATAATAGCGGTGCCGCACCCCTCGAAAGACAAAACCATTACGCAGGTAAAGCTGCTGCGCCTTATGGTTACTTTTCCGCACCTCCAAGGTAGCTCGGGAAGCTCCCTTGGCTTTAGCGCGGGCTAAGAGCGCTAGTAAAATCTGCTTTCCGAAACCATGGCCCTGCCAGTCGGGATGAACAGCAACATTAGTAATATGCGCCTCGTCTAGAATCAGCCAGGCGCCAGCATAAGCAACGATGCGCTCGCCCATCCTACCAACGATGTAAAGGGCATAGTGGTTTTCACTCAATTCGGTATGAAAAGCAAACCACGACCAAGGCGTAGGAAAGCAAAGGTGCTCTATGACTAATACCTCGTCGATATCTGCTAATTGCATAGGTGCAATTGTCAGGTATTTAGCCACCTTGCTTTTCCCTCCTACGCTGCCGTTCTAGCTTCTGTTCCGCTTGCGAAGCTCGAATATACATAGGGCTCAATTCTGCTACACCAACTGGGGGGCGCCCTAGTGCCAAAGCCACCAAAGCCAGACTGCTAGCTCGCGGCCAATTGTGCACCGGGTTGGCAAAAAGGGCGTGGGGTTGGCTAGCTACGATTTGGTCGCGATACAACCTCGCCCCCTCACCTACAAAACGGACAGGCTCCGCCTGTAACAAGGGAGACTGTAAGAGTTCAGCCAAAGGCAGTGCAGTTGGCGACAAAAGTGGCTCTAGCCCGCCTAGAGTGCGCCGGTAGATAGCAGCATAAACTTGGGCTCGCCGAGCATCGAGCAAGGGCACTACAATACCTTCTGGCTGCTGCCAGGCCAGGGCCTCAAGGGTTGATACGGCAAATAAGCGGCGAGGCTGTGCATGTGCTAATCCCTTCGCCGTAGCCAAACCGATACGCAACCCTGTAAAAGATCCTGGACCAGCCGACACCATAATGCCTTCGATGGCAGCGAGTTCACATCCAGCCAGAGCTAAGGCTTGATCGATCATGGGCAGTAGTCGCTCCGAATGGGTTAGCTTTGACTGCGATGTAATTTCTGCACTGACTCGTTCGTCCTCTCCGACAGCGACACTGGCCACCAAGGTGGCGCTTTCAATGGCTAGCCATTGCATTTAACCACTCCTCTTGTAGCTGGCGACCTCTCTCGCCCACGGCTGTGAGCGTGATACGCCGCCGCTGTTCGCCTATGACCTCTAGGGAAATTTCCAGATAAGAAAGGGGTAAAGCATCGGGAAAGCGTTGGCCCCATTCGATTAGCAAAAGACCAAAACCGTCTAAGTAGTCTTCCCAACCGGCTGCCCAGAGTTCCTCTTCACTATGCAGGCGGTAAAAATCCACATGGTAAACCGGGAATTCTGGTGCTTGGTATATATTTACCAGGCTAAAGGAGGGACTGTGAACCAGTTGATCAGGACATAAGTCGGCAAGAATGGCTTTAGCCAGATATGTCTTGCCAGTGCCTAGATTGCCCGTGAAGACGATAACATCTCCCGCCCGTAATATGCGAGCCAAGCTGCTGGCTAAGGCAGCCGTGTGCGCAGGAGACTCACTGATAAATTGTACAGTCAAACCTAACCACCACCTGACCTGTAAATCCTACGCCCCCATTATATTGTTCAAAGGCCTGACCTACAAGTTTATACCCTTGACCCTATACACTAACCCCTTTATAATCAGGGTAGAACCTTCAGGGCAGGGTGAAATTCCCGACCGGTGGTAATGCGTAAGCTAGCCCACGAGCCGCAAGGCCGATCTGGTGAGATTCCAGAGCCGACGGTATAGTCCGGATGGTAGAAGGTGCGCATATCTGCACACGCTATTTTCATGCCCTGGAGGTCATTCCAGGGCTTTTATTTTTGGGAGGGGTAGCAAGAATGAAAACCAATGTTCGTAACCTGGTAATGATCTCCTTATTGGCTGCCATGTCGTTTGTCTTGATGTATGCCATTCAAATTCCACTAGTTCCCGCCGCGCCATTCCTTAAGTGGGACCCGAGCGATCTACCTAACGTTCTCGGCGGCTTTATTCTCGGGCCGGGCGCAGCAGTAGCTATTGCTTTTATTAAGTGTTTACTGTTTCTCATATTTAAAGGCAGCGAGGGGCCTATTGGCGCCTTTATGGCCTTTGCCTCCAGCGCGGCTTTAGCCGTGCCTTGCTGTATAGTCTATCGGCGCTGGCGCAACCACTGGGGCTTCCTGCTCAGCTTGATTGCCGGCACCTTGTCATTAGTCGTAGTCATGGCATTAGTTAACTATTATTGGGCTCTGCCTGCGTGGGGTCTGCCCGCTGAAACTCACCTAGACCTAGTAAAAACAGCCGTAATTCCTTTTAATTCCTTGCGGGGCATCATCAGCTCAGCCCTGATTTACCCTGTCTACTTGGCTGTGCGCCAACCCCTTTCCCGGCTCATGGGACAAAAAGCTAACTAACGCGCTGGAGCTGCCGGCCACAAGATCCCGAGTCGGCCTACGGCCACCCAGCGTGCGTGATTCACGGCTAGGCATTTCTCGTGACGCCCTAGAGATATAGCAATATGTCACGCGTACGCTACAAGCGCATCCGTGTAGCGGGGGGCGCGTCATCCGTAAAGCGCATAGAAGCCATAAATTAAAAGAGCGAAGGAGCCAAGGATTAGGGAGCGGCCAGCAGTAAATTGCTGCTTCTCTGACTACTGGCCGCTCCCCTTGGCGACGCAGCTCCTACCAACCGCCGGTGGCTACCAGCACGCAACGCCAGCGGCAAACATTAAGAGCATAGCCGCGGCGAACCTTTTGCTAGTATTGGGACCAACAAACAGCAAAGGCGTTCTAGAGCCCACTGCTGGGCACACTAGAACGCCTTCTTAACTTTATATTCTACACCTTAGCTTGCTGCCAGCCGCCCTGATGGAAGCGCCAAGAGGCGATAGAGGCGCGGACGAGATGGTCAGCAGCCATAGCCAGCCAAGCACCCGCTAAGCCTAGGTCGAAATGCTTAACGAACAGATAAGCTGCTCCCAAGCGCCCGCCCCAAATACCAAGCATGGTTACCAGCATAACGAAGCGGGTATCACCTGCACCTCGCAGTGATCCCATCATCACGAAGGTAGCACCCATTAGCGGTTGCACCAAGGCAATAATCCGCAAACAAACTATTCCCTGCTCAATAACTTCAGCATCATTAGTATAAAAACCCAAGATTTGCGCTGGGAAGAAGAACAAGAGTAGACCTAAGGTACCCATGGTCAACATGGCCAAACGTCGGGATGCTATGCCGAAGCGTTTAGCTCGCTCAGGCAGACCGGCGCCCAAACTTTGCCCTACCAGGGTCGTGGAGGCCATGGAAAAGCCAATGCCAGGGGTAAAAGTGATCCCCTCCGAGTTGATAGCAACTTGATGAGCCGCATAAGCCACAGTGCCTAAGCCAGAGACTGTACGGGCATAGAGCATCATGCCTACCCGCATAATTAACTGCTCAATACTAGCCGGCAGACCGACGTTCAAGATACGTTTGATAATTCCCCAATCGGGCCGATAGGATTGATCTTTGCGGAAATGCAGAACAAATTTCCCGCTGAAAAATACCGAGAGTACCATGCAAAAGGCCACTAAATGAGCTAGCAATGTGGCATAAGCAGCCCCAGCCACACCCAGCTCGGGGAACGGACCTACACCAAAAATTAACAGATAGTTAAAAACCACGTTAATCAAGTTAGCGACTGTGTTAACCCGCATAGGTGTGCGCATGTCGCCTGCGCCGCGGAGGACACCATTCAGGATCAGGTTGGTGAGCGAGAAAACCAAACTTACACCCACGATACGGGCATATGTGATGGCCAAGGGAGCCACATCTGGCTCTGCCTGCATGAAATGAATGATTGCGGGCGCAAAAGCGAACACTCCCAGCATCAATACCGAGGCCGTAATAACAGCCAAAATTAAGGATTGGCGTGCCGCCTTGTTGGCAAATTTAATGTCTCGCGCCCCCATCAGGCGGGCGAGCAGTGCCGTACTACCAATACTGATGGCAGAGAATATGGCATTCGCTGTGAAAATCGGCTGGTTACTGAGGCCAACAGCTGCAATGGCGCTTGCCCCTAACCTCCCTACCATGATCATGTCTGCCATACCCACTAAGGTGACCAAGAATTGCTCTATGATAGCTGGAAAAGCTAAATTCCAAATCTTACTCAATACCTGTCGTTGACTTAATTCCCCTTGCCCACCCACCACCGAATGTTCCATGGCCGCTTCTTTTGTAGATGCCACCATTACCACTCCTTTTTTCGCGTGACGAAATATTGTCCTATTTAAGCTTATAGTGAAGGTAATGGAGAATCAAGGTAAGAGTCGTTAGACATTCGTAACCCTAAGTTACACATTCGTAACCACTAGGGAACTAATGAAGGGACATAAAACTCCCTGTTATCGTCTAGGCAGAGGCAAGCCAAGCGACCGCCGCGAGCTAATGCATGTGCTCCACAGTCAATGCCGATTTTATCGTGATGAACTGGATCGTACCAAATCTCAGCCTTGTTGCTCCCCCACAAGCGGGGTGTACGAGTGTGTCCAAAAATGACTTTATGACCTGGCACAGCCGGATGAGCGTAAAAATCCTCCCTAATCCAAATCAGATCATTTAGCTCTTGCTGAGCCAGCAAGTCGGTCACCGATGTATGTGGTCGCATTCTCAATCCGGCGTGTACTAGAATGTATTCATCTAGGAGAATATATAGGGGCAGGGATGCCAGCCAATCCAAAATATCAAGCCGTTCGCTGTTGCTAAGAGCCAGCAGGGCCTCCTTAGTGACACCGCCCCCATTGCGCATCCAGCGTTCTCTGGCGCCAGCCTTGCCTGCAAAATAGTCCAGGATCATTTGGTCATGATTACCTCGGATTACCTGCACGTTATTTTGGCGCATTAGGAAGCGTATCACTGCCAAAGATTCGGGCCCGCGATCGGTCAAATCACCTAGCACAAAAAGCTGATCATCAGCTCCAAACGCAATTTCCTCTAGCATAGTTTCTAGCATTGCGTATTGCCCATGAATGTCTGCCATCACATAACGCATCTATATTTCCCCCTCAGCGCGAAATTATATCACGAAAAGGGAGCCGTTCCTCAAGGAACAGCTCCCTAAGTTGTTACAAAGGATCTCAGGCAAGGTCTAAGAACAGCTGGAGCTAACGAGCATCGGCTTCTTTGGCGAGTTCTTCTATCCGACAAATAAACTTTTCTAGCAAACTACGGTCAGATAGAACCTCGGCAAACTCATAGAATATGTGATCGCTATCGGTATAGATACCTAGGATAGGCGTCAACATGTGTACTAACGAACTAGCTGCAAAAGAGAGGGGTTTACTAGCCTCTAGCAAGAATACTGCAGGCACTTCCAAGCCGTAACGGTGGACAGCATTTGCCATACGCTCTATTAGTTGCTCCGCTGCTTCAGGGGTTGTAACATGTACCGGATCCCATCGCCACAAGGGGGCTCACCTCCTGCCAGTTTCCGGCATTAGTTTGCCCCCCTTGTTTCCCCCTATACATGCTGCCTAAGGAAAAAGCAAGAGTAGGAGACTGCCTCGCCCTTTCCACTCAGGCTTCTAGAGGACCTCTACGTTTTGTCGTGGCACTATCACTTTGCGACCATCACGTAGTTCAACTTCTACGACTGGCGCTTTACACTCGGTCTCAATAACTACCGGTTCCCGTGGAACATTGATAACAGTACCAATTTCGCCGAAGTAAGGCTTGTTGATGCAGCGCACTACTTCACCAACAACTAGTTCTTCATCGATCACAGGTTCAGATTCTAGAGCCTGATCCCAATCGGGGAGAGGCACTATGATTTCCGGCCGGATAGCTCCAGCCCTGATCTGTGTAGCACCGTTGATGGAAACATGGTAGCCTTCTACAGCTTTGAAAATCTCGAAGATTTCTTCCCGCATGTTAAGGTGGCCAAAGCCTTCCATTAAGATAACGGTCATATCAATGTCTTCGGTGCCGGTAATACCAACACCTAGCTTACAACCTAGCGAGCGAACTAAATTGAGATAGCTAGCAGTACCAGTAATAACGCCTTTGACACCGATCTGCATGGCGCGAGCTAGAGCCTCGTCGGTGGCAAAGGATCCACCCACGATGATCTTGCCTTCCATATCTTCGGTAATATGATGCTCCTCTAAGATCGCATCGTGGCTAGGCACAGCAACTACTAATTCGCCGTGCGTCTCTCCGCCTACACCAAAAATGCCGTTGACTACGACAGCAGGAGTTTCAACTACGCAGCCACGCTCTGGTAAAATGTCTGCAACCGTACCAGTAATATATCCCTTCACGACGACCTCTTCGAATGGCCGTGCGATGGTTACGTAGCCTGTATGTTCGTTAATTTCGGTAATTTTACCAGATATAGGCGCACGAGCTGTATTCGTCGAGTAAGCATGCCCAGTACCCTTCTTGGCAATGATCTGCCCTCTCTTTACTTCGTCACCCACGTTTCGCAGCATATACTGCCTCAGCTCGTTAGGCCTGCAGCGAAGTTCGAAACAAGCGTCGAAGCTAACAGGGGGTTCTTCTTTACCAAATTCCTCACGAATAACTACTCGGCCCGAACGGAAGGAAATTTCCTCAACAATTCCACCAATAGGTGCCTCGTATACCTTACGTCCATAAATTCCAGTTTCGTCTGCTCTACCGATAGGTTGGCCTTGTTCGACTTTGTCGCCAACTTTCACTAGCATACAGTTTTCTAAGCGATAGGGTTCAACACCCAGCTGTCTAGCCACCGGGATAACCCAAGGAATACCGGGTTTAAGGCTAATCTTAGCAACGATAGTTTCAGGCTCAACCTTGTCTCCCGGCTTAACCAATATTTCACCGGGCATCGGCAACCTACGGGTCTTTTGAATTTTCTTGACGCTAATATACTTATTTCCGACCAAAGAGGCGTGCAAGGAATCCGCCATCTTTCTTGCCTCCCTTCGTAGCAGCAGCAGTGTCTTCTTTTACTGGGAATTGCTCTTGGTAATGTCGTACTTTCTCGATATCGTAAACCTGCAGGGCTTCAATCCACTGGGTTAGTTTAGCAACTCGCTCCGACTCGCTTTCTGGCAAGCTGAACGGCCTGCCGCGTGCGTCGAGAACAATGCCCGCAAGACCAGCTTCGAGCTCGCGCTCTAGCTTGCGACCACGCCCAGCTCCGACATCGAAACCACGTTCGGGAGTAATTTCCGCTTTAACTTTGCCTCCACCTGGCACCTTAATGACCTTTAAGTCGCCATAAGCAGCTTCTTCGGCAACAGTCGTTCCATCTGGCATGGTGACTTTGACCGTCATCACCTTTTGGCCATTGCGCCCACGGCCAACAGGGCAAACAGCAGTGCCGAGGCGGATGAGACAGTCTCTATCAAAAACCTCAGTGGCAATATCCGGATATATAGTGGATAAAACCCCGAGGTGAGGCATCATGAAGATAGAGTCAACGGCCAGCTCGGTAATTCCCTCGGGCAGGAAGGCGTCTAGCAGCATCATCATGGCTTGCGCGCGACGCGGTGCGTGCGAGAGAACTCCACCACTACCGACGAGCATGTCGAGCTCAATCATGTCGATAATGTCTTCACCAGTTGACAAGAACATTTGAGTTTCTTTTTTCCAGCTTTGGACTTGCTCCTTTTCAACCTTCTTAGCCAAACTCTTGTGGTGGTCGAAGGATAAGCGTAAAGCTTCACGCGCTATAGCATGTTCCACCATGAGGGAGTCTAGTGTGTGCGGTATAGTTGTAGGCCGCACCATTTTGTTACTGATCCAGTTACATAGTTCTTCTTCATTTAAGGTGAATGGAATCCATTTACGAATATTCTCAAACCCAGCCTCTTCTAATACGTTGGTCACACTATAGCTCATACCCAGGTTAGCACTAACGGTGCGAGTAAAAGTTCCTTCAAACGCCGAGAAAACGTCGGTTGTAGCACCGCCGATGTCTACCCCGACAATATTAGCATTGTATTTCTCAGCCATGAGGGAGATAATGCGACCGACTGCGCCAGGCGTAGGCATGATGTTGCTATCTACCCACTCCATCAATTCTTCGTAACCCGGCGCCTGAGCCATAACATGGTCCATGAAGAGTTGGTGAATGGTGTCACGTGCAGGAGCTAGATTTTCCACGTCGTGAGAAGGACGCAGATTCTCTACCAGGTGTACATCCAGCATTTCGCCTGCGATGCTTTCAATTAGATCCTGTGCATCCACATTACCGGCATAGACTAAAGGTATTTTGTAACTCTTACCGAAACGCGGCTGCGGGTTGGCCTGGGTTATGAGTTCTGCTACTGCTGCCAAATAGGTAACCGAACCTCCATCTACACCGCCTGACATCAAAATGATATCTGGGCGCAGTTGGGAAATCCGGGATATTTTCTCCGAATCTAACCGTTCATCATCAACGGCGATGACGTCGAGCACTACCGCTCCAGCCCCCAATGCAGCACGGTGAGCACTGGTGGCACTGATGCTCTTAACCAAACCACAAACCATCATCTGTAAGCCACCGCCGGCAGAGCTGGTAGAAACGTAGACGTCTACACCTCTATTCCCTTGTTTGGGACGAATAAGATCGTCGCCCTCCAAAAACGGACGCTGCTCGAGTTCTTGGACTCTGCGAATGGCCTTGCGGACGCCTACCATAACATTTTCCCATGGTTTTTCTACCGTTGTAGGCATTTCGCCACGTTGAACAAGATGATAACCATCTTCTTTTTTCTCAATAAGAATTGCCTTGGTGGTAGTGCTGCCCACGTCAGTTGCAAGAATTGATGTTACATTCTTTGCTGCCACTGGCATGTAATACCCTCCTTTTGCCTGTATTTATATAGAGCAACTCTATTTAATATTAGCCATCCCTCCCTGTGTTTCCTGCCCAACATTAAAGGTTTTTCTCTCTATTTGAAATTAGACTATTCCCCATTAACGTGTTACCAGTCGTTTTAGACCTTTTCCGCCCCCCTTGCAATATAGATTCTCTTATATCGTACAATAGTTCAGATATAAAACGGAAGGGATAACTTTATAATTGTAACACATTATATGCTAAAAAGGCAAAAAAAAGAGGTCAAGTTAATCACTTGACCTCTTAGTTGGTTTTAGACTTTATTCTTCTATCAGCTCGACGTTAGCGCGAGGTACCGTCACCAGTTCGCCGGTATCTTGTAACCTAGCTACCAAAACACGCGCCTTTGTTTCAGATTCAATCTGCTGTAGTTCAGCTGGCAACTCTTCTACTACAGCCAATTTACCGAAATAAGGCTCGCGTATAATTCGGATAGGCGTGCCCACACTCATGCCACCTTCGCCAACAGCATCCTCGTCATGCCTTTCTTTAAACTCATCCAGCGCGACAATAACCTCTGGACGCATAACACCGGCACGAATTTGAGTGGCACCGTTGATGGAAGCTACTTGACCATTTAGGCTCTTTAACAAATTAAAGGTCTTTTCGGCCATGCGGATCTGACCAAAGCCTTCTGTCATGATAATTGTTAGATCGATATCTTCGTGGCCGGTAATGGCTACCCCGATGTCGTAACCGAGGAATTCCACCAGATCCTTATCAATGATGCCGCCGACAACTATACCGACAACACCAACTTCATCGGCTTTCTTGATAGCTCCGATGGTGCAGAGGGAACCACCAACGATAATTTTACCCTTCATATCGGGCGTAATCTTATCTTCGGTTAGAACCTCAGCCGGGTCATTTACAGCCATGTGCAGGACACCCTGCCGCTCTCCGCCCACACCAAAAATACCTTGGATAAGGGCTGCAGGAGTCTCTATCACAACGCCCTCACGGTCGATGACTTCGATCACTTTGCCCGGAATATAGGCTTGAATTTCAATCGGAATCGAAGGACCGCGGAGAGTAATTTGACCCGTGATAGGCGAAATGTTGTCAACTGTACCATCTATAGGTGACTCCAAGGTCGACTTAAACAAGCCGAAAAAGCTTTTCTTTAAAGCTATTACCTCACCCTTCTTCACAGGGTCGCCCACTTGCTTCAGCATGCACTCGGGTACATCGGCTGGGTCGAGGCCGAGTAGATTAGCAACGTTAACTGTTTCCGGATCACCTGGGATCTTGGTGCGCGCAACAATGGTTTCCGAAGTGACTGTATCACCCAAGTTAACCAATACCTCACCTAAAATAGGGAGGCGGCGGCGCTTCACAACAATGGTAGAGTCAGTAACTTTTAATCCTGGGGTATATGCGTGAGCCATCTATATACACTCCCTTCGTGAGGCTATTTCTTGGCATACTTAGCTAAGACGTCCATCGGATAAACGTCGAGAGCTTTGTACCATTCTAAGAGTTTGCGAATACGGTTTTCGGTATCTTCAGGCAGATACAGAGGCTGGCGACCGCGAGCATCGATGATTAGGCCACCGACACCACCTTCGAGGGTAGCCTTAACTTCGTGGCCACGTCCTTCGCCTACGTCGAAACCGCGAGCCGGGCGAATTACTACCTCAGCAAAACCGTCCGCAAGCGGGATAGTATCGATACTGCCGTAAGGTACAGACTTCTCGACCTGCTGGCCATCTGGCAAGGTAGCTGTGACTGTTACGCAAGGATCGCCTTCTTTGGCAGTTCCTACAGGCGCGATACAAGTACCTAGGCGGATCAGGCAGTCTTTCTGGAATACGTCGTTGGCAGCAACCGGGTGTATGGTAGACAGCACGCCTAGCTGCGGCGCCATAAAGATACTGTCAACAGTTAATCTGGTGATACCCTCGGGCTGGAAGGCATCCAACATCATGAGAACAGCCTGAATACGACGCGGAGCGTGGGAGAGCACGCCACCAGACCCGATCAACATGCCGAGGTCCATAACGTCGACCAGGGTTTCACCTGTACCAGATTGTTCGAAAGTCTGGCTAATGTCGCGCTTCTGCTGCACACCGCGCAAGCCAACAGCTAGATCTTTATGATGTTCAAAGGCCAAGCGCAAGGCTTCGCGTGCCATAGCTTGTTCAATAACCAAGTCTTCGAGGGTTTGTGGAATAGTAGTTGGGCGGATCATCTTATTTCGGACCCGGTTCCTTAAGTCATCTCTATTAATGTCAAAAGGTACCCAACGCAAGATATTTTCATCGCCGGCCTCGGTTAGAACGTTACAAATACTGTAGCTCATACCTAAGTTAGCCGACACAGTACGGTTGAACTTGTCTTGGAAAACAGAGAAAACGTCGGTAGTAGCGCCACCAATGTCTACACCGATAACACTAATTTTTTCCTGTTTAGCAGTGTTCTCAATAATAAGGCCCACTGCACCAGGCGTAGGCATAATGGGGGCATCTGCCCACTTCATTAATTTGTTGTAACCAGGCGCCTGAGCCATAACGTGTTCCATGAACAGGTTATGAATCTCATGACGAGCAGGACCTAATACTTCTTCTTCCAGTACAGGGCGCAAGTTGTCTACAATACGCAAGTCGGTCTTGCTGCCCAGAATTTCTTGCACATAAGAACGAGCATCTTTGTTACCAGCATAAATAATTGGTAAGTTATAACCGATACCGAGGCGGGGCCGGGGTTCAGCCGCTGCGATTAGCTCTGCCAGCTCGGCTACGTGAGTAATAGTTCCGCCGGCGATACCTCCCGAAACTAGAATCATGTCTGGGCGGAGTTCACGAATGCGCTGAATCTTTTGGTATGGTTGCCGGCCATCGTTAATAGCAATAGCGTCCATAACGATAGCACCTGCACCTAAAGCTGCCCTTTCTGCACTTTCTGCTGTCATGTTTTTAACAACGCCTGCCACCATCATTTGCAGACCGCCGCCTGCAGAACTGGTAGACAGATAGAGGTCGACACCCTTATTGGGCTCTACGCGCGGTGTCAAAACACCTCGCTCTTCGTCATCCTGCAAAAACTTCTTACCAACGAGCTCTTCGATCTCGCGGATCGCATTGCGCACCCCGATGGTGACGTCTTCGAAGGGAGCTTCAACTGTAGTAGGGGCTTCGCCACGTGATACGAGGCGGAACTCACCATCAACCTTCTCAATTAGGATGGCCTTGGTTGTGGTACTACCGCAGTCAGTGGCTATGATTGATTGTATCTTGTCCGGATTGAGCTGCGCCATCTTGTTTTTTTCCTCCTTTATCAGCAGAGTAGGCCTTTTTAAATTACCTAATCATTATAGCAAAGTTTTTGGGATTTAGTAAACCAAAAGCTGGCAACAAAAAGTCGCGCAGCACGTATCACTGCGCAATATATGTATACGATACTGTCATTTCTAATCCTTCTTTATGTCGAAGATTTCTTTTTTCCTGCAGCATAGCCTTGCCATCCTCGCATACTCGGGCGCAAGATAGTGCACGACTTTCTGCCACACAAGCAAGACTTTCGGCGTGCGCCTACCTCCCCGAGAGTTTTTCTATAGCTTGGTCTTTTTTGCTTTAATCCATGCGTCAAGCCTCTCGGAGATAGTCGCTCCGCTAACATATGTTAAGCCCCACCAGCCTGGCGGGGCTTATATGATATCGTTTTGCTAGAAAAGTTTTAACCAGTCTCCTAGAATAAATTGCAGACGACCAATAATGGTTGAAATACGACTGGTTATTGTATTACCGAAGGACGCGCCGAAGGTAATCATCATGATCCAGCGCCCAGCATTAGCTGAAACTTTCAAAAGACCTTCTTGCGGTCTGGTAAAGATGAAATAGCTCAGCACCGTCACAATCGATA
>JAAYHE010000072.1 GCA_012735505.1 Bacillota bacterium
GGCTGATAAGTTTTCATAATCCTCAGAATCGTTTCCGGAATAGGAGGTATCATCATGGCCGGATACACGTGTATAAAGTGTGTATATTTTTTCTCGTAATCAACAAAATCCCAAAAACCTATAGGTAGTGTTTCAAAATAGTTAACTATTTCTTGGTCTACAATAGGTAATTCATAAGGCTTTTCAAAAAGTTCATAAGCTTCTATGGTCATGTTTTTCCTCCTATACTTCAGTATATGTTAATAAATTATTTCTACAAAAATTGCGATCGTTGGCGTGAGTCGTTGGCGTATGCGAAACATATACAGCCACCTTTCTCTTAGGGTAGAGCAAAAAGAAGAAACTCTGCCGCTCACAACAACCACTTGTCACATCTTATGTCGCCTTACAGTTCAGTATAACATTGCCATCCACCGGCATCAAGCCCGCCATCTATTTAAGGAAATTCAAGGATAATTTCATGCTTTATCATCTTGGCTATTGTCGACATTTTAGAAAGTCTAAAGTAGCAATATCAAATCAAAAGCCGCCAAAAAAGGCGGTTTTATTTCGTTAGCTCCACCAGATCCCCCAGGGTAAAACTATCAATCACCCAACGCGCTGTATCGAGGATTGGCGAGGGAACCCTCGTTAGCTATCTGAGAGATTCGCTGGTTCAGTTAGAACAACCATTGGTATCGATCCCTCACGATTTTGTGCAATCCCTTTGGCGTATCTTGGCATATACCATATTTTTGGCATATATGGATCTGAGGTTGGTCACTGTCGCCTGGCTACTAACGCTACCCTATGTATTCTTCCTAGGTAAGCGCGTCAAGCAGGCCGGAGCCGAGCTGGAGGCGAGTAGGGCCCATTTGACACAAGCAGCGGAAGATCTGTTTCAAGGGCGAGACATTTTGACTCAAACCAACGCCATCGCCTATGCCCAAGCGCGCTTAGAGCAGGCCGCTATAGACTTAAAGCGAAAAACGGTGCGTTCTAGATTGTTGACCCGTTTGTCGGGCTACTTCGGCTATATTTATTACTGGTTAAAGATAGGTTTGTTTGCTGCTGTCTCTGCGCTATTCTATTTCAAAGGTTATTTGACGCCAGGGGAGGCTGTGGCTGCACCTTCTCTGATAACCATGTTATCTGCACCTATGCGTGCACTCGTACGTGTGGTGGCTAGCAAGCATGCCGTAGATGGTATTACTGCGAGAATAGCGCCTGTGCTAGAGCCCCAGCAAAGCGATCTATTACCGAGCCATGCTGCCTTTACCCAACACGACGCCCTCTGTCCGGTGAGGCTGACTAACGTTAGTGTTAACTATGACGAGGTAACTCTTTTTGAACAGCTATCTATCGATATAGATACGGGGCAGCTAGTTGCCCTAGTGGGGCCTTCGGGCTCCGGAAAAACAACTATTCTCCGCCTATTGTGCGGCTTTACAGTCCCCACCACCGGTAAGGTATTGGTTTGGGGACAAGACCCCTATTCATCGCGGATTCCTAGCCAGTTGTTAGGCTACATGCCCCAACAACCTGCCTTTTTCAGTGGTGCGATCCTAGAAAACATCGCCTTGGGGCGTGCAATCAGTGTGGAGGCCATTAACGAACTATGTCATCAAACAGGCCTAAGTTCCTTTGCCGCCAGCTTTCCCCAAGGGTTAAACACGGTTATAGATGCAACTGACCTCGGGCTTTCAGGGGGAGAGCAACGCTTAATCGCCTTCTTGCGTTGCCTAGCTGGAAAGCCCCAGCTCATCATTTTGGACGAGCCTACGGCTTCTTTATCGGAGCATCACCGGACCTTGCTGGTAGACGCTATCCGTAAATATGCCAACGACAACCCTGCGGTGACCTGGGTTATTTCCACTCATGATGAAGTGTTGATGGATTTGGCTAGCAAGATTGTTAGATTGGGATAGAGGCTAAATATGCCTAGCTGTGAGCGTTGGGAATGAATCCAGTAGAACTTAGAGGTGGGGGGAAGTGCGTTACTAGAGCTCAGGTTAATTGCGAGACGGAGCTGTTCGCAAAAGGTAGCTTTGCGAACAGCCCCGCTTTTTAGCCAATCTGTCCCTGAAAATAGACGGTTACATCGGCATCAGTGCCAGTCGTGTTAGATATGACCACCCGCAGATAGCGGGCAAAAACATCGGCCACCAGCCGGTCAGTTGCCAGGGGTTGAATCAAGCGAGGGGCGCTACTGCTGACGAAGTTGGCTCCGTCGGCGGAAATTTCCAAGTGGGCTGTTACAGCGCCTGGTCCTGCATTAGTTATTATGACAGTCATGATGCGGGTGAGACTGACATCTTGCGTCAATTCTCTGATGCTGTTAGCTGGTACGAACAGTGCCGTATTATTGTCGACAAAGGTGGGTGGAGCAATAACCGCCTGTGGTAGGATGTATTCGATCATCAGTTGGGGCCAGAGATCCGAGTTGAGCGCATCAAGGGAATGGGCTTGGAAAAAGGTTCCCCGAGCCATGTTTGACGCTCCCAAGATCATCAGCCCTAATTGGGCGTATTCCCCTGAGTGCCACTTTTGCACTAGGCTGGTTAAGTCTAGATTGAGTAGTCCAGTGTTCGGAGAGGGGAAAACCAGCAAGGGGTTGGGATCATACTCGGGACAGGTGCGCCAGGTAACCATGCGCCAATACCAGTTACTTATGATTCTACACACCTTATATGTGGCTTGCGGATCAGCCTCCTCCACATTATTGACCATTAGCCGGAGTTGGGCATTAAGAATGGTGGCATTGGGGGGCAGAGCCGATCGTGACCTAAAATAGAGTAACGTGTAACCTAAAGAACCGTTAAAGTCCTGTCCGATCGACAGATACTTGTTGCGGGAAAAGTTTAGATTAGGGCGAAATTGATAGACGAAGGTATTGCCACGGGCCGGGAGAAAGATGCTGGCCACCACTAATCACCTCTCTAGTTTAGATTTTGTAGTAGTATATGTTGCAAAGAATATATATGCTCATTGTGTACGAAAATCATTATCATAGTAACACCGTTTGGTATAGCAGCATATCTTGATACAAATGCGGCTAGCTGCAGAATATCAAGAGAAGAGGTGAGTGTGATGCCAAACTTTAAGGTGTTTCAAGATGCCCCCTCGGAGCTAAGGGCTCGAATCTATGGTTTGGATAATGGCACTGATCAACCCTTAAAGGTAGACGCATCAGGTGTTCTAGCCATTCAAGATGGTGGTGGCAGTATCACCGTAGATGCTACGGATCTAGATATCCGTGATCTGAATAATGCAACCGACAATGTGCTGGTCTATGGTAGTGATGGTGTAGTTAATCTGCCGCTCCTTACTGATAATGCTGGCGCCCTAGCCATTCAAGACAACGGCGCTAGTATCACAGTAGATGCCACTGATTTAGACATTCGCGATCTCGATAACGCTAGTGATAACGTGTTGGTCTACGGTAGCGATGGTGTGGCTAATCAGCCTCTGCTTACCGATGTAACCGGTGCTTTAGCAATACAAGATAATGGTGGTAGTATCACCGTAGATGCTACGGATCTAGATATCCGCGATTTGGATAATGCAACCGACAATGTACTGGTCTATGGTAGCGATGGCGTAGTTAATCTGCCGCTCCTTACTGACAATGCTGGCGCCCTCGCCATTCAAGACAACGGCGCTAGTATCACAGTAGACGCCAGCGATTTGGACATTCGCGATCTCGATAACACCACCGATAGCGTTTTGATCTATGGTAATGATGGTGTTAACAATGTGGCTCTACTCACGGATGCTAGCGGTGTCTTACAGGTAGCAGCCGTCGCCAGCTATATGGAGGCCTCGGAGACAGTCAATACGGGTGCCACCTTCGTAGGTTCCACCTCTCACGATGTTAGCCGGCATCCCAACTATACTTGGTTTATCAAGAATACCGGTGCCAATACGGCTACTGTCAAGCTGCAGATTAGCCCGAACGATGTAGATTGGGTAGACGATGGAACGAGCCATGAGCTAGAGCCCGGCGACTCTCTAGTCCTTGTCGCCAACGTCTTCCTGCGCTATACTCGGGTAGCCTACCAGTCGACGGTCACCGATGAAGATACTACCCTAGACTTGATCTGGCAGGCCTACGGAGCTTAATGCACTAACAACTACAAGAAAATAAAAGACGGGCGTGTCGCAAAACGTTTTTTGAAAACGTGGCGCGATGCGCCTTCTTCATGCTCTGGTACGCAAAAAAAAAGCCTGCTGCTGAGCATTTTTTGCTTAATAGAACTATTTTTGCATAACAAAGCGGGGGAAGGCCATTCTCCCCTGCGGAAATTTTAGTTTTACGGCTAGGCTACCTTAGAAACATGCAGGTGCTTTCTTACGGCAAAAGACGGCTCCTGGCATCAACGCCAAGAGCCGTCTTTATTTTTTTGAACTGTTAGTGCAACAGCTCCGTAATAATTATTACGGTTCTTGGTAGTAGGCAGACGATCGTATTACCCGCTGCAACGCCCTAGTGGTATAGCAGAAGCTTGGGAGGGAATCTTATCGCTGAGGTGATGGTCATGTATCTGTGGCGCCCGCAGCGGGTCATTTTCGAACCCCAGGCTTTAGACTATGAGCGGGGTCAGAGGCTGTTTCGTTTTTTTTTTTGACCAACCTGGGGTGGAAATATCCCAGACCCGGTCCCATAATCGGGTGACTGGTATCCCAGGCAAGACTGCAAAGGAAATGTACGACGAGGCCAAGCGCACGCTGGTGGTTGGGGTTCGGAAGAGTAAAGAGTTTGCTACCTGCAAACCGTCGGCCCACTATCAACTGCCTCTGGCCACCAGCTGCCCAGGCAAATGTGAGTATTGCTATCTAAATACTACATTAGGCCGGAAGCCATATATTCGCATCTACGTCAACATTGAGGAGATATTGGAGAAAGCCGGGGAGTATATTACTGCGCGCCTGCCAGAAGTAACTGTGTTTGAGGGGGCAGCCACCGGCGATCCCCTAGCAGTGGAGAACTATAGTGGTGCTTTGCAGGCAGCCATTAGCTATTTTGCAGCCCAGGAGTCGGCCCGTTTTCGTTTCGTTACTAAGTTTACAAATGTTGACTCCCTGCTGGGAATCGAGCATAACAATCACACGCGCTTCCGTTTTAGTCTGAATGTCGATTCGGTTATCCAACGCTATGAGCAGGGCACGCCTCGTCTAGCTGAGAGGCTTGCTGCGGCGCGTAAGGTACAGGAGGCAGGCTATCCTCTAGGATTCTTAATTGCACCTATTTTCGTCTATCCCGACTGGCAGCAAGACTATGACCGCCTGTTGGTGCATCTGCAGGAGCAATTAGGGGCTAGCGCAGCAGACGTGAGGTTTGAGTTAATCACCCATCGCTACACTACTCGTGCCAAAAACAATATTCTCGACCGCAACCCAGAAAGCACGTTGCCGATGGATGATGAGCAGCGAAGATATAAGTATGGTCAATTCGGCTACGGCAAATTCGTCTATCCAAAGGAAGTGTATAATGAGGTACGAGAATTTTTTGAGATAGCTATCCCCAAGTATTTCCCCGACGCTAAGATCGACTACCTAGTCTAGGCTGGGAGCGTCATCTTTAAGTTCATAACGAAGAAAAAGCCGCCCCGATGTCAGGGCGGCTTTTTATTTTCACGGCTATAAGCTTACGTGGGTTTATTGCTCAAGACTGTCTACCGCCGGGGAGCGTAGCGTGCTCAACCTATAATAGTGGGCAGCGGCAAGGGTGGCAAAAGCGAAAGCAATTAGTCCTAACACAAAGGGTAACTTGGGGTTGAGCGTATACAGCAGTCCGGCTGCTAGAGAGCCAAAGATGCTCCCGAGAGATTTGAGCCCGTTATAGTAGCCCATCACCAAGTTGCTATCTTTCGCTTGGGCGTTATCAGCAACTAGGCTCTGGGCGAGGGGGACACTGATGGCAAAGAAGCCGAAGTAGACAACATTCGCAAGGATAAAGGGTACGGCTGCATCTACCAGCACCACACCGAGCATGGCTAGGGTACAGAGTAGATAGACGTAGATGCTCGAGCGGCGAATATCGGTTTTGTTGATCAGCCACATGCCCACGGTAGCGTTGGCTGCCAAACAGATCAAGCCGATAAATGCCTTGATTGTGCCGTTATAGCCGGGCGAAAGGCCTAGCTGAGCCTTTAAATAGTAGTTGAAACTCTGATCGAAGCCGCTGTTGCCCAGGTTGGCTAGGGCGGTGACCAGCAAAATAGTAGCCAAGGCTGTAGTGAGGATTTGCTTGCCCGCTAAGAAAGCAGCGAAGGGATTAGCTTCTTTGACTAAGGTTTTCAGGTTGTTAGCTTCCAGCTCGTCTTTGGCGTCGTCTGCACAGACAAGATAAAACAGTATGCCGCAGGCTGCGAGGAGCACCACCTGGGCCCCGATTGCTATACTTGTCCCGATTTCGCCCAGCATGCCGCCGACAAAATAGCCAAAGGCGCTGGCAACCGTTTGGATAGTGGCAGCCACAGTTAGGTTTTGTCCTCGTTCCTCCAGGGGAGAGGTATTAACCAAGTAGGTGAGGAAGGCGGTAAAGATGCCACCGGTAAAGATACCGGCAAACATGCGAGCTAGAACCAGCATCCGCTCGGTTGCGGCGAAACCGAACATAATCTGGCCGATAGCATAACCCCAGGCACAAATAAGCATAACTTTCCGGCTCGATACCCAACCAGCTAGCTTGCCCCAGAAGGGCGAAAAAAGAAAATTGGCCGTCATCATGGAGGCCAGGGCAACGCCAAACATGTAGTCGCCAAAATTGCGCTGCTGAATGAGCGTAGGTGTGACCGGATGGGCGAAGTTGGCAGCCATGCAGAAAAGGATATTTATCATAAAGAAAAGGAATATTGGCCGGCTACGTTTCATCTCATATCCTCCGTCTAGGTCGTAGTTGCTTTAGATGAACAAGGGATATTATATCATACCCATTGGGCCTTAAGTTGTAAAACTACTTGCGAGTGAGCCTTCTATTGGTCGCTGGCGGCAGATCGCAATATGCCCACGCAGGAAAAGACAGCCCCTTTGTCGAAAACAAGCGGTATCACTCGAATGAAGGGGTGCAGCGTTTTGCGACATTGGAAAGTGGGAGTATTGTTACTGCTACTTACTGCCGTAGCCGTCTGGCCGCAAGTGCCAGCTCATGCTCAGGGAACGAGCCCAGTCCGGGTTGGGCTATACTATAATGCGTCGGCTTTGTCTCAGGTGACAGTTTCTTCCACAGGCGGGCTTAAGCTAGGCTGGTTAACGTCAGGCGAAACTTGGCCTGTCGAATTGTTGACACAGACGGGACAAGCTACCTGGCTGGTTCGGCCAGAAACAGGAGGCCGTTATCGGGTGGCCAGCGGTGACCTGCCAGATAGGGCTACTGCCGCCGACTTACAGCGTTGCTTTGAACGGGCAGTGCTCGCCTGGACGGGAAGCAGCTGGCAAATATGGGTGGGTGACGCCGCTGATGCAGCTAACGCTACTGCGCTGCAGAATGAGTTAGCTAGCCAGCACCCCGAGCAGACCTGGCGTGTCGTTGGGCCGGATGGGAAGCGGAGCGAACTTTGTACCAGTAGCGGGCAAGTGCTAGCTGTGCTGCCGGCATCAGATTTTTACTTAGCTGCTGCCGAGGGGCCTTTTATCAACTTTGATAACAAGCCATATCGGGGCTGGCTGGAGCTACGCCAGCAGGGCGGGCGCTTCCGGGTTATCAACTATGTAGATTTAGAGGATTACTTGCTGGGGGTTGTGCCTCGCGAGATGTCCCCTAGCCAACCCTTGGAGGCTTTGAAGGTGCAGGCTATCGCCTCCCGTACTGTGGCTCTGACCTACCGCAAACACGGCAGTCAAGGCTTTGATCTGTGTAGCCAAACTTGTTGTCAGGTTTACGATCACTCCCGGGAAACGGCCAACTCCAACCGGGCAGTGCAAGAAACCCGGGGGTTGGTAATTACACACCAAGGCCAGATAAAGCCAGTTTATTACCATGCAGATGCTGGTGGGCATACGGAAAACCCCGTCTATGTTTGGGGTAGCTCTATACCGCACATGCAGAGTGTGCCCGAGCCCTACCCGACCAACTCGCCTTATGAATACTGGGAGGAGCGCCTTACGGCCGCTGAGATAAAGCAAATTTTAGCGCAGATGGGTCACCATGTGGGCGATGTGCTGGCGGTTGAGCCGCTGGCATATACTCCTGCCGGCAGGGTGGAGCGTTTGCGGATCGTCGGTACAATGGGTAGTACCATTTTAGAAAGGGAGGCGATTCGTCTCAACTTGCGGCTAAAGAGTCGTGTCTATACTGTTAAAGCAGATATTCCGGCGGTCAGTGTCCTAGCCGCCAACGGGCAAGTGCTAGCCGTAAACCCGAGTGGTTTACAGGTGGCGACTGCAGCCGGGCAGCAGACATTGCACCGCACCGATGCTTATCATTTGCTAGGACGCAATGGCCAACGGCGACCATCTCCAGCCCAGGCTGCTAGTTTCCTGTTTGTCGGTAGTGGCTATGGGCACGGAGTTGGCATCAGTCAACACGGGGCCTATGCCATGGCGCGGCAGGGGCATACCTATGACGAAATTATCAAATACTATTATCGGGATGTAGAGATTGTTAAGTTAGGAGACTAATTTAGATGTCTAACATCAATGATTATGATTTTTACCTACCGCCTGAGCTAATAGCTCAGGCGCCTTTGCCTCAGCGGGATGCCTCCCGCTTATTAGTGCTAGAACGTGCAGGAGGCAAAATAGAGCACCGCCATTTTCGTGATCTGGTATACTATTTGCGCGCAGGCGATTGCCTAGTGCTGAATGATACCAAAGTACTACCGGCACGGCTATTTGGACAAAAACTTGGAGGAAGTAGCGAGATCGAGGTGGTGCTGCTGCGGCAGCTGAACTTGACCGACTGGGAAGTGTTGGTGCGTCCGGGGCGGCGTGCCCGGGTAGGCACTTCTATCATTTTTGGCAATGGTGAGCTCAAGGCCACCGTGCTGGCTAACACTGATGCCGGCGGGCGGGTGCTGCGCTTTCAGTTTGAAGGTCAATTTCTCGAGATACTAGACAAACTAGGGCAGATGCCCTTACCCCCTTATATCGTAGAAAAATTGGCCGATAAGAACCGCTACCAAACTGTTTATGCTCGCGAGCTAGGCTCGGCGGCAGCACCTACTGCCGGGCTGCATTTCACCCCAGAGCTGCTAAGCGAACTAGCCGAGCGAGGCATAAAAATCGCTCGCCTTACTTTGCATGTCGGCTTAGGAACTTTCCGGCCGGTGCAAGTGGAACGCATTGAAGAGCATAAGATGCATGCCGAATATTACTCCATCACAACCGAAACCGCTGCGCTGATCAACCAGGCGCGCCTTTCGGGCGGGCGTGTTATCGCCGTAGGCACCACTTCTGCCCGCACCCTTGAAACAGTAGGGCAGCCTGACGGAAGGGTGCAAGCAGGCTCGGGCTGGACCGATATTTTCATCTATCCCGGCTACCAGTTTAAGGTAGTCGACGGCCTCATCACTAATTTTCATTTACCCAAGTCTACGCTGATAATGCTGGTCAGCGCCTTGGCCGGCCGCGAACAAGTGTTAGCGGCTTATCAAGAAGCTATCAGGGAAGGTTACCGCTTCTATAGCTTTGGTGATGCCATGTTTATTATCTAAGGTTTATTGGAGGATGCCGATGGCCATAAAGTTTGAAGTTCTAAAAGAATGTAATGAGACTAGAGCGCGAGTCGGGCGGCTAACTACGCCCCATGGCGTAATCGAAACGCCTATATTCATGCCAGTCGGGACCCAGGCGACAGTGAAGGCTGTGGCTCCCCGCGATTTAGAAGACATGGGTGCTCAGATAATTCTCAGTAACACCTATCATCTTTATCTGAGGCCGGGACACGAACTGATTGCGGAAGCAGGCGGCTTGCACCAGTTTATGAACTGGAATGGCAGCATACTCACCGATAGCGGGGGCTTTCAAGTGTTCAGTCTCAGTAGCCTCAATCAGATTACCGAAGATGGCGTCTGGTTTCGCTCGCACATCGATGGCAGTAAGCACTGGTTTAGCCCCGAGCGGGCTATCGAGATAGAAAACGCCTTGGGAGCCGACATCATCATGGCCTTTGACGAATGCACGCCCTATCCCTGTGACTATGATTACGCGCGTGCAGCCATGGAGCGTACCCACCGCTGGGCCATAAGGTGCAAACAGGCTCACCGGCGTCCCGAAAGTCAAGCCTTGTTTGGGATTGTTCAAGGGAGCACCTTTGCCGATCTCAGGCAAGAGAGTGCCCGCTTCTTAGCTGACCTCGATTTTCCCGGTTACGGCATTGGGGGCTTGAGCACCGGGGAGCCTAAACCCTTGATGTACGACATGTTAGAAGTGACCGTGCCCCTGATACCTAAGAATAAGCCCCGCTATTTGATGGGGATCGGCTCGCCCGATAGCCTCATGGAAGGTACCATCCGGGGAATAGATATGTTCGATTGTGTTCTGCCTACGCGGGTGGCTCGCAACGGGACCGCCTTCACTAGCGTTGGGCGTGTGGTGATTCGCAACGCCACCTACGCCCGCGATTTTTCGCCCCTCGACCCTAATTGCGAATGTTATGCTTGCCAAAACTTTACCCGGGCCTATCTCAGACACTTAATCAAGGCCAAAGAGATTTTAGGATACCAACTGTTGAGTATTCATAACCTGCATTACCTGCTGCATATCATGCGGGGGCTGCGGCAGGCTATTCTAGAAGACCGCACTCTCGACTACGTACGCACAGTGCTGGCTAGCTACGATAGCGAACCCTATAACGTCGCCGGTTGCCGGCCATGAGAAATCCCCCTGGCCCTCTTTGCGAGAGCCAGGGGGATTTGTGCGTGTTACTAACGCTTTTCCACTAGCGGTTCTGACACTCCGCGCATGCCGGCGAGGGCTAGGAGCATCAGGAAAGATTTTTGCGGGCAACAGTAGGCCCCTTCTGGATCAAACCACTCGCCGAGGCTATGAACACCGCCTTCTCGGCCGCCTCGGCCTAGAGTGACGGCCGGTATGCCCATCTTGATAGGCATGTTAGTGTTAGTACAGCCGCCGGGCACTAGTCTAGGTTGAATACCGACACATTCGGTAGCCTGCCAGGCTGCTTGCACTATGGTGGCGTCGTCCGGCTGGGTCCCGGCGGGAACGTCTAGTATTTGCTTGTAGTCGACGGTGAGCAGGTCTTGCCCCCAGCGCTCGTTTTCTTCTCGGGCTCCTGCCACGAATAGGGCTATGGCCTGCTCTTGCAGCTTATCTAGTTCTTCCGGGTCATCAGAACGCATATTGATCTTGAACACAGCCTTTTGAGCAATGGCATGAATCTGATGTCCACCCTCTATCAAACTGACGGTAAAGGTTGTTTTGGGGGTGCTAGGTGGCCGCATGTCGCTTAGCTTGGCAATAGCGCGAGCGGCTGCATGCAGGGGGCTAGGGGTACCAAAAGCGCCGTAGGCATGGCCTCCCGGACCAGTATAGGTAACTTCGAAGTTTCTGATGCCGGTACCCTGGTAAATAATCGTGTCGCCACCAGCACCATCGATAGAAATGGTGGCAGCAATGCCCGCATATTCTTCCAGCAAAGCCTTCATGCCCGACATGCCACCTAAACCTTCTTCTGCCACGGTGCCAGCAAAAATAAGATCCCCTTCGGTTTCGATTCCTGTTGCATTTAAGGCTCTAATGACCGAAAGATTGGCAGCCAGGCCCCGGGTGTCATCACAAATTCCCGGAGCATAGATTTTGCCATCCTTCTCTACCGGGCTGACATCGGTGCCAAAAGGAAAGACAGTGTCGAGGTGAGCCTCTAGGAGAACGGTCGGCCCATTGCCTTTGCCGGGCCGCCTACCTAAGACGTTGCCTGCGCTATCGAAGTGAACATCCTGCAGCCCCAGCTCACGCAGGCGGCGCGCATAATCTGCTGCCCGCTGGCCCTCGTGAAAAGTGGGAGCTTCGATGGTGACGATTTCCTTTTGCTCTGCAATGGCGCGCGGTTGGTCCGCCTTGATGAATTCTAAGCCTTTTCTTACCGATTCTTGCTCCATGATTTGGGTGAAGACTTGCCGCACCCTTTCGCTAACCGTGTAGTTGGACATCGGCTCAACTCCTTTAATTGCCTTAATCTAGTTGTCATATTGTATACTTCTTGGCTGCTAGTCAGATTCCTCCGCCTCCGGGAAAAGCAGTTTAAGGCAGGAATTTTAGCAAGAAGCAGAGAACTAAATTATAGCTGGGCCATGATAGTCCTGGAGAGAATTGCATGGAAAGTAGGTGCAACAGGTGACCGAATTTGCGATGCTGGCGATTATGCTGGGGACCTTATGGTATTTCTTTATTAAACCCCAGGTGGAAGAACGACAACGGCATAAAGATCTTATGGAAAGGTTGGAGAAAGGAATCCGAGTTGTAACTACGGGAGGCCTTATCGGTACCGTGGTTAGCACGCAGGATGATATCGTTACCCTCCGTATTGCAGATAGGGTAAACGTGCAGGTTAAATCTAGCGCTATTGCGGAAGAATTAGAATAAGCCCTGATCTGCGCATATTTGTCCGCCCCCTCTAATAAATTGTGGTGAAGCCAGATTTACTGGGGGGTGAAGGACGTGCCTTCTCGTAGACCGGTGCGGCGCAGTGGTAGTAGGCTTAGTGCTCCTCCGGTTAAAGCCAGATTCTCGTTTCGTGCCATGATTTCGGGCTTAGTGTTTTCCTTGTTATTTGCTGTAGTGGCCTTTATTGGCTGGAGCCTGATCTTTAGTGTGACCTCCTTACCCGATAAGTATATGACCTACGTTGCTTACGGCACTAGCTTTGTAGCAGTGCTGTTAGGTGGCTTGCGTGCCACTCGTCAGGCAGGTGGTGCCGGATTGCTAAATGGGGGAGGGGTAGGCCTGGCTTACTCCTTGTTGCTAGGAGCTGTGGCTACCCTCTTAACTAGCTCGCCGTTTAGCCTGGGTTTGTCCGGCTTAACCCGGCCAGCGTTCGATATTCTTGCCGGGATAGTAGGAGGAGTGTTGGGCGCCGGCTCTCGCTAACTTCTCGTGCAGCTAGGTATAGTAGAGTAAGATGTCTATAAATATGAGGGCACATCTAGCGATGTGCCCTCATATTTGACAAGGCAGGTGATAATCTATGATTCGTGTCGGGACATGCAGCTGGACAGACCCAACTTTACTTAATTGCGGGCGTTTTTATCCACCGGAAGCCAAGACGGCAGAGGCGCGCTTGCGATTCTATGCTAAGCATTTTGATACAGTGGAAGTTAATAGTTCATATTATCATTTGCCAGCGGAGCGCAATTCGCACCTTTGGGTGGAACGCACGCCGGCTGGTTTTATTTTCAACATCAAGGCCTATAAGAGCCTTACCTTGCATGAGCGGGGCAAGCAGCCCGACGAGTTGGAGTGGCGCATGTTTGCCAGCGCTATAGCACCCTTGCATGCGGCAGGCAAATTGGGTTACGTGCTTTTTCAGTTCCCGCCTTGGTTTACCTGTACACTGGCCAACCAGGCTTATATTCTCGAGTGCCAAGAACGCTTGCCTGATTATCGTTTGGCTATTCAATTCCGCCACCCCAGTTGGCTTGCTTCACGTGCTCAAGCCATTGCTACCTTGCGCTGGTTAAAGCAACACAACTTGCCCTATGTGGCAGTAGACGAACCGCAATTTCCTACTCGTCGTACCATTCCTCCCGTGGCGGTAGCCACCGTCTCGGACTTAGCCGTAGTCCGCTTTAACGGCCGTAACTTGCGAAACTGGTTTGCCAAGGGCATCCCCGTTCACGAGCGTTTTCATTATCTTTATAGCCCCGAGGAATTAGCTGCATGGGTGGAGCCCATAAAAAGACTAGCCACACAGGCTCAGGTAGTCTATGTCATGTTTAACAACTGCTTTGCCGACGATGCGATCGTCAATGCCAAGGAAATTTTGCGGCAACTACTCGCTAGCTGAGCTCTGCCTGATCGCGCAGGCGACGCGTTATTATGCGAGGCGCCGCAAATCGAATAGCCTAGCGGCAGTAACACTGATGCTCTCGGGCCCGGTTTTGCGCACAGTGCCTTCCACTAATAGCAGGGCACAGCCTAGGGCCACCTGGGCATATTTTTTTTGCTCTTGGGGGAGCACCGTTACGTCGATCAGGCCATATTCGTCCTCGATAGTGAGAAAAATTATCCGCTGCTTACTGCGAGTAGGCGGCATTTGCCGGGAAACGATAATCCCTGCCACCCGTACCTTTTGTCCATCGGCACAGGTGCGCAGGCGGCGGCTATCAATGGCCTCGTAGCTAGTTAACAAACTTCGGAACAGGCTGAGCGGATGCCCGGTGATATATAGGCCAGTCAGTTCTAATTCTGTAGAAATAGCCCTTTTTAGGTCTGGCGCTGGTGATGACGCTGGGGCATGGGCCTCTGGCGGTAAAGGCAAAAGGCATTGCCCCTGGGGGAGGCGCGACTTGGGTTGTTCGTAAATAGTTAGCTGCTGCAATAAATCAGGCACGGTGCCAAAAGCAGCAAAAGCGCCGATGCGAACAAGGTTGCGCATAACTTTTCGTGGTAAATGCACCCGCCAGCGGAAATCGGCTAAAGAAGAAAAGGGCCTTTCTTTTCGGACCGCACAAATGGTGGCGATGTGTTCTTCGGTCAGCCCTTGTAGCGCCCGCAGTCCGACGCGGATGCCACCGTTTTCGAGGGTAAATTCTGGCTGACTGGCGTTAATATCTAGGGGATAGATAGGAATCCCCCACAGGCGTGCCTCGTGCAGCAATACTCGGGGCGGATAAAAACCCATAGGCTGATGGTTTAATAAGGCAGTAAGGTAATAGGCCGGATAATGCGCCTTCAAGTAGGCCGTATAATAGCCGATCAGTCCGAAGGTAGCGGCGTGTGCCTTATTAAAACCATAAGAAGCGAAGGCGGCTAATTGCTTAAAAACCTGCTTAGCTATATCTACTTCTACCCCTCGGTTGCTGGCTCCCGCCACAAACTCGGCTTCCAACCCTGCCATTTCCTCTGGCGACCGATCGTGGGTCATATAGCGGCGCAGAAGGTCGGCTTGGCCTAACGTGAAGCCGGCCAGAGCGTGGGCTACCTGCAGCACCTGTTCCTGATAGATGATTACCCCGTAGGTAGAAGCGAGGATGGGCTCGAGGCATGGGTGTGCATAACTGACTGGCTCTAGGCCGTGACGACGCCGAATAAAGGGACTAACCATATTGGCCTGCATTGGCCCCGGGCGCATCAGCGAGATATTGGCTACTATGTCGCTGAAGTTGGTAGGCTGTAGTTTACCTAGAAGCTCTCGCATGCCCGGGCTTTCTAGTTGGAATAGCCCCACGGTCTTAGTGGAGCGCAATAGCTTATACACAGCCGGGTCGTCGAAGGGTAGGGCTTCTAAGTCAACATGAATATCGTCTTGCTCCAGGCGCCGTACGGTTTCATCGATAGCCGAGAGAATACGCAATCCTAAGAGGTCCATTTTTACTAGCCCTAAATACTCGATGTCATCTTTATTGTATTGGGTGATGACCACCCCTTTGGCGCTCCATTCTAGAGGAACTAGGTCGGTGAGGGGGTGGCGGCCGATAACCACTCCGCCGAGATGCACGCTTAGATGGCGCGGGAAATCGTTGATCGCTTGACAAAAGCGTAGCAGGCTGTCCCAAGGTTCCCCTTGCGGGAATTGCCCCTCCAATTCGGGCAGGGTAGCGATAGCCTTTTCGATACGATCGGCTGCTAGGCGTGGCAAAAAGCGGGCTAAGCGATCCACCTCATTTTTGTCGATATCCATGGCTTTGGCCACTTCTCGCAAGGCACTGCGAGCCGAAATGGTGTTGACAGTACCGACCATGGCCACGTGAGCAGGTGGATATTTGCTATAGACGTAGGCCAAAACCTCATCGCGGCGGCTCGAATCGAAGTCGAGGTCGATATCGGGCATGCCTTTCCGTTCGGGGTTTAAGAATCGCTCAAACAGCAGGTCGTATTCTAACGGGTCGACAGCTGTTATCCCTAATAAATAGGCGACTAGTGAACCGGCGGCCGAACCCCGGCCCGTGCAGCGTATTCCTTCCTGCCGAGCAAAATTGACTATATCCCACACCACTAAGAAATACTCACAAAAGCCGAGGTCTTTAATAATCCCTAACTCGTGCTCTAATCGTTGCTGAGCTTCAGGACAGTTAGTCCCGTAGCGTTTTTCTAGGGCCTGTTGGCAAAGTTGACGTAGGTAACTAGTAGCCGTTTGCCCGGCAGGCAAGGCAAAGTCGGGAAAACGATATTCGCCCACGGGTAGCTCGAGCTGGCAGCGTTCCGCTATAGCTAGAGTGTTGGCTATAGCTTGCGGATAGGCTGCAAATAGTTGGGACATAGCGCGAGAGCTCTTGAAATAGCGCTGGTCGTTGGCATGGCGATAGGGGTGTGGTTGGCGCAAGCTGATATTTGCCCCCATGCAGACCAATAGATCGCGAACAGGGTGGTCCCTACGGCGCAAGTAATGCACGTTGTTGGTGGCTACCAGTGGTAGCTTTAGCTCCTGGGCCAGGCTTGTTAGAGCAGCCAGCAAGGTGGGAGTATAGGGTAACAAGGGGTTTTCAAGCTCCACATAACAACTATTTGGAAAAACGCTGGCTAGCTGCTGCAAGAAGGTGCGAGCAGCTTCTTGTCGCCTTTGAATTAAATCTTGGCTGAGGCGCGAGTGAGCACAACCCGAGAGGCAAATAAGGTTTTCCGCCAGTGGCGCTAGGGTTTCCCAAGAAGTTACCGGCCGCGTTACCCCCGGCTGGGCTAGGCGTATGGCGCTAAGCAAGCGGCAGAGGTTGCTATAGCCAGCTAGGTTTTCTGCCAATAATGTCAGATGATGGCCACTAGCAAGCTCGATTTCAGTGCCGATAATAGGCCGCACGCCTGATCCTTGGGCTGCCCGGTAAAAGCGTATCGCCCCGGCTAAAGTGCTGTGATCAGTAAGGGCGACGGCTGGCATTTCGTAATAGGCGGCTGCTTTGATTAAGTCCTGGGGGTGGGGGGTGGCATCTTTAAAGCTAAAATTAGAATGTACATGTAGATGCACAAAATTAGCATTAGTCATAGACACGATACAAGTACCATTGCCTTCGCTTCGCCTCGTAAACGATTTCATACTGTCCGTACTCGCTCCAACGCTTAGCTGTAACTATAGCGTGGAGGCGGCGCGACTCCTTCTGCCACCAATCTCCGTTCACCGTCCAGTGCCGAATAACGTCTTTGATTTTGTAATTACGCCCCCGCCAGACAAACGCCTCGGGTTTGCGGTTGCCTGAAAGTTTAAGCTCAATCGGCTCCTGATAGCGCTTACTCATGTCAAACACCTTCCTTCAGGCTCTTTTTATGATATTATTCCAAACAACTGTTCGGTTATGCCTAGATTATAGCACATATGTTCGGGTTTTGCTAGCGCTATACGTATAGGGACGACAGTTGCGGTCATCCTCGCGCACCGCCGCTGCATGGGGGCGTTTGTTATGCGATACAGGTGACATATTGCTATATCTGTAGGGGCGCTCCTCACGAGCGCCCGTATCTCCCAAAACGAACCCACATAATTCCCGGTGTGGCAGGTAGCAGTTTGCTCGCACATTATGTTTGTCGCTGGCGTTGCGGTCATCCTCGCGCGCTGGTAGCCGCCATCTGTTGGTAAGAGCTTCGTCGCCAAGGGAAGCGGCCAGAAGTCAAGGAAGCCCCGATTTACTGCTGGCCGCTCCTTTATCCTTGGCTCCTTCGCTCTTTTGATTTATGGCTCCCATGCGCTTTACGGATGACGCGCACCGCCGCTTATGTTGGGGCTTTACGCATGTCATGCTTCATCGGTCAGGATCATATTCTTGCATCGCAGCCAGATTGCTAGCATAAAGCTCGGCGGCCAACCGGCAAAAAGCCATGTTTTTGTTTCCTCTAAACGAACCAACCATAAAGCCGATAATTTTCCCATCTTGCACAACAGGGCTGCCACTCATGCCGGGGATGAAAATATCGTAGGCATTTAGGCTTTCAATCAGCATTATGCTTTGGTTAGACAGATTAAGAAATCCTCTAATGATAACAGGAAAGGACCCGCCACGATCGGAAATAATCTCGGCTTCTGTATCAGCGATAAGATCGGTAGTGGCGCCGATAGGGTAGGGCGTAGTTGGCGGCGCGTAATCAGAAGGCAGTCCTAAGGCAAGGCCATCATCGCTATTGGCTAATACTTTGGCTGAAACCGATTCGGCCTCTGGTGCAGGAGGACCAA
>JAAYHE010000073.1 GCA_012735505.1 Bacillota bacterium
CCTCAATCATTTCCAGCAAACGCTCAACATTGGCGCGGTCTGAAAGCAAATGAGCATATTCTTCTAAGGAATCCTCATCCACAAACAGACCGGCAACGGGCGCAAAGAAAAACATCAGCTGGCTACCTAGGAAGGCCAAAGGCTTCCCCATGCTAAAGAAGATTGATGCCGGGGCGTAGAGCTTGTAGCGGGCAATGATGTCTACCACCTTGCCCAACAGCTCGTCGCGCCTTTGGGGAGATACAGCATAGTTAGAGTCATTTCTTGTCATTGTTTGTCTCCTCCTAAGTGTCCGAGGCATCAGTTGTTCCTTGCTACCTGAAATATTCGCTTCTAGTAGCCAATTTCCTGCTGCCTCTAGAAAATTTTTTTGAAATTTTGTTGGAAACGGAATAAGCAACTTAGTCTACCTGCTCATCCATTTGCAAATAAAGCTTTTTGAGGAATAAAAAGTAACCGTTGATACGCAGCGACGCTTAACGGTTACTTTTTCGCCATTACGCTGTTACCCATAGCTGCCATCTTTAGTTTTATCTCGTGTGGCTAGGCCTATTAATCTTCTGCCCGTCCTACCCGCTCAACAATAATTTCCTTGATGCGTTCAGCATCCGCTTCACCAAAATAGATAAACTGCCCTTTTCTAATCCGCTCCCGCAGATGACGCTGCTGATACATCAGCTGCACACCATCGGGGTAGAAGTGATAACTAGAGAACGCAGACCACCTATAATAAACGGCAGAGTTGAAACCGTTTTTGGTACGTATTCCTTCCTCCGTAATTCGGTAATCTGTGGGCAACAAAAAGGAACTAAAGGCCCCGAAGCAGACCAATAATGCAAAAATAGCAGAAAACAGGTCAAACGCGTACCAAACCAGGCCACAAAAGGCTAAAGTACTAATAATTACAATAGCTAGTTTGCCTTTCTCCTGGCGATACGGACGAACTGTCCAACTCAAGAGTACATTGCCATCCTCCTTGCCCGAGGTAGCTGGTGCAGATCGCTTGCTTTTAGTCTGTGCTTTGGCACTAGCTTTCCTCTTGGGTTTTGATTTAGCCATGCTGTTTCCTCCTTATCCTAAAAGTCTTAAGGCTGTCTTGGTAAAGATAAGCTAATCTAAAGCTACTTGCCTATTCGTTGGGGGTGAGCAAAATTCCTTGCCTACGAATAAACTATCTATTCTTAGTATCGACATAAATGAGCAATAAAGGCCGGGAAATCCCGGCCTTTTAACTATTGCCAAATTCAGCCTGAGGCTCCAGCTAACATTTGAGACGACCATATCGCTGCAACAGAGCTACCGTCTGATCTAAAGGCAAGGCCGGAACTATACGGTCGTCGCGTCCTTTTACAGTTGTAGCCCTAAACAGGGAATTTAGCACAGCTTCTTCCACAGCTTCTACTGTCGCCTGAAAGAGCAGGGACATCAACTTTCCATTTTCCACTAAAGCCGCCTCCTGCAGGTCTCCCGGCTGGCTACTATGGGGCTGGCCTAAATTGGTGGAAAAGGCAATGGCAAAATCTCCGCTGCCATTTGAGGCGATACTACCGGTACGCGCCAAACCGAAGGGAACCCGTTTCGCTAACCTGAGTAGTTGGCGTGACTTGAGAGGGGCATCGGTAGCGACGATCACCATGATAGATCCATCGTCGGGACACTCCTCTTTATAATCAACTAAGCGTGTTCCTACGGGCACGCCGGCAATAGTTAGCTGGCGACGGGAGCCAAAATTGGATAAAACCAGAACGCCTACCACAAAACCACCAACTTCGGCCGGTAACAAGCGCGAAGCAGTCCCGATGCCTCCCTTAAAGCCAAAGGTCACCATGCCGGTACCTGCTCCTACAGCCCCTTCTGGCACCACTCCTGACCTTGCGCTCTCTAGAGCCTGCCACACATGTTCAGGCTGCACATGCCGCCCCTGGATATCATTTAAGTATCCGTCGTTACATTCACCCACTACCACATTGATAGTGCTGGTGGAAACACCTATCTCTGGATTTCGTTGCAGCATGTAAGTGATAAGGGCATCTGCCACCTTAGGCGCATTGAGGGTGTTGGTGAGTAAAATGGGCGTCTCTAACTGCCCTAGTTCTTGCAACTGGGGTAACCCTATCGACTTACCGAAACCATTGATGACATATGCAGCCGCCTCTAGTTTGCGGGTAAAACAGTTGCCTGCCTGCGGCAGAATGGCTGTAACACCAGTACGGGCTGGCCCTTGCCCTGGCACTAATGCACCTGAGCCAAAACTAACGGTACAATGCCCCACTTTTACACCGGGCACGTCGGTGATGCTATTATAGGTTCCTACCGGCAGTTCCCCAAGAACTAAACCGATGTCTCTTACACGCGGGCGCTTTTTCATTGCTGCTCCTTAGCTGCCTCAATAAAGGCTGTAAACAAGGCATCAAAATTGTAAGAATCCTGATTCCACATCCCCTCAGGATGCCATTGCACGCCCACCACAAAGCGGTGATTGAGGCTCTCTATCGCCTCGATGACCCCGTCTGGGGCATGAGCGGAAACCCTAAACCCTGGCGCTATCTGGGCCACTGCCTGATGATGAAAGGAATTTACACCGATAGTTTCGGCCTGAAAAATGTCAGCCAGCATGGTATTAGGCACCAACGTTACCGGATGGCTGGAGAACCAACGAGGGGCTTGTTGCCTGTGCTTCAGCACATTTGGCAATGCTTTACGCAAATCTTGATGCAGGGTACCACCGGCAACTACGTTCAGAACTTGCTCTCCCCGACAAATACCTAGTAAAGCTTTATCCATCTCTAGCACTAGTCGAATTAGAGCATCTTCATAGGCATCCATCACCGGATTAACGCTACCTAACTCTGGGATTGGGTTTTCTCCGAAATACTGGGGATCCATATCCGGTCCACCGGAAACTAACAACCCATCAATCAGCTGGGCATGCATTTCAATAACGGTCGGATCGTTAACTGCCGGCAATAATACCGGCACCCCCCCGGCTTTGCGCACAGCTTGAATGTAGGTTTCGTTTTGCTGCTGCCGTTCTTCCTGTAAAACTACTGCACAGGTAATACCGATGATAGGCTTTTTCATTTTTGGTTCCCCTCCCAAAAAATACTGTCGGCAAATAACGCTGGACTGCCACCAGTATGCCAAAACACTACATTGCTGCCTGCAGGCCAACGCCCCGCCTGCACTTCATACACCAAAGCTGCTGCTGCTTTAGCAGTATAAACTGGATCAATGATGATCCCTTCGTTCCGCGCAAATAGTTGCAACGCCGACTGCGACGCTTCTGTCGGCAGACCATAGCCTGCCCCTACATAGGCGTCGGTTACCTCTACATGATCGGTAGGATCTATATCACAATCAAGCAACGACAAGACAGCTTGGCAGAGCTGGGCTACCTGTGGCTGCAAAACAGCCTGCGAGCGACTAACGCTAACACCGATAATGCCGGTCGGCACATTATTTAGCAGCTTCCCAGCTAAGAGTCCGGCTTGCGTACCCCCAGAACCGCTGGCATGCACAATAGCTTCGAACTGAATTCCCAAAGCCTCGGCTTGCTGCAAGATTTCCTGCACAGCATAGACATAACCCATAGCGCCAACCTCATTGGAGCCACCCAACGGAATAATGTAAGGACGTCGCCCCTGCGCCTTTAGTTCCTCAGCAAGATTCGACATTTCCCGGGAAATATTCTCGATTTTAGCCGGATCACGCCAGTGTAACTTTGCTCCTAATAGCTCATCTAAGAGCAAATTGCCTTGTCTAATATCAAAGGGTCTACTATTGAAAACGAGGTGACACTCTAACCCTAGTTTAGCTGCCGCTGCAGCCGTCATCCGACAGTGGTTGCTCTGCGGCCCACCAGTAGTGAGCACAGTGTCACAGCCTTGGCGCAGCGCATCGGCAAGCAGAAACTCCAATTTGCGGGCCTTATTACCACCAATAGCTAAGCCCGTGTTGTCATCACGCTTAATCCAAATATTCACCTTGCCTCCCAAGGCACGTGAAAGTCGCGGCGCTGGCTGTAAGGCTGTAGGCAAAGCAGCTAGCTCCACCCGCGGAAAATTGGCCATATCCATCCCAAGTCCCTCCTTCACGTTAGGCTACTTCCTGCCTTGTCAATAATTCGGCAAGCGCTACGCATTTCCTGTAGGATCTTTGAAAAGTTGGGGCTGCTTCGGTATAGCGGCCCTTTTTCCAAACCTACCCTTCTGCAAAGCTTTTGGGGCAAAAAAAAGACCCCAAAAAAACAGGGGCATCCTTAAAAAGGAATAAGACCGAGGCTGATTTCCAGGGCCTCGTTCACACGTTCCATCACTTCTAGTTCCAAATGTGCAATTTTTTGTGCTAAACGCTGCTTATCGATTGTGCGGACTTGCTCTAAAAGAATTACCGAATCCTTTTCTAAGCTACTTTCAGCAGCGCTAATTTCCACGTGCGTAGGTAGTTTACCTTTGTCGATTTGCGAGGTAATGGCTGCCACTATTACTGTAGGGCTATACTTATTGCCGACATCGTTTTGTATCACCAAGACTGGGCGCATGCCCCCTTGCTCTGACCCGACGACGGGATTCAGGTCAGCAAAGAAGACATCGCCACGCTTGACGATCACTTATTCTTCACACCCACAGGCGGGCGCTGCCAGTATCCTTCGACCTCGTTTTCAGCCACAAAGGCTTCTTCAGCCAGCGCCAGATTAGTACGAGCCATTTCCAGATATCCCTGTTTGAGCTGCTCCCTAATCCTGCGGCGCTTAACTTCTTGCAGATACATATGCATCGCCTCGCGAATCAATTCACTGCGGTTGCGATTCTCTTCGGCTACGAGCCCGTCAACTTCGGCCAGTAGAGAATCGGGTAAACTAATCATTATTCTTCTGGTTTGAGCCAAGCCGACACCCCCAAGTATATCCGGGTTATGCCCATAATTAGCTATACTAGATTATATACATCTCGATAGAATTGTGTCAACTTCAGCCGGTATTTATACCTGCCGAGGCACAAAAACTAGGCAAGGTAGCAAGACGTGACAAGCATATGCCCAGGCCGACGTCATGCTCACCCCAGTAGCGTGCGCACCGCCACTATCTGACCCGATTGCAGATAAAGCCGTGGCACACGTTTGCTGAGCATGGTGGTAACTTCGTAAACAATGGTACCCATAGCCCCAGCAAAGTCAGCAGCAGTGTTTTTGCTCAGATCACTGCCCCAAACCAATACTTCATCTCCCGCCTGGGCCTCGGGCACCGCTGTGGCATCTGCCATGCATTGGTCCATACAAATGCTGCCTACCAACCGCACCTGCTGCCCCCGCAAATAGACAGAAACCTTCCCTCCGAGAGAGCGTGCCAAACCATCCCCATAACCGATAGGCAGCGTCACAATATAAGAAGGGCGTTGCGTGATAAAGCGGCCACCGTAACTAATCGGAGTACCAACCGGCAACCATTTTGCATGGGTGACGGTCGTTTTCAGGCTCATAATAGGTATCAAACTGATTCCCTGCTCCTGCATGCCAGGATAGGGGTAAAACCCATACATAGCCAAACCTAGCCTGACGGCATTAAAGCGAGAGCGAGGAAAGCGTACAGCAGCTGCGCTGTTAGCAACATGTACTAATGGGGCACATATTCCAACCTGTTGGAGGCTGTTTAGAACATCAGAAAACATCTGTGTCTGCTTTAGTGTCGGCAAAGGATCTGGCTCGTCGGCACTCGCTAGATGAGTAAAGACTCCTTCTAGCTCACACCCGGGAAGGTCCCGCAAAAAGCTAGCCAAAGCAACGGCTTCGCTCGCCATGACTCCAAGGCGACTCATGCCGGTATCGACCTTGAGGTGCACCTTTAGGGTTTTACCTGTCTGTTTGGCGACCTCGACTAACCCCTCGGCCCCTCGCCGCTCGTAAACGGCTAAACTAACCCCTAAACGCGCTGCCACCGCACCTTGTTCTGGCGGCGTATAACCCATAACTAGAATGGGGGCTGTGATGCCAGCCTGGCGCAAGTTGACAGCCTCATCGAGCATGCTTACCGCTAGCCAAGTTGCCCCAGCCGCTAATGCTGCCCGTGCTATTTGAATACTGCCATGGCCGTAAGCATCAGCTTTTACTACAGCGATAATCTGACAATCGGGAGCCAGTTGTCGCCGGATCTGGCCAATGTTATGCGCCAAATAATCCAGGTTGATTTCTGCCCAAGTGGGACGGATCACCTGCTGCATTTGTTATCATCCTCTATCAAGAAAAGTACTAGAAATTAGGGCTGAAATAGTTGCTCGCTTAAGACGGGGTTTAAGGTAATATTGCTAAAACGCAAGTGTACCGCATTGGTGTCGCCAGAAAAGAGGGTGAGTTCTTCTGGCAAGAGGGAACGCGAGTTGAGCCATAAGGTGCCTAGTTCTGGTTGGCCATTCACATGGCGCCAAGCAAACTCACCTAAGAAGCTGTGGGGCCGCTCCGCAACTTGCCGCCAGCTAGCTGCTAATGCCTCTTGCCACAGCTCTCGCAACAAGGGTGCTATGAACAGGATATTTTCACTGCCTAAAGCCAATTGCTCCACATGACCTGTTGGCACATGTCGCATCGTTAGCTGGTTGTGATGCAAAAAGAACTGATAATATAATTCACCGGTTGCCGCCCTTACGTCTGTGCGCAGATAATCTGGCGCTCGATACCACTGGGTAACTATTAACTCTTGTCCATTTTGCGGAGTTAAAACCATATCGAGTTGATAGCCAGTCATCTCCTCCAACTTTTTCGCTAGGTGTACTGGTAAATTGCCAAGATTAGTTTGCCGCCAGCAGGCAGCCAGCAAACAACTTAGAGTTAGCAGGAACAACAGGACTCGTGGCCAACGTCTGCCCATACATAACACCTCTTCCCTGACTGGGACAAGCAGGCAGACCCCCTTATGCCGGCGTGTCTAACCTGCCCGCCAGCCTCCGATCGCTCAGATTAGTATATGCAGACAATTTCTACTCTAGCACGAACCTTCCCCTATCGCCATAGCTACAACATAGGCACGGCTATGGGAGATCGAAATCCAGAAACGGCTGATGCCCTGCTGCCTGGCCACAGCTAGCGCTCTATCTTGGAGAACGATCTGAGGCTGGCCCTGAGCATTGTGCAAGACGCAGACATCGGCAAACCCAAATCCGGAAAACCCAGTGCCCAGCGCCTTGGCCACTGCCTCTTTAGCAACCCAATATCCAGCCAAGGATTCCAGCCTAGCCCCCCGCTGGCGCCAAATATGCCGCTCTGGAGGCGTTAAGAGCCGCTCTATGAATTTATCCCCATACCTAGCCCACACCCGGCCAATACGCTCAATTTCTACGATATCTATGCCTGTCCCGCGAATCAATAGCGTCAATCCTTTCGCCCTAGTCGCATTTTACCACCCATTAGAAATCATTGCCTTATTATAACCTATTTCTCCCTCAAAAGGTACAAGCTATCCGCAACGCTGGCTGGGGAACATTAGAAACAGGGCTGACGCCTTTGCCGGCCAGCCCTGTGAGCCCGTGATTAGCTTAGTTTTTTATTCTATAGTCACGCTTTTGTTCAGATTACGAGGTTTATCTACGTTGCAGCCTCGAGCTACAGCTACATAGTAAGCTAGAAGCTGTAAAGGCACAATAGACACTATTGGAGCCAGTAATGGATGCACCTGCGGCAATGACACACGCAAGAGGCCTGGATCTTCGGCCCCAGGAGAGGCATCGGTATCCACTAGCAGGATTTTGCCGCCTTTCGCCAAAACCTCCTGCATATTGCCCTGCATCCTGTGCCGTAGATGGGGTTGGGTCTGTAAACAGACCATAAATGCTTTCTCAGTGATCAAAGCAATTGGCCCATGCCTTAATTCGCCGGCAGCTAATGCCCCAGCATGAATATAAGAGGTTTCTTTTAGCTTTAGAGCAGCTTCTAAGGCACCGGCATAGTCAACTCCCCATCCCATAAAAAAGATGAGCTCTTGCTCGGCAATTTGGTTGGCTAGACCCTGCAGAAAGCTGCCATACTCTAAAGCGGCTTGCACAGCCTGGGGCAACTCGCGCAAACCCTGCCGGATAGCTGCTAAATCGGCCGCCGGCCTTGTTTGCCGCAGCTCTGCTAGGTGCACGGCCAATAACAAGAGAACAGCCAATTGGGCCGTGTAAGCTTTAGTGGAAGCGATAGCAACCTCGGTGCCAGCAAGAGTTGGCAGAACAGCATCAGCCTGTTGGGCTATAGATGAATTCTGCACGTTAGTTATCGCCCAAACTGGACAACCGCGCCGTTGAGCTTCTTGTAGAGAAGCTAGGGTATCGGCTGTTTCCCCCGATTGGCTGATAACCAAGACCGCCGTATGCTCATCTAACAAGGGGTTGCGGTAGCGAAACTCCGAAGCGAGATCTACTTCAACCGATAAGCGCGCTAAACTTTCTATGGCATGCTTGCCCACTAAGCCAGCGTGATGGGAAGTACCGCAGGCAACTATATAAAGCTTGCGTAGAGACTGGGCCTGAGCCGCAGTCAAGAAGTTAGCCAAGGGCCCCGAATCAGTTTCTAAGTAAGGAGCGATAGTCTGCTGCAGTGCCTGGGGCTGTTCGTGAATTTCTTTTAACATGAAATGAGCATAGCCGCCTTTTTCCGTAGCTGCTATATTGCCATTTGCTTCCATATCTACTACCTCCATTCCTAAGGGGGCTATATATCTCAAAAAACCTATCTCGTTCAAGACTATTCAAAAACAGTGGATATAAGACATAGCCCAAGGCCTATTTTCCGACTAAATGCGTGTATGTTGCAGTCATTTTGTCCGCCCCGACGGCGTTGCGGTTACCCTCGGTCGCAGTCATGCCCCCACTCGTGGACGTTTATACGTCACATATTGCTATATCGGTAGGGGCGCCCCGGGTTCATACCGCATTAACGTACGCGTCGCTGCGGTCATCCTCGCCGTGATCGCCAGCGACCGTAGGCAAGTGCTCCTTCACCAAGGGGAGTGGCCAGAAATGCGGGGGCCCCAATCTACTGCTGGGCACTCCTTTATCCTTGGCTCCTTCGGTTTATGGCTCCCATGCGCTTTACGGATGACACACACCGCCGCCGCATGGGAGCATTTGTTGTGCAATACAGATGACGTATTGCTATATCTGTAGGGGCGTCATGAAAAATGAACCGCCCCTTGGCGGGACATTTTGAATCACGCCCGCCCGGGAGGCCACAGGCCGACCGGGGAAAAGTTGCCCCAGACCGGTGCTAAAAGCCCCAAACTTAACGCATCACCCGCGACCTTTCATAGCAAAAGTGTTATTTTCCTTCCTGTTCGTTTACTTGTTCTATTACTCGGGCTACCAACTGTACCGCAGTTTCTGCTAGCGTCTCGGTAGCAGCCTCGGCCATCACTCTGATCACCGGTTCGGTGCCTGAAGGGCGCACCAAAAGCCTACCTTGACCTTGCATCATCTGCTCTGCCTGCTGTATGGCCTGCGTGACTGCAACCTCCTGCAAGATGTCGCGGTTGGCTACCGGCACGTTAAGCAAGACCTGCGGATAAGGTTTTACTACTGCTGCTAGATCTGCCAATGACATGCCGTTCTTGGCAACTATTTCAACCAACTTCAGCGCCGTCAAAACGCCATCCCCAGTCGTGGCATGATCGAGGAAAATAATATGGCCCGACTGCTCGCCCCCCAGACTGGCCCCCGCTTCCTGCATGGCGGCCAAGACATAACGATCACCTACTTGCGTTCGCAATAAGCGAATTCCTGCAGCTTCCATAGCCTTCTCTAAGCCGAGATTACTCATCACTGTGGTCACCAGCAGGTCGTTGGTTAAGTGCCCTTCAGCCTTGAGGGCTAAGGCACAAATAGCCATGATGGCGTCCCCATTTACGACACGCCCCTCATGATCAACAGCAATCAGGCGATCGGCATCACCATCGAAGGCTAGGCCCAGGTCAGCACCCACTTCTTGCACTTTCTGAGACAAAGCATTGGGATGGGTGGAGCCACATTCTACGTTTATATTGAGGCCATTGGGAGCTGCATTGATTACTTCAGTACGGATACCTAGCCGGGTAAAAAGGGTAGGCGCTACCTGAAAGGCAGCCCCGTTAGCACAATCTAGCACCACATGCAGGTCATGAAAGGATGGCACCGTCGCCAGATTAGCTAGGTAGTCAACATATAATTCTGACCAATGGAACACATGGTGTACCCGCCCGACTTGATCGCCGGCTGGACGTGGCAACTGGTGAGAATGATCTAACCAGTATTCAATTTCATCTTCCAGTTCGTCAGGTAATTTGCAGCCGTCGCAGGCAAAAAACTTGATGCCATTATCAGCAGCCGGGTTATGGGAAGCTGAAATCATGACGCCTGCCTCCAGCGATTGATGCAGAGTTAACCAAGCCACTGCCGGCGTAGGTACCACGTCTACTAAGTAAGCATCAGCCCCGACGGACAGAATACCAGCTAGCAAAGCATTAGCCAGCAAGTCTCCCGACAGGCGCGTATCTTTGCCCACTAAAATGCGAATCTTTTCTCCTGCCGCCTTATGCCGAGCCAAGACATAGGCTCCCGCTCGCCCTAGATCAAAAGCTAACTCAGGCGTCAGTACGGTGTTAGCTACGCCGCGCACCCCATCGGTGCCAAATCTCTTAGCCATTCATTCCGGCACTCCTTTTACGTGGTAAGATTATTCTTTCTCAACTCTAATTCGTACTTGCACCTGCTCTACCGCGCTAGCGACCACCCCATCGGGGAGTGACAGTTTTGCTACTAGCTCGGTGTCTTCCGAAAGTTCGTCTACGACAATAGGTTCGGTCTGTATTTGTTCTAATGTGACTAGTAGGTCGGCAGGCGCGTACACATAGACTGTCGCAGGGTCCGCTTGGCCTTCAATATGGTAAGGGGATTGCCCACTAAAGGCAGGCACAACTGGTAGTAGTTTGCCAGGCCAACGCCTAACACCGACTTCTACCACCCCTGGCTCTATCACTAAACCTGTAATTTCTCGTCCACTAGCGTCAACAGCTTTTACCGGCAACTTTAATTTGCCGTCTTGCTTGACAGCGTCTAGGTCTATTGTCACTTGCGCTTGCTGAATACGTTCTATGTGGCTACGCCTACCAGTTATCTTTACCAGGGTAGGCTGTGTTGTAATATCTATATATTGAGTGGGGTCGGACACTTCTGCTCCCTGTAGCTGCACTGTAAAATCAGCCTGCAACTCCCGCTCCAAACGCACCTCTATTCGCGCAGGAGAAGCAGTTGCCTGCACACCTTGGGGATGAATCACTTTAACAGCATACTGACCCACCCCTTCATTTGCCCCACTTAATGATATATAAGCTAATAGATTCTCTTTTAATACTTGGTCGAGCACAGAAGCGCTACCGCGCAAGACCACACTTACAGTCGCGGGTATTTCGTTGGTCAAATGGAGGTCTAAGGGTAAATCGCGCACTTCTAACGGCACTTGATCGAGGGACACGCTTGTTTCAGGGCGCGCAGTAAAATCGGCAGTTTTAACATATGACCAAAGAGCTAAAGCCAGCAACAGAGCTAAGACATGCATGGTTACATTTTGTCTAAACAATCTATCGCTCACCTTTCAGCCCCCTCCAACTCCAAAAACCAGGCGCCTTTTCTGGCAGAAGTAGCTCCCGCAACTTAGCTTCTAACGACTGGGGTTCAAGATGCCTAGTTATTTCTCCCCCGGCAGCCAGAGAAATAGTGCCTGTTTCTTCCGAGACGATTATTGTTACTGCATCTGTTTCTTCCGTAATACCGATAGCTGCCCGGTGTCGGGTGCCCAACTCTTTGGCAATATTGAGATTTGAAGACAAGGGCAAGTAACAGCCTGCAGCCAAAATACGGCCATTACGGATAATAACAGCGCCATCATGCAGAGGGGTGTTAGGAATAAAAGTGTTGGTGAGCAGTTCTTTGCTGACTATAGCATCCATTTGCGTGCCCGTCTCTACATACTCGTTAAGGCCGGTTTCACGTTCTATAACGATCAGGGCACCTATTTTATTTTTGCTGAGAATAGCCATGCTGGCCACTATATCAGCTATAGGCTGTTCCCAATCGTCCTCTTCCTGTAAAAGGGTAATCTTCTGCCCAAAAAAACTGGTGCGCCCTAATTGCTCTAGCCCACGGCGCAATTCGGGCCAAAAAACGATGGGAACGGCCAGAAAACCAGCTGCAATCGTACGATCGAGAAGCCAATTAAGGGTCCAGAGGCGCAATTTGCCACTGAGCAAGGTAGCCGTCAAGAGCACGACTAGCCCCTTAATCAACTGCACAGCCTTAGTATCTCGGATCAATAGGAGTAAACGGTAAATAACATAATAGACAATAATAATATCTAAGATATCGAGCAGGCTGATCTGCGCTAAGGCTTGCCACATTCTCTCCAACATGGCCTCACCCCCGTTCGACTTAGCCCAGCCAGTTCACATATCTTTATTCGATAATACCACAAGATATCAGCTGAGCCGTAAGTGTAATGTTTAACAATAGGCAGGTAGGGCTGCCCCGCCTAGCCTGGGGCAGCCCCTGTGCGTGTAAAGAACCTAGTACAAAGAACCTTTAGTTGAACTACCTTACTTGCGCAAGGCGCGTAACAACGAAGCCCAAAAACCTTTAGTCTGAGCTTCACTAGCTTGGGCACTCTCTGGGGTTGGCTGAGTTAGCTCTCCCGTCTCCAACAACTCACGCAAGCTTTCTACTACGGGAGCATACTGGGGGCCAGCTGAGGCCAATAAGGCAGGGTCAAGCACAATTTTCGTTAATTCAGCATGTTGAGAAAAAATCTCCGGGTGAGCTGTGTGCAAATCTGCCAAGCTAGCCCAAGCCTGCTCGGAGTCACCCTGCTTCAGACGGCAAAGGGCTGCGATATACTGAAGATCTGGTTGATCTTTATGCTCATCAGCATCGAGCAAAGCTAAGGCAGACTCATAGTTTCCCTGCCGCAGATGTAAGGACATCACATTAACTCGGGCTACAATTGCCTCTGGTTCGAGTTCTAAAGCCTTCTGCCAAGCGGCAAGACTGTCTTCCCAGCGGGCGGCTTGAGCAAAGAAAGCACCTTGTGCCATATAGATGGGTAAATACTTAGGATCGCGAGCCAGCGCTTTCTGCCAGTACTGTTCAGCCTTATTTAACAAGCCGTTATCAGCATAGGCCAAACCAATGTTATACAAGGGCTGCACTGCATCAGGATGCTGGGCAGCCGCCTGCTCCCACTGTTTGACACCTTCGTCGATTAAGCCCTTCTTGACATAGGCCTCGCCTAAGTTGAGACGGTTATTGAGGTCTTCGGGTTCGAAACGTACCGCCTTTTTCAGTTCTTCAATGGCAGCATCATAATTGCCCAAACGCAAATAGGCAATACCCAAATTAAAGCGGACGCCCCCGCCGTCCTGTCCTAGTTCGATGGCCTTCTTAGCGTAATCGATAGTCATTTGATAGTCGCCAGTATCTAGGGCAATAGCGGCCACGTTAAAAGCCATCCGCGGGTCGTCGGAGCTAGCATTGGCTGCCGTCAACCATTCCTTTTTGGCTTCTTCTAGCTCACCCTTGGCTAAGTGTATTTCCGCCATAGCATTCAATACTAACGGATGATCTGCCAGCAGCTTTCTTGCACGGCGTAACTCCATTAGAGATGCATCCCACATCCCTTTCATACCGTATACCTTGCCGATAAAATAATGGGTCATGCCGTTTAATTTATGCTTGTTGCGCCTGTCCAGTGTTAGTACCTGTTTCCAGCTGCTAACAGCCTCATCCAAAAGCATTTTTTCGGCCTGAGCAATACCCAATACGTAGTGGGAAAGCACACTCTTGGGGGCTAGCTCGACAGCTCTGGTCAGATGTTCTAAGGCCCCTTCTAAATCTTGCTTTTCAAATAGAGCCACACCTAGATCATGGTGGGCTGTTGCGTTATCGGGATTCTCTTTGAGAACCTGCTGGCACAATTCAATAACTTTATCAATATCTACAGCTTGTTGTTGGTTATTACCCATGGACTTTACACCTCTTCCCTAATCCTATCGGGACAGCAAAAACGGCAAGACGTGACGCTGATCACCATGCTTGCCAAAAGCGACTTTATATCACACACCCGTAAAAGGGCCGTTAGTCGTTCTGTGGCCTAGCTACGTCCCACAGTTTAAGTATTGGCTAACTGAGCTTTGTTATCCTGCAATTATCTCAAACTATCGTTCTAGTCACCGCCCACCCGAAAGCGGGTAAGCTTCTCCCAAAGTTCCGCCAGTGCCAACGCTAACTTTGCTTGAACAGATGCCTCTATTTCACGGGTAACACCTAGGTGTTTTCCATGGGGTCCTAGCTCCACCTTAGCATCCACCGTCTGAATGGTACCCTGCACTTCACCATGAATCACCAATATACCCTTATAAACGGTGAGGTTGCCACGCACTACTTGCCCTGCAGGCACCACAAAACGATTTCCTTCCTGTACGATAGCCTGGGGAACATCCGTGACCAATTGGGGACTCGTTAACGTCCACCAAACGTAAATAGGAGAGGCAATTAGCAGGAAAAGCATTGCAGCGGAAATTGCCCTAAGCCATGCTTGTCTTTTACGGGGCCGCAACCTAACTCGCGGTAGCTGTTGCATACACCCCTGGGTGAAATTACTCGGCGCAGCTACCACTGCAAACTCCCCTACGAGTTGCGTGATTTCCTTGAGCGATGCTTCCACCTGTCGACAAGCCTGACAATTTTCCAGATGACGCTTAAGTTGCTCTGCCTGTGTTAGGTTAATACCGTCATCTAGGGAGTGATGCAGTAGACGCCTTGCTTCACGACAGTTCATTCGCCCCCCGCCCCCCATAAGTCACGCTCTTTATTTAATTTCAATCGTAACGCCTCCCTGGCTCGAAACAAACGGGTCTTAACGGTGCTGACAGGCACCTGTAATATTTTAGATATTTCCTGATAGCTAAGATCATGCCCATGTCGGAGCAAAATTACACTACGATAATTCGGCGGTAAATCAGCAATCGCCTGAGCCAGATATGCTCTTAACTCTGCCTGCTCGTGCTGCTCTGCCGGTCCGAGGCTCTTGTCAGGCAGCTCAAAACGCAAAAGCTTATCGTCAGACACTGGTGCATCCAAGGATAGTACCTGCCTGCGTTTACGCAAGTGGTCAATAGCTAAGTTGCTGGCGATCCGGTATAGCCAAGGTCTAAATGGTTTCCCCAGTTTAAAGTTGTGCAAGTTACTATAAACTCGCAGAAAAGTCTCTTGCGCCAAATCGAGGGCATCCTCGCGGTTACCTACCATGCGATAAAGGTAAGCAAAAATCCGATCCTTATATTTGTCGACCAGCTCTGCGAAAGCCGACTCTTCTCCTCGTTTGGCTCGGTGCACTAATTTCTGGTCAACTAAATCCACCAGCGAGCCCTCTTTTCTCTAATTTATTACGTATTGCTCCAAATAAAGTTTCAACGGCTAGGTATAAAATATATGGTAATCGTCTTAATTATATCGGGCCTGATAATAGCTGCCAAGGGTAATAAGGATAAGAAGACGACCCGCCGCTGCATTGCGGGGGTCGTCTCCTTAGATATCATCTATCCTATAGCTTTAATAACTTCAAAGCCTCTTCCAATGTTGGTTGGCCAATTTCTTGCAGCTCGTAGCGCACGCGGGTAGACGGCTGGTCAATATTCACCACCCGACGCAGATCGATAGGAGTAGCTATTAAGACAGCGTCGCAAGGCACACGCTTGATAGTTTCCTCGAGATCTTGTACCTGTTTTTCACCGTAGCCCATAGCCGGCAAGACTTCAGCTAGGTGATCATAAGTGGCGAAAGTGCTGGCGATAGATTCTACTGCATAGGGCCGTGGATCGACAAAGGCGACACCTAGCTTGCGAGCTGCAACTACACCAGCACCAAAACTCATACCGCCATGAGTGAGGGTGGGACCGTCTTCTACAACCAAGATTTGCTTGCCTTTGACCACTTCTGGCTCATCAATTGTAATAGGTGAAGCTGCCTCGATGATCATGGCGTCGGGGTTAAGGCGCATGACGTTATCGCGCACCGTAGCAATCCCTTCCGGAGAGGCGCTGTCAATCTTATTGATCACGATTACGTCAGCTAGCAACACATTGACCTCGCCTGGGTAATAAGCAGCCTCGTCACCAGGTCGATGGGGATCAACCAGAGTAATATGTAAATCTGGCTTAAAGAAAGGCGTATCGTTGTTACCGCCATCCCAAAGAATAACGTCAGCTTCCTTTTCAGCCTCGCGCAAGATAGCCTCATAGTCGACACCCGCATAGACAATGATGCCGCGGTCGATATGGGGCTCGTATTCTTCCCGCTCTTCAATAGTGGTTTTATGCAGGTCAAGATCTTCATAGGAGGCAAAACGCTGGACAGCTTGCTTGGCTAAATCCCCGTAAGGCATAGGATGACGCACTACTACCACGCGTAATCCTTTGGCCCTTAGGATGTCAACGATCTTACGAGTAGTTTGGCTCTTACCAACTCCAGTCCGCACGGCACATACAGCAATAACAGGTTTATCAGATTCTAACATCGTCTGCTGGGCGCCTAGCATGGTAAAGCTGGCCCCCCAGGCATTGACTAAGGCTGCCTTGGACATGACTTCGGCATACGATAGGTCACTATAGGAAAGAACTACTTGGTCAACTTTTAGTTCCTTAATCAGCTCGGGCAGCTCCGACTCGGCGCAAATAGGTATCCCTTCCGGATAGAGCTTGCCAGCCAAAGCTGCAGGATAAACGCGGCCCTCTATATCGGGGATCTGAGTGGCAGTAAAGGCAACTACTTCATAATCAGGATTGTCACGAAATAGAACATTAAAGTTGTGAAAGTCTCTTCCGGCTGCGCCCATGATAAGGATTCTCTGTGCCATGTTTCTCCCTCCTGGTTTTTGGTCTAGTTAGCGATCCTGTCGGCTACCGCTAGCTAAGCCCGTGCGTAGCCAGTTGTCATTTCGTGTTAGTGTTACCACCCCCCTTTTAGAGAATGAAGCGAGTACCTGCCTTTCCTTGTAATGCGGCAGACCCTGCCTCTAGAGATGTGATGATGGCAATCTCGCCACCTTCCTCTACAAAACTACAAGCCGCCTCTACTTTGGGGCCCATGCTGCCAGCACGAAAATGGCCTTCCGCCTGATAGCGGCGTGCCTCGGCTACATGCACCTCACCCAGCCACTCTTGTCCCGGGCTTCCCCAATTGATGGCCACAGCTTTTACATCGGTAAGAATCAGCAAAATTTCTGCCCCAATATCGACTGCTAGCCGTTGGCTAGCCAAATCTTTATCAATAACCGCCTCAATTCCTCGCAGCCCCCGCTCAGTCTCGACGACGGGGATGCCGCCCCCTCCAGCTGCAATCACAACTGCCCCGCTCGCTAGCAAGTTCAAAATCGCCTCCCGCTCTTGTATACGCAAGGGTGTGGGTGACGGCACCAGGCGTCGCCAACCGCCTCGTGCCTTATCTTCCTGCATTATGTAACCTTGCGTCGCCGCTAACTCTTGGGCTTGGGCGGCAGAAAAATACGGTCCGATCGGCTTGGTCGGCTGCTTTAAAGCAGGATCATCGGCAGCAATACTCACTTGTGTCACTACAGTCACTACTGGTTGCAGATGACCGTGCTGCCGGAGGATATTAGTTAAGGATTGCTGCAAGAGATATCCGATCTGGCCCTGGGTTTGGGCGCCACAAACGTCAAGAGGCATAGCTGGAACTAAATCGCTAGCCTTTTCGTTTTGCAGAAGAATATTGCCTACTTGGGGACCATTACCATGGGTGATAACCACCCGATACCCAGCCATAATCATAGCTGCTATTTGCCCCGCTGCCTGGTCGATGTTGGCTAGCTGCTGCTCCACTGTGCCTGCCTGGCCCGCCTGTAAAATGGCATTGCCTCCTAAGGCAACTACTACCTTTTTCACACCAAATTACCCCTTTCTTCTCACTATGTCTTACCACCGTTAGCTAAGGCAAAACGGCAATTTGCGCCCACAGTTTTGACACTTGCCTTGCTCTAGACCTAGAGTAAGAACCGATACGAAATCGCGTTGAACGACTAACTGCCCGCATCGGGGACAGTAGGTGTCTACGTGCATCCCCACATTGCCTAGATAGACAAAGTTTAGCTTTTCTGCAGCTACTTGCCGCAACTGTTCCAAGGAAGATACTGGGGTAGCTGCAATTTTTAGCTTATAATTGGGAAAATATCGTGTCAAGTGCAGGGGTATGTCTGGCGACAAAGAAGCTACCCAATCTGCCAAGCGAGCCATTTCTTCCGGCCGATCGTTTTTTCCCGGGATCACCAAATATGTCAGCTCTACATGGCTTTGCTCATAAGCTAGGGCCACATTCCTCAATACTGGTTCAAGGCTAGCACCACATAATTCCCGGTAGAATTCTTCGGTGAAAGCTTTGACGTCAATATTCAAGGCATCGATGTGCTGTAGTAGCGCTTGCCACGGTTCGGGCTGGAGATAGCCATTGGTAATCAGTGCCGTCTTCAGCCCTTTATCTTTAGCTAGCCTCGCCGTGTCCAAGACGAATTCATAGTCCATAGTCGGCTCGTTATAGGTGAAGGCTATCCCGATCTGTTTGGGATCCGACCTTTGCTCTGCCAGGGCCAAGGCTACCACTTGGGCTGGAGTCATCTTTACTGTTTGGGCCTGTTGATGGGCTATATGGTAATTCTGACAAAAGGAGCAGCTCAGGTTGCAACCTAGCCCACCGATGGAAAGGACATGGGTGCCCGGATAAAAATGATAGAGGGGCTTTTTCTCTATGGGGTCAACAGCAATAGCCGTAATCTGGCCATAGTTGATAGGCACTAGCTGTCCTTGGCGCACAGTCCGCTGCCGGCACCGCCCTACTTTACCTTCAGTTAAACGACAGGCATGGGGACAAAGGCGGCAAATAGTTGGCATGTCTACCTCCTAATTAATGAAAGCGAGTGACCGTAAAGCGATATAGTTTGACCGGCTCCTGCGGGCCGATGCCGGCTTTAAGCTTAGCCACACGCACTTGTTCCTGGATGCTGTCAATGCCTGGCAGGTCAGGCAAGAGTAGCCCCCGGCGACGACCACGCTCAACGATAACCCCGTAAGTCTCAGGGTCGAGTTCTTCTTCATTGGCGATAGCTTCAGGCTCACCTAGAACATCAACCGAGTAGACTAGGCTAGCCAACTCCTCGGGCTCTACCCTATAAAAGCGTGGGTCTTCGGTGGCAGCGCTGATAGCGTTTCTCACTATTTCAGCTGCCAAGGTAGGGCAAGTCGGCTCAGTAGTACCGATACAACCTCTCAGTTGGCCGTGTTTATAAATAGTTACGAAAGCACCCGCCCTAACCGGCAATTCTGCCGGCAGCGGTGGCAGTTGGCTCAGTACGCGTCCTTCACCCACATAGGTCTCTACCGCTTGTCTAGCCAGACGCACCAAGGGCGACTCGTTAGCTCTTTGTTCGGCTACTCGTGCCTGACGCGACGCCAACAATCGCGGCAGATTAACAGCCCCTTGCCCCTCGCTTACCTGCTGCCAGGCTACTAAATAGCCTACGCCCCAAGGCGCTTCGTATGACAAGACCTTGCTTTCACCAGCTAAGCCTTCAAAGCAACCTAAGAAGACGACCAAGGGCCGCAAGCCACATTCACCGGCCACCTGCCCCAGTTCTTCTAAGCGAGCTAGATCCCAGGGCGACTGGGAGGCAAATATCTCGGTTACCGCCTCGTCAAATAGATGGGCTTCGGGGTGATATCCAGCCGGAGCAACAGGGCTGAGGCGATGAGACAAGTCGCCGCTAGCAATGATGCCTACCCTTTTCCCCTGCTCTTGCACCGCTGCTTGAATTGCTACTCCTAGGGCATAGTGTTCTTCCAAGGGTAATCCGGCCACATTGATAATGACTAGCGGTGGCAAATCGCCTGACCCCGCCTGGCGCAAATACCAGAGGGGGACTAATGCTCCATGATCTAAACTTAGCGGCAAATTCATCCTCCGCTTGAGACGGTCTGTCAAGCCAGCCAAAGGCAGCTGCTTCTGCTCGGCAACGGACAAAACGGCTGTTAGCAAGCTTTGGTCACAAGTCACAGTAATACACTCGCCAGCTGCGCCAAAACTGGCGAAACTGCCGCTTAGATTCGGGCCCACCTCTAAAGAAAAGGAGTCGGAAAAGATGGGGCCATGGGAGCCGATTAGGATAATAGTCTCTGGTTTGAGGTCGACCATAGCCGCAGCGGCTTGCTGCATTGCCTCGATGGTAGCCTGCGCCTCTTTTTCTTCGCCTTGGCCAACGGCAGGGATGATGATAGGCGGATGCGGGCTATACCAGCCACCGATAATTCCTGCGTTCACATGGTTCACTCCTCGTAGTTCTTGTATACTTTATGCACATAAGCCGATGTGCTAGCTGCCAACAAGGCAGCATAGTTGAGGCCAAAACTAAATACCTGGCCTACTTTTACCTTACCCGGATAAGCGCCTACATCTAACAGCAGATGGTCGCTGCTGGCACCAAGCACTGTTATACCCGGATCCAGAGGAGCCAGTCCCCCAGGGTCCACGTCTTGCTTACCGATAGCTACAATAGCCCTCCTTTGTAACCCCCGGTCGACAAAAACGGGCTTGTTACCAAAGGCGTCTTGGCCAATATGTCCGACGGGCACCGAGGGCTTTTGCTTCACTTCTACTACTTCGGCCTGCAAAACCACAGCATCAGTATGAAGGCCCGCAATAGGGTGACGAGACACAGTTTCTCTGCCTAAAATCAAGGATTCGCCCAGACGCAAATTGTTGATACCCCTGGGTATCTTGCCCTCCTGTAGTAACTGCAAACTGCTCGAGTTTCCCCCCGAGACGATTTCGCATTGTACTAGCCCCTGGCGTTCCAGCTCGCGCGCCAAGTCGACCAAAATGCCTAGGTTTTTTGGGCTGGGGATTACTCCTCCATAACAAGTCAGGTTCGTGCCCAAACCAGCTATTTGCAGACCAGGGAGCCCTATAGCCCGCTTGACAAACGGAATGACTTGATCGGGCCAAAGCCCCTCCCGTAGATCCCCTACATCCACCATTAACAAGACACGGTGTTGCCGCTGGGCGGCAACTGCCGCCTGGCTGAGAGCCTGCAGGGTCGTCCATTCGCTGTTGAGGCTACAAGCGGCAATATGCACCACCGCCTCCGCTTGGCGCGGGCTGGGTAAACGCAATAATACTTTAGGTGTGTCTGGGAAACTGCTGGCGAGGCGTCTAAGATTGGTCAAGCGTGAATCGGCTAAAGCGGTAACACCACCAGCCAACATGGCTGCCCCTACCGGAGGCGCACCACCTAAGACCTTTGTCACACCCCAAATGCTAATTGAAAAGGACTTGGCCAAATCCACCAAGGTCTGAGCGTTATGACGCAGCTTAGCCACATCTATACGCAAAAGCGGATACACCTTTATCACCCTTTCAGTCGCGACCACCGATGCAGCCTAGCGTTGCTTGCACACCAGCCAGCGATCTCCAGCTAAATCCCCAAGCTTTGGTACATTAGCTGCAGGGCGGCGTCGGGGAATAGGTTGGCCAACACACCTAGGGCGGCCAAGTTGTAATGGCGATCAATAAGCACTTCCGCAGTCGTTGGTGGCAATAGCATGCCGCGACGAGGGCGATGCAAGAGGGTACGCAACAGTTGTTTGCCGTTAGGCAACTTAGTCAGGGGCCCTCCCGTGCCTATCACATAGCGCACATTGCCCAAATCTTTACCGCTAGCGATAGTCACTTGCCCCTGGGGACCATAAAGCTGTTTGAGGCGACCGGCATGCCGCTCGAGCGCAATGCCAGCGGCTGCCTCGGTCAGTGCCTGTAAGAATTGCAGATGGGTTGCAGACGTAGGCATAGCCTCCCAGCCGGCTAACAGACTAGCGACATCTATACTTAACCGCTGGGATAAGTTAGCTGCGCCTATGCTTTCTACCACATGGCCTGCATTGATAAAAACCCCTAGGTCACCTTCCACCGTGCGCTTAGCCAAGGGTTCGGGATGGAGCAGCAGGCGTCTGGTCGCATCGGAGCCAGGTGTAACCGAGTGGACGTCGGTAGTTGCACCGCCGACATCTATTACCAATAGGTCACCGATAGCCGTATACAGTAGCTCTGTGGCAGCCAAAACAGCCCCCGGTGTGGGCATAATCGAACCAGTGACCATCTGCCTGATCCTTTCCATCCCCGGGGCAAACACAATATGTTCTGCAAAAACCTGTTGGATAACCTGCCGCGTTGGCTCTACATTCAGCTCGTCGATAGCAGGATAGACATTGGCTACCACATAGTGGGGTAGGCCAGCTACTTGCATAATAGCTTTAAATTCGTTGGCAGCAGCGCGGTTGCCAGCGTAAACAATGGGAGCGCTGAGCTTAGCTGCAGCCAGCTGCCTAGCATTAGTCAAAATGGTAGCTGTATCTCCATAGTCGACTCCGCCCGCGAGAAGGATAATATTAGGCCGCAGTTGTTTAAGGGCTGTAATGTCTGCCGCCGTCAGCTCCCCAGCCGTAACCATGCTAACAACGGCTCCTGCTCCCAGCGCTGCCTCTCTTGCTGCCCGGACTGTCATATCCAACACCAGGCCGTGGACACTCATACGCAGTCCCCCGGCCGCACTGCTGCAGGCTAACATCGCATCCCATTGTAAATTCTGGCCAGCGCGAGATTCGAAATCTAGAATAGCCTGCTTGAGGCCGATAGTAACGTCACCCAGCTTGACCGAGGTCGGGGCTTGCCCCTGGCCGAGCCAGCGAGGCTCGGCCGTATCTAGGTCGGTGAAGGCGTTGACGACAGTAGTGGTGCTACCGATTTCAGCCACCAACACTTCTGCGTACAGCATGGTTGCCCGTCCTTTCTGGCCTACTGGTCGGAGCGCAAGGCCCGTCGCCGTCTCACCAAAAAGCTAGCCACGTGTATACCCTTAGTTCCCCGGCCAAAACCAGCGTCTAGACCACATTCTAGAGCCATTTCGTTATTGACCTGTGTGCCACCACCGACAAGGATGAAGCGCTCCCGCACGCCTTTTTCTACACAGAGCTCGTGCAAACGGCGCATATTGAGGCGATGGACGTCGGCATGGGTAATGATAGTACTCACCAAGATAGCATCGGCAGCCGTTTCGATAGCTGCATCGATCACTTTTTGTACTGGCACCGATGTACCTAGGTAAATGCACCGGATCCCAAAGCCCTCTAGGCCGCCATGTTTAATATCGATGATTTCCCGCATGCCGACCGAATGTTCATCCTCCCCGATTGTCGCGGCCACCACTGTCAGAGGATGTTTGGCTATATCCTCTCTAATCGCAGCTTCCGACAACAGAGGCGTTGGTTCGGGAATAACTAGGCTAGCGGGATTGATATTAAAAGGCACTCGCCCCTTCATCTCCAGATAAGTGCCTTCAGCCGGTTGCATGACCTGCTTATGAATTACCTCACAGTCAGTCAACCCTAAGCGTTCGCCCATGGCTAGGGCAGCAGCTTCGGCTGTACGCACGTCGGTAGGTAAGAAAATCTGCAGATTGATATAGCCGTCGCCTGCCCACTCCACCTCGGGCACAATTCCGCCCCCGCTGGCCGCGGCCACTTGCTGCAGCCGCTTCTCAACATTGTCTTCGGGGTCAAGTTCATCGATATAAGCTATCTTTTCTGGCCGACAGAGGGTACAACCACCTACCAGTTGGCAAGGGCTAGCCAGCTCCGCCGGTAAATTGTTATAACCGAAATGGGCACAAACCGGAGCAAAATAATCAGGATCCCGCGGTACAACCGTATTAGCACCAACCCCTCCCTGCGGATCACGCGCGATACCATCTCCGCTGCGCTCGGGGTAATAACCAGAGTCAACGAAGAAGCCCTGGCTTACTGCCGCAAAATAGCCCCCTACCTCTAAGATTTCCTCCATAAAGAGCACGGCTCGCTCTTTAATCTCCCGCACCTGTTGCCGCAATGGCCCATCAATTTTAAATTCTATCATATCGGTAATGCCATCTAGGGCCAAGAGGGCTTGTTTAGCTGTATTGATAGCGTGGATGCTGTTATAATGCCATGGCACATTACGCCCCTCGTCTGGCGTAATGGTGCTTTGAATGTCGGCCGAGGTCAGCCGGGAAATTAAGACGTTAAGCGTATGGGTGACAATCGCTTCGCGGGTATCCGACTCGATGTATTTGGTATTCATCTGGGCCCGCATGCGATAGCCCGCAAAGAGCTCCCGCAAGGCGATAGCATAGGGCAAATCATAGCGCAAAGCCGGGGCTGGGCTAGCGCTTGGCGGCACGGTAGACAGGCAGATCATATCTTTAGGCATTCCCACCTGTACCGAAAAGGCGCTATTGATGGCATGCTGCACCAAAAGCTCGGGCATCACTTTCCAAGCCTCTCTCGCCGTGGCATTGGCGTTATGAGCGCCGTCAATCTGGGCCATACCGGCATAGGCCATAAGCCGTTTAGCCACTGCTGCGTCGACAAAGGAGCGTTGCATGTTTACATTACGATAGAGCACGTTGTATTGGGGGTCTTGATGGGCGCCATTTACTCCTTCTTCTGCAAACAAAACAGCAATTTCGGGGCCGGCTACACCACTAACATAGGAATGAAAATTGATAGGGCGCCCGACCTCATCCTCGATCAGATCTAGGGCCTTACGTGTGGCCCGCACCTGTTTGCGAGTAATCGGAACACCACCGACACCCTCCGGCGTACCTTCGATTAAGCCATCATAGTGACTTTGGCCCGCGGTACGAATCACCATAATATGATCAGCCCCATGCCAAGCTGCCATCCGCATCCGCCGCAAGTCGTCTTCAAAACGTCCCGAAGCAATTTCGGCTGTAATCACACAATCGGGCTGGGGATCTATATCACCAAAATACTTGCTAGCAGGTAAAGGTATACTTTGCTTTAAGGGTTGGGAAGTTTGTTTGTAAGTAAACGGGCCCATTTTCTGCTCTGGTACGGGTTGCCGCCAGGTCCAGCCGCGGCGCCTGGGCCGATAATGCTCTAGATCTTTTAGAATAAGCTGTATATCTAACTTATCCTCAGGCTTCATTAGCGAGAGCCTCCTTTTCAGCCAACTGGGCACTGACTAGATCCCAGCCTTCACCCTGTAGCAAGCGGCGGCCGGCCGTGAGACAATCTGTTCCCCACGCCTCGGCTGCTATATAGACAAGATGGCCTGCGCCTTTACCGAGCAGGTCACGCTCTAATATGGCTTGCACCAATGCCTGAGCCTCTAAGCTATTAAAACCAAGGCGCAACAAAACCGACCGCTCCACCGATGGGGACGTATTCTTCTCGGCTAGCTCCACCAAAGGGGCGACGATAGCCTCGGCCAACTGCCAGAAGCGAGCTGCTAACTCGGCATCAGTCAGCCCCGCCAGGTGTTGCCGCCTCGTCGCGTAGTCTTCTTTACGCTGCACTTGACCACTCCTTTATGCTAATTTGGCAAATTTCTAAGGCACCCTTACCTCTAGCTCCCGCGCTACCTGCAAAACCAGTTTCCGGCTAGCGCGAGCGTCAGCCTGTAGGAAAGCTATATCTTCGGGGCTTAGCTCGGTAATGGCGGTGCGACGCAAGGCATTGCGCACATAGGAACGGCGTAAGTCGTCCAAATCATAATCGCGCACTGCTATCTGCGCCGGGTCTTCTGGGATAAGGATCGAGTGTCCCGGCCGACTATCGCGCGGGTCTCCCCGTCTTACCTCAATTCCCTGCTGGCGAGCAAAGGTCAACTGGGCCAGCGGATGTTTGCCGGCACCTGTATACTCGGTTTCTTGCACTACTAAAATCTGGTCTGCCGGCATGGTCTGGGCCACCGCAAAGGCAGCAGCCAGTGACGTGTTGCCGGCGGGGCCGCGCTCTAAGCCCTCCAATTGGGCCAACATCTCGGTAGCGTAAAAAACCTCTCCTTGGGTTACGGTTACGTAACGGTCTAAATAGCGGAGAGGACGGGCCGCATTACGGGGCACATCCGCCCGGTCAGGCCAGGTAGCGAAGGGAACTCCAAAGCCAGTGTGGCCGGTGGTAAACGATTTGCGGTTAAAGTCGCGATCGCTGGCCATGTGCAAGCCACTCAGGTCGACACTGGCCCCGACTACCTGCGTCGTGCTTGCGCCTGCTTGCTGCAGGCCGCGAGCTGTGCCGGTAACATTGCCACCACCGGCATGGGTTACCATGACTACATCAGGGAAGCGTCCAGTTCTAGCTAAAATCTCTTCCGCAATTTCAGCTCCTAAACTCTCCACCCCCGCGATGGCATAGGGGGTATATAGACTGGCATTAAAATAGCCGGTCTCCTCTAGGAGAGTGAGAAAAACATAAAACAATTCGGGTCCGACAGTAAGCTGGCAGACCTCTGCACCATAGGCTTCACAGGCTCTAGTTTTTTCTAGAATTTCGGGCTGCCCCACACCGCGACTGTCAAATACCTCCTGCACTACAATACAAGCGAGCCCTCGCATAGCTGCCTGGGAAGCAACGGCTGCGCCGTAGTTGCCGCTGGTAGCAGCGATTACACCCTTATAACCCAGCTGTTGGGCCTGATATACCGAGATAGCAGCTCGACGAGCCTTAAAGCTACCCGAAGGGTTACAAGCTTCATCTTTGAGGAAAATGCGGGCGCCAAAAGCAGGGGGAGCCAACTGGCGGGCTAAACGTGTTATGTTTTTCAGTTCCAGGAGGGGCGTCTGCCCCACACCCGTCTCGGCCTGAATACGGCGCACACTGGCCAAATCATAACCGGTAGCAGCCATCATGCCCTCATAGTCGAAGGCTATGGCCGACTGCTCAAACTGCTGATAATCGAATCCGATCGCCTTTTTCATAATTTCATTTTGACGGGCCATGACCGACTGATAACTACTTGGCATCTCTGCTTCCCTCCAATAGCCGGCGCAACTCGGCACCGATAGTGAGTAACTCGGGCACTGGTTCGCCAAAATCATGGCTGTGTCTGGGGTTAATTGCGGTTACAAGGCCCCGTTGGGTGCGTCCGATGACAGTCGTAATCTCAGCTTCCTGCCCTAAGGCTGCAGCCTGCTTAAGGAAACCTTTGACCCGTAATTCCAACGGCACCTGGGCAGTATCTGCTGGCAGCTGAGGCGCTCTTTCACCCGGCTGCAGTATAATGCGCCGGATCTCCACCCAAGTACCCGCCGGCCAAATCCTTTTGTCTGACATACCTACACCCCTTTCAGTATCGGTAGGTCAAGCATAGTCTTTAAACCTGGGGAAGCAACACAAAGCAGGGGCAACATGTTCACCGCCATAGCTATCGTGCCGATGCCCCCTGGAATCTCTGGCCTGATAGCCAGATTAATCTCTGGCGTGCCAGCGATATGAATAAAGTCACCTGTGTTCACGTTCTCTAGCTCTGGTCTAACCTGTTGGGGATGTTCTAAGGTGATCAAGATCTTACCATTCTTCTTCCCATAAGCTATATGCCGACAACCTGCCACCATGCCAGGTTGAACCTTGACATGGGGAGTTTCCCGGTAGACGGAAGAAACGATGGGCTCCTGGGTTTGCACTATTTCGTCTAGCTCCCAGCCTAAAGCTTCGGCTATCATCTGGATAGATTCGGGAAAGCCTACGTGACCAACGATGGTGCCCGCTGCCAAACCGGCTTCGAATTCTGCCACCGTAGTGCCCACCCCTTGGGTGCGCATCACCGCTGGGCCAAAAGGTGATAAGTCGTTCACCCGGATAGCATGAATAGACTTGATGTCTAGGCAAACACGGGTTAAAGCGATGATCAGGCTATCTAGGACGAAACCCGGATTGATGCCTGTACCAAGAATAGCAACCCCCTGCTCTCTTGCCAGCTGGTCAAGTTCGCGGGCTAGATCTGGGCTTTGTGCCGCCGGATAAGCCATTTCCTCTGCTATAGTGACTACATGCATACCAGCCTGCACTGCCTGTTTAATTTGAGGTGCAACCTCATGCGTAAACGACGCCGTCGAGATAATAACGGCATCGGCAAGGCCCGGCTGCAGCAGTGCCTCTGGCCGGGCGGTGGCGACAACAGTAGAATTGCCGGCACCGATTATCTCGGCCAAGGAACGACCCCGGCTAGAACTACTGATGACACCAACAATTTCATAGTTCGGGCGCTCCAGAAGGGCAGAAGCGATACCCCGCCCCATGGCCCCCATGCCCCAAAGAACCACTCTGATCTTTTTCATGCACATACCTCACTCTTATTAAAATCTAGTCGGGCAACAGTGTGACAAGGCACTTTTCATTTAAGATTAATAAAAGCAAGGAACGTGCCAAATATGTTGGCTGAAAAGTAAGACCCTTGCATATGCAAAGACCAATACCCAGACACTAATGCCGGGTATTGGTCTTTAGATGCCCAAAAATGAGCTATCGACAGCTGGCAGCCAGCCAATTGTAGAGCCCAAGATAAATAGCCCAAACAATTTTACTACGATAGTCGGCATTGGCCAGGAGGGCTGCCTCCTCGGGGTTGCTGATAAATCCGACCTCAATCAATACTGCCGGAACCTGCGAGTCGGTCAAAATCCGATAATCGCCAGGTTTGGGCATGCGGTTAGTATTTTTGAGTACTTTGGCGAGAGCAGCTTGAATAGTGTTTGCCAATTCTTCGGAAGCAGGGTTGTCGGCCTGATAAAATACCTGTGCTCCACGCCAGCGGCTGGAGCCGATAGCATTAACGTGGAGTGATAAGACGGCGTCGGGTTGCCACTCGTTGACTAAATCTACCCGCCGCAAAATGTCTTTCCGTTTTCGCCCCCCGCTTACTTGGGGGTTTTGATCGGCTAAGTCAGTGTCAGTATCCCGCGTCAGGTAGGTGATAGCTCCCGTCCCTTGTAGCAGATCCCTCAGTTCGAGACCTAAGTCTAAGACGATATCTTTTTCCAACAAGTCTCCTCTAGTGGCGCCTGGATCAGGCCCGCCATGCCCCGGGTCGATAGCAATCACCCGGGTAAAAAGGGGAAGGCTGGCGTAAGCCGGTAAAGCCGCTGTCGGCACCAAAAGCTGCATGCCTAATAGCGCCATTAGCACTGCCAGCAAAGAAATTTTTCGCTGCATATGAGCGCCTCCTCTAGCTGTCGCAGCAAACTCAATTTTTCTTCTCCCATTTAGTCTGCGCTATGGCTGCTAGAAACATTAGCAGGTATTGTTTAGTGCTCAAAATATGGACAAGCCATTGTATAACACTCACCCGCCAAATGCATAAAGGCTACGGTTCATACGCACAGCACAGCCAAACACAAATACAAAAAGCCCTCACTGGCCAAGCCAGTAAGGGCTTTCTTATTAAAGACAAATTAACGCTTAGAGAACTGAGGTGCGCGCCGAGCTTTCTTCAAGCCGTACTTCTTGCGTTCCTTCATACGCGGGTCACGCGTTAGAAGGCCAGCTGGCTTGAGAATGGGGCGCATCTGGTCGTCTACTTGCAATAGGGCGCGGGCAATGCCGTGGCGAATTGCACCAGCTTGGCCAGAGAAACCACCGCCATGCACGTTAGCATAGACATCAAAGCGATGCAGAGAATCGGTCAGCTCTAGAGGCTGCCGCACGATCAGTTTCAGAGTCTCTAAACCAAAGTATTCGTCAATGGTTTTTCCGTTAATGTAGATATTGCCAGTACCGGGAAGCAAGCGTACACGGGCAACAGCTTTCTTACGCCGTCCGGTACCGTAGTAAAATACCTTCGCCATGTGTTTTCCTCCTTCCCAGGTTAACCCCGAATAACCCAAGTCTCGGGTTTTTGGGCTTGATGGGGATGCTCAGGTCCGCTATATACCTTCAGCTTCTTGGCCATGGCCCGGCCCAAACGGTTACGGGGTAACATGCCCTTGACAGCCTTTTCCACGACGTATTCGGGCTTCTTTTCCATTAGCGTGCGATAGCTGGTCGCACGTATTCCACCTGGGTACCCGGAATGACGATAGGCCATTTTTTGATCAAGCTTCTTGCCAGTCAGTACAACTTTATCAGCATTTATTACAATTACAAAATCGCCAGTATCAACATGGGGAGTAAACGTTGGCTTGTGTTTACCGCGTAAAATACTGGCAACCTCACTAGCCAAGCGTCCTAAAGTTTGGCCGGCAGCGTCAACGACATACCATTGGCGCGTTATGTTCTGCGCATTGGCCATGAAGGTTGTACGCATGATGATTCCCTCCAATTATATGAGAATTTAAGACGGCCAGCCAGTCAGTCTTGCTTTTGCCGATCGCTAAGTCATCGGCACAAGACAGAAAGCGCACGGCCCAATGGTTGACCTGCGGGGCTAACCAGGCCAACCAACATTCTATCGTAGCGTTTTTCCAGTGTCAAGGTAAGTTCTGTCGTAAAAAACTTTCTCTAAACATAAGCCTTGGGGTGGAGCCGTAGGGCCTGCTTGGCTGCGGTCCCGGCTCCTCAGAATCTGGGGCATTGCCTCGGGGCCGAGCCGCCCACTGCCTACCCAGACAAGTGTACCTACCAAGATGCGCACCATGTTATACAAGAAGCCATTACCTTCAACGCAAATAAGCAGGCGCCCAGGTTGTACTTCTCGTACCGATAAGTGACTCAAATTGCGCACAGTGTTTTGGACCGAGCTCCCCGCCGCTTGGAAGGCTGCAAAATCGTGTTCACCTTGCAGCATGGCTGCCGCTCGGTGCATAGCGGCCAAATCCAGAGGACGCGCTACATGATAGCTATAGCGACGCCTCAAAGCTGAAGGTAGCGGCCGATTGATAATCTCGTAAATATACCTTTTGCCAACAGCATCATAACGGGCATGAAATTCAGGGGCTACTTCCTCGGCCTGCAAGACAACTATGCTAGGAGGCAAGTTGGCATTGAGGGCATAGGGAATACGCTCCGTCGGAATACGGCTCGTAGTGTAAAAGTTGCAGACTTGCCCAGCCGCATGCACCCCAGCATCGGTACGGGAAGAACCAGTTACACGCCGAGGCTCTCCTGTTACCCTCAGTATAGCTGCCTCCAGCTCCCCTTGTATGGTGGGAGCGTTCGGTTGTATCTGCCAGCCATGCCAGTCGGTGCCATCATACTCTACAAGCAATTTGATATTGCGTTCGTTGCCCTTCATGCCCACCGCCCCAAATAGAAAGCGATCACGAAAGCTAAGGCTGATAGTGCGAAAGCCCATGCATCAAGGGAAGTATACCGTAAAGCTTTGAGACGGGTTCTGTTCTTCCCCCCGCGATAAGCCCGAGCTTCCATAGCCATCGCTAATTCATCGGCACGGCGGAAAGCACTGACAAACAAGGGCACCAACAAGGGCAGCAAGCTCTTGGCCCTCTGAATCAGGCCGCCCGATTCAAAGTCGGCACCCCGTGCTAACTGGGCACGCATGATTTTGTCGGCCTCGTCAATCAATGTTGGAATAAATCTCAGCGCAATGGTCATCATCATCGCTAGTTCGTGTGCTGGTAAGCCAACCCGCTCGCCCGGACGCATGATGTACTCCAAGCCATCGGTCAAGGCTATCGGCGAGGTGGTTAGGGTGAGGATAGATGTTGCTACTACCAGCAGCACTAGGCGGAAGACCAAAAGAGCCCCTTGGATTAGGCCTTGACTATCTACTCGTAAAAAGCCTAACTGCCACAAGGTAACCCCACCGCGGGTGGTAAAGGCATGCAGGATAAAAGTGAGTAGAATAATAAAGGTTAAAGGCCTTAATCCCTTCAGCATTTGCTTTAGGGGTATTTCGGCTATCTGGGCAATTAAGACCACTAGGGCCGCGAACCACAGATAGGCTAAGAAGCCCTTGACTAGGAAGAGCACCACAATAAAAGCAAAACTAAGGCCGAGTTTGGTGCGAGGGTCTAATCGATGTACTACCGAGTCGCCAGGGTGATATTGCCCAAAGGAAATATTTCTGAGAACGCTCATCGCTCTTGCCCCCCGTCTAGCAAGGCAAGAATAGCCTGCTTTGCTTCCTCTACCGTCAGGGCAACCGGCGGCACTGCCAAACCCCGCTGACGCAAGGCTATCATCAGTTCGGTCACTTGGGGCACACCCAAACCTATCTCTGCTAATTTCTTGGCATTGGAAAAGACTTGGCGGGGCGGCCCGTCGGCCACTATTTGCCCTTGTTCTAACACGACGAGGCGGGTGGCTACCCGGGCTATCTCGTCCATGCTATGGGATACGAGAATGATGGTCATCCCACTTTTGGCATGCAGTGTAGACAGTTGATCCAGCAGTTCATCTCGCCCTCGCGGATCGAGCCCGGCTGTGGGTTCGTCTAGAATGAGAACCTGCGGGCGCATAGCTAGGACACCGGCAATGGCCACACGGCGCATCTGTCCCCCACTTAATTCAAAAGGGGAACGGTCTTTGAACTCGTCAGGGTCGAGGCCCACCCAGGTCAAAGCTTCAACCACCCTCTGCTCGATTTCTTCTGGGCTCAATTTTTGGTTAGTAGGGCCAAAAGCCACGTCTTTAAAGACGGTCTCTTCAAAGAGCTGATGTTCAGGATACTGGAAGACGAGCCCGACCCTTTGGCGTACGGCTTTAAGGTTGGTTTTAGGATCAGCCAAATCTTGCCCAGCAACGAATACTTGTCCGAGCGCAGGTCGGATTAAACCATTCATGTGCTGAATAAGGGTAGACTTACCACTGCCTGTCTGACCAATTATGCCAACAAATTCGCCCGCGTTAATAGACAGTGTAATACCATCTAGAGCCCGTACCGCGAAAGGGGTGCCCTCGTTGTACACGTAGCTTAAGTTTTTGATAGCAATCGGCATAAATGGCTCACCATCTCTTCGACTGTTAGGATATCTGTAGGCACGTCGAGACCTGCTTGTTTCAGTGATTTAGCTAAGCTGGTCACCTGCGGTACGTCAAGGCCTAATGCCTGCAAGCGCTCCCCTTGGGCGAATACCTCGCGATTGGTCCCTTGCAAAACAACGCGGCCTTCGTCAAGCACAATAACACGCTGTGCCTGCACTGCTTCGTCCATATGGTGGGTAATCAGTACGACTGTCATGCCCTTGGCTCGGTTCAGGCGTAATACCGTTTCCATGACTTCTTTTCGCCCTACCGGGTCCAACATGGCAGTAGACTCATCGAGAACAAGCACTCGAGGCTGCATTGCTAATACTCCAGCGATGGCTACCCTTTGTTTTTGCCCGCCAGAAAGCAAGTGGGGCGGGTGCAAGGCATATTCGCTCATGCGAACCTGTGCTAAAGCCTGGTCGATGCGGCGGCGAATTTCTGCTGGAGGTACTCCTAGATTTTCCGGACCAAAAGCGACATCTTCTTCTACAACGGTGGCCACTATTTGATTGTCAGGGTTTTGGAAAACCATGCCTACTGTTTGGCGGATAGCGAAAAGTGAAGCTTCATCTTTAGTGCTAATGCCATCCACCCATACCTCTCCCGAGGTAGGGGTTAGGATGGCATTAAAATGTTTCGCTAAAGTAGATTTTCCAGACCCGTTGCGACCAACTATGGCCACAAATTCACCCTGTTCGATACTCAAGGAGACGCCCTGTAACGCTGTTTTTGGTTGGGGACCATCGTAAGTGAAGGATACCCCTTCCATTCTGATGATAGCGGACACGGCAGTCCCTCCTATCAACTACTCTACTAGCTCTAGAATCGCTAAAGGCGCGGCGTCACCCTTACGTATTCCAGTCTTAATAATGCGGGTATAGCCCCCAGGGCGGTCCGCATAACGAGGGCCTAGCTCGTCAAACACTTTACTAACAACAGTTTCGTCCAAGATATAGGCTAGTGCACGACGACGAGCATGCAGGTCGCCACGCTTGCCTAGAGTAATCATTTTTTCAGCAATGGATTGTATTGTCTTTGCCCGTGTTTCCGTTGTTTCAATCCGACCATTGGCTAGGAAACTAGTAACCAAATTTCGCAGCATTGAACGGCGATGGTTAGTCGGGCGACCTAATTTACGATATGCCATGGAGAACACCTCCCCCTTAGTCTTCAGGTTTGCGCAAAGATAGCCCTAGCTCAGCTAATTTCCGATTGACTTCCTCTAGAGACTTCTTGCCGAGATTGCGGACCTTCATCAGATCTTCTTCCGTTTTCTCGATGAGTTCAGACACTAGATTAATTCCGGCCCGTTTGAGGCAATTGTAGGAACGGACCGATAGATCGAGTTCTTCAATGGTCATATCTAATGCCCGGTCGCGATCTTCATCCTCTTCGGAAACTAAAATCTGTTCATGCTGCGCCCGTTCGGTTAAACCGACAAATAATTCAAGGTGGCTAGTCAAGATTTTAGCCCCCACGCTAATGGCCTCTTCTGGACAGAGGCTACCATCTGTCCAAACCTCCAGGGTCAACTTATCGAGGTCGGTAATATCCCCGCGCCGGGTATTTTCCACCTGATAATTAACCTTCCTGATAGGCGTAAAGATGGAATCAATCGGAATCACCCCAATAGCCTGCTCGGGGTGCTTATTGCGTTCAGCAGAAACATAACCACGGCCCTGCTTCGCAGTCATTTCCACAAACAGACGCCCGTCATCCTCCAGATGGGTGATCACTAGGTCGGGGTTTAAGATAGTTACGTCAGCATCACAAATGATGTCTGCCCCAGTGACCACCCCTGGCCCTACCTTTTCGATGCGAAGCGTCTTTTCCTCGTCGCTGGAAATGCGTAGCCGGAGTTCTTTCAGGTTGAGGATCATTTCGGTTGTATCTTCTACTACTCCTGGAATAGTAGAAAACTCATGGAGAACACCTTCTATTTTGACGGAAGTTATGGCCGCACCTGGTAGCGAAGAGAGTAGCACGCGCCGTAAAGCGTTCCCCAGGGTCGTACCATATCCCCGTTCCAAAGGCTCAATTACGAAACGCCCATAAGTCTTCTCCTCATTAACCTCTGCGCACTCGATCTTTGGCTTCTCAATCTCGATCATATTGGCGTTAACCCTCCTTACTTCCCCATCTTCGCTCCGGTTGACTGCTCGAGGGTGCCATTATCTAGAGTATCTTTCTACGATGTATTGCTCCTGAACCGGAATATCTATTTCACTACGCTCAGGCAGACGCACAACTCGGCCAGCCATGTTCGCCGCATCTAGAGTTAACCATTCCGGTGGGCGGCGGTCCCCTAAAACCTCACTGAGGTTCTTGAAATAGGTCTTGCTGCGACTGGATTCGCGCACCGTAATTTCATCGTTTTCTTTAACCAAGTATGAAGGAATATCGACCTTCCTGCCATTTACAGCAAAATGGCCATGGTTAACCAGTTGCCGTGCCTGACTGCGAGAATCAGCAAAACCAAGACGGTATACGACATTATCTAAACGTAGTTCCAACAGCTGCAAAAGACGTTCACCGGTTACGCCTTTAGAACGGTTGGCTTCTGCGTAATACCTACGGAACTGTCTTTCCAGTACGCCGTAAATGCGACGAGCTTTCTGCTTTTCGCGTAACTGCAAACCATAGTCAGTCACGCGGCCGCGGCGTCTCTGACCATGCTGCCCCGGCGGATACGGCCGCTTAGCTACGGGGCACTTATCAGAATAGCAGCGTTCTCCCTTAAGAAATAGCTTGGTACCTTCGCGTCGGCATAGACGACATACCGGTCCTGTATATTTAGCCACTTATGCATACACCTCCGTTCTTCCTTAAACTCTCCGCCGTTTAGGCGGGCGACAACCGTTATGCGGAACTGGAGTGACATCCTTGATCATACTCACTTCCAATCCGGCAGCTTGTAGTGAGCGAATAGCGGCCTCGCGCCCACTCCCAGGTCCCTTAACACGCACTTCCACTTCGCGCATGCCATGCTCCATAGCAGCCTTGGCAGCCGTCTCGGCTGCAATGCCTGCAGCAAAGGGAGTACTCTTACGCGAGCCTTTGTAGCCAACGTTTCCGGCGCTAGACCAAGAAATGGTGGCACCAGCTTTGTCGGTTATGGTAACAATAGTATTGTTAAAGGTGGAACGAATATGAGCAATACCGAACTCGACATTCTTTCGTTCGCGCCGTCTCGTTCTGCTTGAACCTCTTCTTCTTGCCATTAGCTACATTTACCCCCTTTCCTATTTGCGACGACGGACGCCGACCGTCTTCGCTTTACCCTTGCGAGTGCGCGCGTTAGTCTTAGTGCGTTGGCCACGCACTGGCAAGCCTCGCCGGTGGCGCAAGCCACGATAGCAGCCAATTTCCATCAGCCTGCGAATGTTAAAGTTGATCTCGCGCCGCAGGTCGCCTTCTACCTGGTAGTCTCTATCGATAACTTCACGTAGACGATTGACTTCGTCTTCGGTCAAATCACGTACACGCGTGTTCGGATCGACGCCAGTCTTCTCGAGGATCTCTTTCGACCGGCTGTGGCCTACACCAAAAATGTAGGTGAGGGCTATTTCCACCCGCTTGTCGCGGGGCAAGTCAACGCCGGAAATACGAGCCATGCTTTGCTCTACACCTCCTATGATAAATCAAACGCTCTATTTATAAGCCTTACGGCCTAACCTTGCCTCTGTTTGTGTTTCGGATTCTCGCAAATGACCATCACACGGCCTTTACGACGAATTAGTTTGCATTTCTCACACATTGGTTTCACAGACGGCCGAACCTTCATGATGGCACCTCCTTCAGCCACTATTTATGCCGGTAGCGTATGCGCCCCCGGGTCAGATCGTATGGGGAAAGTTCTACAGTAACAAGATCGCCCGGCAGAATGCGAATGAAGTTGATCCGGATCTTGCCGGAAATATGGGCCATAACCTGGTGGCCATTCTCAAGCTCTACTCGAAACATCGCATTGGGCAAAGCCTCAATTACCCTTCCTTTGACTTCAATAGCATCTTCTTTTGCCAAGTGCTCACCCCTCCCTTATGCCCGCCAAAGCAGGTCTAAATTAAGCGTTCCTCAGCTACTAAATCCTAGTCAGGATTAAGGGGCCGTCTTCTACCAACGCAACTGTATGCTCAGCGTGGGCCGATAAGCTACCATCTGCAGTAACAACGGTCCAGTCATCCGGCATGAAGTTGATATCGCAAGTCCCTACATTAAGCATAGGCTCTATAGCCAGTACGAGCCCAGGAACAAGCCTAATACCTCGGCCAGGTCGGCCAAAGTTAGGCACCTGCGGCGCTTCATGCAGTTTCCGCCCGATTCCATGCCCCACTAAATCCCGTACAACTGAGAAACCTGCAGCTTGGGCATGGGTCTCGATAGCATGGGAAATGTCGGATAGTCTCCCGCCTGGTTTGAAGGCTGCGATACCCCGGGCTAAAGCCTCTTCCGTCGTATCGATTAAGCGTTGGGCTAATGGAGATATTTCGCCAACTGCGAATGTCTTTGCCGTGTCTCCATGATATCCAGATATTTCTGCCCCGATGTCAATACTAATAATATCGCCATCTTGCAATCGTTTCAAACCAGGAATACCGTGCACAACCTCATTGTTAATAGAGGCGCAAATGCTCGCCGGGAAACCATTGTAGCCTTTAAAAGACGGCTTGGCTCCGTAACTCAAAATGGTTTTCTCTGCTATAGCATCTAGCTCGCCAGTAGTAACGCCAGGGGCGATGGCTTTGGCAACCTCTGCGAGGGCCAGAGCGGCAATGCGCCCCGCGTCCTTCATAAGCTCGAGTTCCCGCTCGGTCTTGAGGGTGATCATTGACGTGCCTCCAAATGCTGAGCAATGTCCTGGAACACCTGGTCAATCGCCTGGTCACCATTAATACTGACCAATTTCTCTTGCTCTCGATAATAAGCAATTAGAGGCTCTGTTTGCTGCTTGTAAACCTCTAGGCGATTCTTAACAGTGCTGACCGTGTCATCGGCACGGTGATGCAAGCGCGCACCACATTGGTCACAGACATCCTCACGCTGAGGCGGATTAAAGTGAATGTGGAATGTTGCCCCACAGTCCTTGCAGACGCGTCTGCCAGTGAGGCGTTTTATCAGTTCAGCATCGGGCACCTCTATACTGAGCACTAGGTCGATCGGGTTGTCCTCTAAAATCTGGTCTAGAGCCTCCGCTTGAGCTATGGTGCGGGGAAACCCATCTAGCAAGAACCCATTGGCGCAGTCTGCCTGTGCTAAGCGCTCACGTACAATCCCGATGGTTACTTCATCTGGTACTAGTAGCCCCTGGCTCATATACTGTTCGGCTTTTTGCCCCAAAGGGGTGCCAGCCTTAACAGCCTCACGGAACATATCCCCAGTAGAGATATGCGGTATACGACAATGCTCTGCAATCCGCATAGCTTGCGTACCTTTACCTGCACCAGGCGGCCCTAACAGGATAATATTCACAGATGCACCTCCTAGCGCATAAACCCGCCGTAATGCCGCACCGCCATCTGAGCCTCAATTTGTTTCATAGTCTCGAGAGCCACACCAACAACAATCAGAAGGGCGTTACCGCCTAGGCTGATGTTGTATTTAAAGACGGCACTAAGAGCTAACGGCATCAAAACGATGATCGAGAGGAAGACAGCACCAACCAAGATTAGCCTGTTGACCACCTTATAAAGGTAATCTGCCGTTGGCCTACCAGGTCTCAGGCCTGGAATGAAACCTCCCGACTTCTTGAGGTTATCTGCAATATCTTTTGGGCTAAATTGCATGAACGTGTAGAAATACGCGAACATGATGATAAAGGCAATGTATAGGGCGATGTGCAAAGTCGAGCCAAAGGCAAACCATTCCGCAATACGCTTCGCCCAAGGTTTGTCGACAAATTGGGTTAACATCTGCGGTAGCGCCAAGAGCGACGAGGCGAAGATAACAGGGATAACGCCTGCTTGGTTAACGCGCAAAGGTATGTGCGTCGTCTGCCCACCGTACATCCTGCGCCCGACAACTCTCTTAGCGTACTGCACTGGAATACGTCGTTGCCCTTCTTGTACGATAACTACACCAGCAACTACTATCAAGCCCAAGACGGCCAATAGGAGTACCACGAAGATGTTGAGCACACCTGTTTTTACAGCGGCGTAAAGGGATAAGATTCCACTAGGCACGCGCGACACAATGTTGGCAAAAATGATTAGCGAAATTCCGTTGCCAATACCCTTGCTAGTAATCAACTCGCCAATCCACATTAAGACTGCCGTACCAGCAGTGAACGAAAGAGCAATCAGCAACAAGCTGCCGAAAGAGGTATTTAACACAGCGCCGGTATTGCGCAAGCCAAAGGCTGTGGCAAAACCCTGGATAAAGGCCAAGATGATTGCTCCATAGCGTGTGTATTGTTCGAGTTTTTTCCGGCCTTCTTCGCCCTCTTTAGCTAGCTGTTCCCAGCTCGGAATAATGACCATCAGCAGGTTAACAATGATCGAAGCAGTAATATATGGCCCTATACTCAGAGCAAAAATAGAAAGCTGAGCCAGGGCACCCCCGGAGAGCAGGTCGACAAAACCAAATATGCCTTGGCTGAACAGCTGTTCTACCGCTGTTGCGTCCAGGCCGGGCACCGTGATATGGGCACCCACCCTAAAGACCAAGAACATTCCGAGGGTAAACAAAATCTTTTTGCGCAGATCAGCGATCTTCCAGGCATTACGGACCGCTTCAAACACTTTAAACCACCTCGGCCTTGCCGCCAGCGGCTGTTATTTTCTCCTCTGCCGACTTACTGAAAGCGTTTGCCTGCACCAGCAGGTTCTTCGTTAATTCTCCCTCGCCTAGAACCTTGACGCCATCCTTCAAAGCCTTTACTAGACCGGCCTTACGCAAGGCTTCTACGTTAACAACGCTGCCTGCCTCAAACCTCTCTAAATCGCCAATATTGACAACGGCATATTCGGTTTTGTAACGCGCATTGCTAAAACCGCGCTTAGGCACACGGCGCTGCAGGGGTAGCTGTCCTCCTTCAAATCCAGGACGCACTCCGCCGCCGGAACGAGCATTTTGACCGTTGGAACCACGGCCCGAAGTCTTGCCGTGACCAGATCCTGTACCGCGACCGACTCGCTTCCGTCCCTTAGTGGAACCAGGTGCTGGCTTCAGTTCGGATAAGTTCACTGTCGCACCTCCTCGCGCATGATTTGTCTAAGCTTCAACAACTTTAACCAGGTGGGAGACCTTGTTAAGCATGCCACGGATTGCCGGGCTATCCTCGTGTTCCACCGTCTGGTGCAACTTGCGCAGCCCTAAGGCTTGCACGGTTAGGCGCTGCTTCTCCGAGCAACCTATCGTGCTTTTCACCAAGGTGATGTATAACTTAGCCACGTCTATCCCTCCTAGCCTAACAGCTCTTCTACCGATTTGCCACGCAAGCGGGCAACTTCCTCTGCTCGCTTCAATTGCTTGATGCCTTCGATAGTGGCATAAGCAGTGTTAATGGCATTTGGCGACCCTAAAGACTTGGTCAAAACATCACGGATACCGGCTAGCTCCAAAATTGGCCTTACAGCTCCGCCAGCAATAACACCCGTACCTTCGGAAGCAGGCTTTAGTAAAACTCGAGCTGCTCCAAACCGCCCGATGATCTCGTGCGGGATAGTGGTGTTAACCATGGGCACCGTGATAATGTTTTTAATGGCGTTTTCTCTGCCCTTGCGGACCGCATCCACAACCTCCTTGGCTTTGCCAAGACCAACGCCGACATGCCCGTTATGGTCGCCTACAACGACAAGAGCGCTAAAGCTTATATCGCGCCCACCTTTGCGGGTCTTGGCGACGCGATTAATCTTAATAACTTGATCTGTCAGATCGAGAGTGCTTGGATCAATACGCTCCAATGGTGTTTTCCCTCCTTTTTGCCTGTTAGAATTTCAGGCCTGCTGCACGCGCTGCTTCAGCTAAAGCAGCAACTCTGCCGTGGTAGAGGTACCCACCACGATCGAAGACTACTTCCTTTATGCCTCGCTCTAATGCTTTCTTAGCAACAAGTTCGCCGACCTGTTTAGCGGCTTCAATATTGCCTCCACTATTGCGCAGATGCGACAACTCGGGACTTAGCGTGGAAGCGCTAAAAAGTGTGGTCCCTGTCACATCGTCTATTGCCTGAGCGTAAATGTGATTGGAGCTACGAAAAACGTTGAGCCTCGGCCGTTCTGGAGTGCCTTTTACCGTTTTGCGTACGCGTGCATGCCGTTTCTTACGAGCCACATTCCTATCTACTTTCTTAATCAACCCTCATTCACTCCTTCCTAGGCCGCACTACCTAGCTGTTTTGCCAGCCTTCCGGCGGATTTTTTCACCTTGATACTGGATCCCCTTGCCCAAATAGGGTTCGGGTTTGCGGATGGAACGAATGGTTGCTGCCGTCTGACCAACCTTCTCTTTATCAATGCCAGAAACAGTAATCAGAGGAACCATACCATAAGGTGGATGGGCCACTGTTTCAGCCTTGAATTCGATCCCTTCGGGCGCCTCAATTTCAACAGGATGGGAATAGCCGACGTTTAGAACTAGCTTGTTCCCCTGCACACTAGCCCTCCAACCGACCGACACGGCTTCGAGTTTCTTTTCAAAACCCTTGGTGACACCCTCCACCATATTGGCCAAAAGCGTACGCGTCAGGCCGTGCAACGAGCGGTGCTCCTTCCCATCAGTAGGCCTGTGTACCTCGAGAACGCCGTCGTTTAGCACTATCTGCATATCCGGGTGTAGATCTCTGCTTAAAGTGCCCTTAGGGCCCTTAACAGTTACCCGGTTGTTTTCCTCAACTTTTATTTCAACCCCGTTAGGTACCTCAATCGGTTTCCTGCCTATACGTGACATCAGTACACCTCCTTCGCCGGCCTACCAGATATAGCAGACGACTTCGCCACCTACGCCTGCTTGGCGGGCCTGCTTATCTGTCATCAACCCTTGAGATGTAGAAATAACAGCGACACCCAAACCGCCCAAAACGCGCGGGATTTCATCCTTGCGAACGTAAACTCGCAGGCCAGGGCGGCTGATACGTTTCAACCCTGTAATTACGCGCTCTTTGTTCGGACCATATTTTAGTTGCAGGCGCAAAATACCCTGCTTGTTATCTGCGATATATTCATAATCCCGGATGTAACCTTCTGCCTTTAAGATTTCAGCCAGACTAGTCTTCATCTTAGAAGCGGGTACATCCAGAGTTTCATGATAGGCAATGTTGGCGTTGCGAATTCGTGTTAAGAAATCCGCAATAGGATCAGTCATCACCATTTACCACACGACCTCCTTCCCGTGTGCTGGGGCATTACCAGCTAGCCTTTTTTACTCCCGGAATCTGCCCTTCATGAGCAAGTTCACGGAAGCAAACCCGGCAAATGCCAAATTTACGCATGTAGGCGCGCGGGCGACCACAAATCCGGCACCGATTGTAGCGGCGCGTAGAAAACTTAGGCTCGCGCTTCTGCTTTGCAATCATCGACTTTTTGGCCACACTTGTCCCTCCTTTGTTTTATTGGCGAAACGGCATACCGAGGAACTCCAGTAGCGCCTTAGCTTCTTCGTCGGTGCGAGCAGTAGTAACTATCGTTATATCCATGCCCTGGATCTGCTCAATCTGGTCGTAGTCAATCTCTGGGAAAACAAGTTGTTCCCTAATGCCTAGCGAATAGTTGCCTCTACCATCAAAAGATGTAGGCGAGACTCCTCGGAAATCGCGAACGCGAGGCAAGTTAATGTTCATCAGCTTATCTAAAAACTCATACATACGGTCTCCCCGCAGGGTGACTTTGGTGCCGATGGCCATTCCTTGACGCACTCTAAAGTTCGAGACCGACTTACGGGCACGGGTGATAACCGGCTTTTGCCCGGCGATCGTTGCTAGATCTCTAGCAGCTGCTTCCAGAACTTTGGGGTTGCCGATAGCCTTACCCACGCCCATATTTATGATAACCTTCTCCAAACGAGGGGTCTGCATCACATTCGTATAACCGAATTTCTTCTGCATCGCAGGTATGACTTCGTTCTGATACTTTTCTTTTAACCGTGGCATAGCCAACCCTCCCTTCCTAACTACTTGTCAACGTTTTCGTTGCATTTCCGGCAAGCACGCACTTTGGTTCCGTTTTCCAAAATGTGATGCCGAATGCGGGTAGGTTGTTTGCAAGCCGGGCAAACCAGCATCACTTTAGAAGCATCAATTGGAGCTTCTCGCTCGATTAGCCCGCCTTGTTGCATAGTGGGGGTTGGCCTCTGATGCTTAGTAACAACGTTAACTCCTTCTACCACCACTCTGCCTTCACTGGGTAAGGCTACTAGTACTCTACCCCTCTTACCCTTATCCTTGCCAGATAATACAACGACGGTATCACCTTTGCGAACGTGCAGCTTATGCTGACTCATACCAAAGCCTCCTCCCTCACTGGCCTATAGCACTTCGGGAGCAAGAGAGACGATCTTCATAAAATTCTTCTCTCGTAGCTCACGGGCGACTGGGCCAAAGATACGGGTTCCACGTGGATTGCCCTGATTATCTATAATGACGGCTGCATTGTCGTCAAACCGAATATGGGAACCATCTTTCCGATGGACGCCGGATGACGAGCGAACGACTACAGCCCGGACTATGTCACCCTTTTTAACAACTCCACCGGGCGTGGCCTCTTTAACAGTTACAGTGATAACATCACCTACATTAGCATAGCGGCGGTGATGCCCACCAACTACATTGATGCACAAGACCTCTTTAGCACCCGAGTTGTCGGCCACACGCAAGCGGCTTTCTTTCTGGATCATGCTCTGGGCCTCCCTTCCTCTGACAAATGCAGTTACTCAGCTTTCCTAACAACCTCAACCACACGCCAGCGCTTGGTCTTGCTTAGGGGACGGGTCTCCATGATCCGTACCACATCACCAACCTTGCTCTGGTTATCTTCACAGTGCGCCACAAACTTGGCCGTCTTCTTAACGGTCCGGCCGTAGAGAGGGTGTTGGTAGAAGGTTTCTACGGCTACAACTACCGTTTTGTCCATCTTGTCGCTGATGACAACACCCTGACGTACCTTGCGTAAATTGCGCTGCAACGTCATACGCCTCCTTCCCCTTAGCTAATATGGAGTTCGCGCTCCCGCAAAACTGTTTTAATGCGGGCGATAGATTTGCGCACTTCCTTAATGCGCATGGGGTTATCCAATTGACCGGTTACCGAGCGGAAACGAAGGTTGAACAACTCATCCTTCAGATCCACAAGCTTCTGCTCGAGTTCTGCTTCGGACATGTTGCGAATTTCTTTAACCTTCATTGCTCTCACCACCCATATCCTTGCGAGTTATAAATTTGGTCTTCAGTGGTAGCTTGTGCGCTGCTAGACGCATCGCCTCTCTGGCCACTTCTTCGTCGATTCCGGCCATCTCGAAAAGCACTCTACCAGGTTTGACAACAGCTACCCAGTACTCGGGAGAACCTTTTCCAGCTCCCATACGCGTTTCAGCTGGTTTTTGGGTGATTGGGCGATCAGGGAAAATCTTGATCCACACCTTACCGCCTCGACGAGCATAACGTGTCATCGCAACACGGGCAGCCTCGATCTGACGGCTCGTCACCCAGGCCGGTTCTAATGCCTGCAAACCGTATTCACCGAAAGCAATTTCGGTGCCCCCTTTAGCTTTACCTTTGAGAGAGGGCCGATGCGGTCTGCGGTATTTAACACGTTTTGGCATCAACATGATTACTCGCCCCCTTTCGCCGTCTTCTTGGCCTGCGGCAGAACTTCTCCTTTATAGATCCAAACTTTTACGCCAATCTGGCCGTAGGTTGTATGAGCAGTAGCAGTAGCATAGTCTATATCGGCACGTAGGGTATGCAGAGGAATAGTCCCCTCGCGCGCCCACTCGGACCTCGCAATTTCAGCCCCGTTCAGACGCCCTGCTACGTTCACTCTGATCCCTTTAGCCCCAGCACGCATGGTGCGCATCATAGCTTGCCGCATAGCCCGTCGATGCCCAACACGCCGTTCTAGCTGGGCTGCAATATTTTCAGCCACTAACTGAGCGCTGAGTTCTGGGACTCTGATTTCGATTACGTTGACATAGACCTGCTTACCAGTCATTTCTTCTAGTGCCGCGCGCAAGTCTTCAACGCCGGAGCCTCCCCGCCCAATTACCATGCCGGGTTTAGCTGCATGAATAAAGGTACGTAAGACATTGCCAGCCCGCTCAATCACAATATGGGAAATACCGGCATCATATAGCCTCTCTTTCAGGTATTGGCGGATCTGGTAGTCCTCTAGGAGGTAATCTGCGAAGTTCTTTTCAGCATACCACTTAGAGTCCCAGTCTTTGATGATACCTACCCTCAATCCCTTAGGGTGAACCTTTTGACCCATTTTTGCTAGATCCCTCCTTCTATCGTTCTTTAACCACAACGGTAATGTGACAGGTACGTTTTAGCACAGGGTAAACGCGACCTTGCGCCCGTGGACGATAACGCTTAATCGTAGGGCCTTCATCTACACGTGCTTCTGCCACATAAAGTTCGTCTGCGTTCATGTCGTAGTTATGCTCTGCGTTAGCTACTGCCGACCAGATAACCTTTTCAATAGGCTTGGCAGCAGCCTTGGGGGTGTAGCGAAGAATATTGACTGCCTCATCTACGCTCTTGCCGCGAATGAGGTCAATAACAACCCGCGCTTTACGAGGTGCAATGCGGATGTATCTTGCCACCGCCTTAGCTTCCATGCGTCTGTTCCCTCCTCACCACTTACTTCAGAGCTGTAGAGCGCTCCGTGTGACCGCCATGACCGCGGAAGGTCCGAGTCGGGGCAAACTCGCCAAGTTTATGCCCTACCATATCTTCGGTAATGTATACCGGTACATGCTTCCGTCCGTCATGCACAGCTATTGTATGGCCCACCATTTGCGGAAAGATCGTCGAACTGCGAGACCAAGTCTTAATGACCCGTTTCTCATTCTTTTCATTCATAGCCTCAATACGTGCCAGCAAACGCTTTTCTACGTATGGGCCCTTCTTTAAAGATCTGGACAAAGTGTGTGGCCTCCTTTCCTAAAAGCATTTGCGCCAAACTACGGCTTGCGCCGGCGCACGATGTACTTATCGCTTTGTTTCTTACGCCGCGTACGTGCACCCAGGGTTGGCTTACCCCAAGGGGTAACAGGAGCTGCACGTCCGATAGGCGCCCGACCTTCACCACCACCATGCGGGTGATCTACCGGGTTCATAGCTGAACCACGTACGCTAGGCCTTCTACCTAACCAACGAGATCTTCCGGCCTTACCGATAGACAGGTTCTCATGATCGATATTGCCCACCTGGCCAATAGTTGCCCGGCAGTCAACGTGAATTAACCGCACTTCGTTAGAAGGCATGCGTATATGGGCATAGTCGCCTTCCTTAGCCATCAGCTGAGCAGCTGTGCCGGCAGCCCTAACTAGCTGGCCGCCTTTACCAGGCTTCAATTCGATGTTGTGCAACAAGGTTCCCACAGGTATATAGCGAATGGGCATAGCATTACCAGGCAAAATGTCGGCCTTTTCACCGGATAAGACCGTATCGCCAGGCTTTAGACCTAGTGGAGCCAGGATATACCGTTTTTCTCCGTCAGCATAGCTAAGCAAAGCGATATTCGCCGAGCGGTTAGGGTCATACTCGATGCCGACCACTTTTGCTGGTATACCGTCTTTATTGCGACGGAAATCGATGACGCGATATTGACGCTTATGGCCGCCACCCCGATGCCGCACAGTGATGCGCCCGGTGGAGTTACGCCCGCCTTTACGCTTGAGAGGTCTGAGCAGACTCCGCTCTGGTTCAGACTTGGTGATCTCGTCAAAAGCAGATACCGTCATAAACCTGCGCCCGGGGGTTGTCGGCCGGAACTTCTTAATAGCCATCTTCTCTTCCCTCCTTGACTAGACCGTCTCTAGAATCGAAATGCTCTTGCTATCTTTAGTCAAAGTGACGATCGCCTTCTTCCAGCTGGGAGTACGCTTATAACCATAGCGGTTGCGTTTCAGCTTGCCTTTGACCCGCATGGTATTAACCGATTCCACCTTGACGTTAAAAATGGTCTCGACAGCCTTAGCAATTTCTATCTTATTGGCATCTGGAGCAACTACGAAAGTATACTTACGCTGCTCCATCATTTCCGTGCTGCGCTCACTGACTACGGGGCGAAGGATTATATCCCTTGCATCACGCATTTTAGGCCAGCACCTCCTCGAATTTAGCTACTGCATCCTTAGTCAAAATCAAAGATTTATGCTTGAGCACCTCATAGACATTAGCTTCATTAGTGTCGATAACTGCCACACCAGGAATATTACGAGCAGATAGGGCCACGTTACGATCAACGCCATCTGCAACGACCAAAGCATTTTCAGTCTCGAGGGCTTTCAACATGGCAACCATAGCCTTGGTTTTCGGAGCATCCATAGCTAATCGGTCTAACACGACGAGTTGGCCGTTTTTAGCCTTAACCGAAAGAGCTGATTTTAAGGCAAGCCGACGCACTTTCTTAGGCATAGCCAGCTTATAGCTCCTGGGGTGCGGACCGAAAGCAACGCCACCGCCCCTCCAATGGGGTGCGTTACGGCTACCGGCACGAGCGCGGCCTGTACCTTTCTGACGCCACGGCTTTTTCTTACCACCGCGCACTTCAGCGCGAGTCTTAGTATCATGGGTGCCGCGCCTTTGCGCTGCTAAATGCCTAACAACGGCTAGGTGCATGACATGTTCATTCGGTTCAATGCCGAAAACAGAGTCAGCTAGCTGCATCTGCTCGACAATTTCGCCCTGCATGTTTCGCACATCAACTGTAGGCACGAAAAATCCTCCTTTCACAACCAGCCGCAAAGAAAACCTGTATTAGGCCTTTACGGAGTTCTTGATGGTAACGACGCTGCCCTTTGCGCCCGGTATAGAACCTTTCACTAAGAGCAGGTTTCGCTCTGGATCAACCTTTACTACTTGCAGGTTTTGCACAGTGCGGCGAACAGCCCCCATATGGCCAGGCATTTTACGCCCTTTGAAAACCCGCGCTGCATCGCGCGCCTGCAAAGAACCGACGCCACGATGATATTTGGAACCATGCGATTCAGGACCCCGGCTGAAGCCCCAGCGCTTAATACCACCGGCAAAACCCTTACCCTTGGAGATACCTGTTACATCAACTGCATCTCCTGGCTGGAAAGAAGCCACCGTAAGCTCGTCACCAACCTTGTATTCTGCCGCATTATTCAAGCGGAACTCCTTTAAAATACGGTGGGGTTTTATATTAGCCTTGGCAAAATGACCGCGCTCAGGCCGGTTCAGCTTGCGCTCTGGCACAGGTTCATAAGCCACCTGTACGGCCTGGTAACCGTCTCCTTCCAAGGTCTTTACCTGGACAACCGGGCATGGCCCCGCAAGGATTGCTGTTACTGGGATTAGCTCACCTGTTTCGGTGAACATTTGGGTCATGCCCAACTTTTTCCCAATAATCACCTTCTCCATGAATGCCACCTCCACAACAAATTTCCTGTAAATCTTCCGCCGCAAGCGCAATTAACAATTGCACTTAGAGTTTAATCTCGATATCGACGCCAGCCGGCAAATCCAGGCGCATCAGAGCGTCCACAGTTTTCGGCGTGGGATTTAGAATATCGATCAGGCGGCGATGAGTGCGCATTTCAAACTGCTCGCGATGATCTTTTTCAATGTGAGGAGATCGTAAAATAGTATATAACGACCTCTCAGTCGGCAACGGAACTGGCCCAGACACACCAGCACCAGTCTTTTTGGCTGTTTCAACAATCTTCTCAGAAGACTGGTCCAAAATCTTATGGTCAAAAGCTTTCAGACGTATTCTGATCTTTTGCTGTGCCATGTACTTGATTCCCTCCTTTTAACCCTATCGGGAATGGAGCAAAACCCAATTCCCCCTGCGCTCGCTTGGTCAGCGAACCTGCTCCGCAGGAATTTCCTATGGCGACATGGCCGCGCATGAGCAACCTCCTGCATCATCACTGTGGCTAGGCCAAAACAACAGCCTCGCCACCTGTAGTAAGAACTTTGCGCCGCGGTCCCAGGGACGTAATATACATTAGGTGTGCTGCGGCCTGCACCGCAGCACACGCATCAACTAACTAGCCAATAACTTCGGTCACAACGCCAGCGCCTACAGTACGGCCACCTTCACGAATAGCAAAGCGTACGCCTCTCTCCATGGCGATCGGAGTGATGAGCTCTACTTCTAGATTGACGTTATCGCCAGGCATTACCATTTCTACGCCTTCAGGCAGGGTGATAACGCCAGTAACGTCGGTAGTACGGAAGTAGAACTGGGGACGATAGCCAGCGAAGAAAGCGGTATGACGGCCACCCTCTTCCTTACGCAAGACGTAGACTTCGGCCTTGAATTTGGTATGAGGCTTGATGGAACCAGGTGCCGCCAAGACCATAC
>JAAYHE010000074.1 GCA_012735505.1 Bacillota bacterium
GTATTATCGCCTGCAAGTGTTCCCATAATCTCAGGATATTCCAACTTATCTAGAGCCGCTGCAGCTGCATGTGCTCCACCTTCAAAGGTTTTTAGTATTATGAAGTTTGCCGAGTAATCTATGTCTAGAATTGCGTTACGCAACGTCCGCACCATGCGATCGGTAAGGCTATGGCCCTTGTCATCCCGGATCTGGGTATAGATCAAACGCCCACCACTAGGAGATTTGCCTAGCCCTAATTCCTTAATATCTCTAGACACAGTGGATTGAGTGGTAGGAAAACCAGCTGCCGACAAGGCTTTAATTAACTGCTCCTGCGTTTCGATAGCCTCCTGGCTGATGATTTCCAATATCTTCGCCTGTCGTTTTTGTTTCATGGCATCCTCCCCTGCATAATCTTTCACTTCATCTACCATTCTACCCAACGTCTATTACTAAGGCAAGCTTTCTACATTAACATGAGCATCGGCTAGATAGCAAATATTTTTTGGTTCTGTAATCGCTAGTCTGTCCATATGGCTTAAGTAGACGAACTATCGCCAGTGTGGGGGTGGATGCGCATGGGTAATAGACGAGCCACAAACACTCTACTTCTAGCTGCCACCAACGTTTTCAATAGAGCGATCGGTTTTGCTTATCGTATTGTCCTTATCCGGGTAGCAGGGCGGGAGGCAGTAGGACTCTGGCAGATGATGATACCCAGCTATTTTCTCTTTCGAGTTCTTGCTAGCGCTGGACTAACGACTGCAACTACTCGCTTAATAGCCGAATCTCGCGCCAAAGGTGGTCAAGCTGCCGTCGGCCAAGTCTTTAGAACTGCTATCCTAGTAGCCTTAGGCTTTGGCTTAACCGCCAACGCCTTGCTCTTTTTACTCTCAGGGTTTCTAGCCCAGCAGGTATTAGGCGACCCCCGTACTACGCTAGCATTCCTGATCATCGCCCCTTCATTACCACTAATGGCACTTAGTGCGGTATTTCGCGGCTACTTTCAGGGCATTGAAGAAATGAAGGTCGTGTCAACCTCACTTATTCTAGAAGAAATCGTGTATATCGCCTCCACATTAGCCCTAATTGCCTATACCCATAATAGGGGGCCCGGTTTGCTAATTGCTGGTTTAGCGGCAGGCTCGGTGCTAGGAGAACTAGTTGGTCTAGGGGTGTATTTGGTGTTTTATCCATGGTTTCGGCCGCGTGCTTATGGCCTGCAAGCCATTTCTAGCCAAGCGCTGCGTGGTATTTTTCACATTAGTTTACCAGCAACAGGTAGTCGCCTGCTAAACTCCCTCTCACAGGTAACTCAAAGCATAATCATTCCGTCGCGTTTGCGGGCAGTAGGCTGGACGGCAACACAAGCAGCTGTCGCTTATGGCGAGTTAACTGGCATGGCCCTCAACCTCCTATTTATTCCTTCGTTGTTTACAGTCGCCATGGCAACAGCTCTCTTGCCGCAAGTTACTGCAGCTGTATCCCGTAACAATTGGGAGCAAGCAAAACTTGTGTTTTTGCGAACCTTAAATTGGACAGCTTTTCTCAGCTTGCCTGCGGCTGCCCTGTTTATTAGCCTGGGCGAGCCTCTATGCCAGTTAGTTTTTGGTTCTCCTTATGCGGGACGCCTCCTGGCCCTCTTAGCTTGGGGCGGGTTATTGCTTTACACGCAACAAATTGCGACAGCCACCCTGCAGGGCTTAGGAAAGCCAAACTTGCCCCTACTTACATCTGTTATAGGAACACTAGGCAGTGCTTGCCTATTATTTACCCTTACGCCCATTTGGCAAATAAAGGGAGCTGCCATCGGCTTAGTGGGGGGGTGGGCCCTCACTGGCGCCTTATCATTGCTCTTAGTACAAATATATTTGCGCTATTGGCAGGAATTTTGGCCTTGGCTAGTGCGGGTTATCTTGGCGGCTATTATGTGTGGCTACACGGCTAAAACCATCTACTGGCACTTATTGGCCAACTCGGGCGTGGTTTGGCTGAGTTTACTCGGGGCAGGGTTAGGTGCTGCAATTATCTACTTGCTGGTCACCGCTAGCTCGCTACGCCGACATTTGGCCCCCAAATAGGGCTATGCTAGAATGGAGCAAAGAACAAACTAGAAGGCGTGATGCAAATGCGCGTGGTGCTTTGCACCCTGAATTCTCGCTTCTCCCATTCCAGCTTAGCCTTGCGCTATCTGCGAGCGACAATAGAGAGCGACTGGCCCGACCTGCATCTGCTTGAATTTCAGATCAAGGATGACTTACGCCGGATAACGGCAGAAATAGGGCACCTAAAGCCAGACGTTCTAGCTTTCTCTTGTTATATCTGGAACATACAGCCAACCTTAGTTCTAGCAACAGACTTAAAAGCAGTATTTCCCCAGATGAAAATCGTCTTAGGTGGCCCCGAGGTAGGGCCGCGGGCTAAGGAGTTGCTGGCGCAACACTCAGCCATCGATTTCATAGTGCAAGGCGAAGGCGAAATAGCTTTCCCAGCACTATTGCGAGCCATAGCTAGTCGGCAACAGCCTATAAATATAGCAGGCGTCTACTACCAGACAGCTGCCAACTCGATTGCTGGCACCCCGCCGCGCCTGGTACCGCAGGAACAGCTTCCTAGTCCATACCGGGCCAGCGATTTAGCCGAGCTAGCTCATAAGATTGTTTACTATGAAACTTCCCGTGGCTGCCCATTTCGTTGTACATACTGCCTTTCGGGTGGCGATCAGGTTAGATTCTTGCCCATCGAACGGGTTTTTGCCGATCTGCAGTTGTTGCTTGCGGCCAATATACCGCTCATCAAGTTTATTGATCGTACCTTTAACTGCAACCCGAAACGGGCTTTGCGCATTATGCAATTCTTGCTAGAAAATCGGCAGCAAAGCCGTTTTCATTTCGAAATTTGCGCCGATATCCTTGATGATACTATGCTCGATTTTCTAACCCAGGTTCCAGCAGACATTTTTCAGTTTGAAATCGGAGTCCAATCTGTCAACGCACCCACTTTACAAGCCATTGAAAGAAGGATGAATTGGGAAAAATTATCTACCAATGTGCAGCGTCTTCGTGCCCAGAACAATATCCACCTGCATCTGGATCTGATCGCAGGTTTACCCTATCAAGATTGGGCAGCAATACGAACTTCTTTTGATCAAGTAATACGCCTGCAGCCTCACATGCTGCAATTGGGCTTTCTCAAGGTTCTACCCGGGACTAAAATGGCAGCTTGTATTGACGAGTATGGTTTTGTCATATCTGCCTCGCCTCCGTACGAAGTCTTGGCCAGCAAGTGGCTTACTTTTGGCGAGTTAAACCTCCTCCACCAGATTGAACAACTGTTGCAAAACTACTATAACTCGGGACTATTAGCCTACACCCTGCCATATGTCTGGCAAGATGCTAGCGTCAGTCCCTTCGACTGGTTCAAGCGTCTAGCTCATCATTGGCAGAGCGCAGGCCTATTTCAAGTAGCCCATGGTCGCGAGGCTCTCTTTTCCCATCTAGAGACTTACCTCGCACCCGCAGGAACGGTAGCAGATTTAATTACTATCGATAAAGCCCGCTGCTTGGCCAGTTTCCCAGCAAATTTTCGTCTTCCTGACAATTACCGTGCAGGCTGGGAAGACTACTTGCAGTCAAACCTTGCCAAGTTCGCGCCGCGTACCTACAAGCAAGCTTGGCGCTCAGTATTTCCGGTAACACTACAGGCGGAAACACTAACTTATCTCGGCGCCCCGGCAGGTAGTAATGTAGCCGTTGTCGATCGAGATAAACAACAAATTGTTGACTTTATTTGTTTGTGAGCATAAGCACCGATTAGAACAAGGCCGCTTTCTAAATGGGAAACTACTGAAAAAATCTCGAGAAAGGTCCGGTCATGCTAGTCGGTCGTGGTCATGCGCGCGCTTTGTTCACCGCTGGCGTTGCGTCATCCTCCCGCGCTGGTAGCCATCGGCTGTTGGTAAGAGCTCCGTCGCTAAGGGGAGCGGCCAGAAGTCAAGGAAGCCACAATTTACCGCTGGCCGCTCCTTTATCCTTAGCTCCTTCGCTTGTTACATATGCTCCTCAAAAACCGCTGCTAGGGCCCGAATACCCGCCTCGATTTTCTCCGGTGAGGAGTTCGAAAAATTTAAGCGCAGGGTATTCTGCCCTGTGCCGTCTGCAAAAAAGCTTTCGCCCGAAATGAAGGCCACGCGCTTTTCCTTAATAGCTTTTGCTAACAATTCTTTAGCATTAACTCCTACAGACAGCTCGCCCCAGAAAAACATGCCGCCTTCGGGTTGGGACCAGCGGATATCCTTGGGCATGTACCGCTCGATCATTTCCTTCATTACTAGCCGTTGGGCATCATACATAGCACAGACACGCTTTAAATGCTCATCGAGATAACCTCGGCTGCAAAACTCATAGACGAGAGCCTGCGACAGCATAGCAGTATGCGCATCAGTCGTCTGTTTGCCCAGCACGAACTTACGCAAGATGTGCGGACGGGCAATAGCAAAACCAACCCTTAGTCCTGGCGATATCAACTTTGAAAAACTGCCTAAATAGATGGTTTGCCCGGTTGTATCAAAGCTCTTTATTGCTGGTACTGCTTCGCCTTCGTAACGCAAATCGGTGTAGGGATCGTCCTCTACTAAGATGATTTCATGGCGTGTTAACATTTCTCCTAAGACCTGCCGCCTCTCCCGCGGCAGCGTACGACCAGTTGGGTTCTGGAAAGTAGGCACAAGATATATTAACTTAGGTTTTTCACGGGCAATAACAGCCTCGAGTGCCTCAACATCTAACCCTACGTCGTCGTTAGGAGCCGTAACAAACGCGGCATCATACATCCGATAGATGTTGATAGCAGCTAAATAGGTTGGCGACTCGACAACAACCTTGTCGCCTGGATTAAGGAATATCTTGCCTGAAAGATCAATGCCCTGCTGGGACCCGGTTAGAATGATGACCTCCTCTGGCGTGGCTACGATACCCTTCCGACGTACCCATTGGGCAATCCATTCCCTTAACGGAAAATAACCTTCACTTTGGCCGTACTGTAGTACAGTTGTCTTTTGGTTGCGCAACAACTCTCCTGCCAGCTCGGCCAATATTTCATGGGGAAAAGCATCAGGAGACGGCATGCCCCCAGCAAAAGAGATGACGTCCGGCTGTTGGGTTAGGCTTAATAACTCCCAAATGGCATCCCCTGCCATGCCATGCATACGTGTAGCGAAACGGGATTCTTCCATGACGGTTACCCCTCCTCCTTTACTACTACGTATATTCATATTCGTCCGCCTCAGCAGATGCTAATCGTGGCAAAGACAGTCTTATCTCAATCTTCTAAGGCAGCTTCTTGCTGGCACGTCCGTATATCACACTTTTATTGCTTGCTACATACAATGCAGTGTGATGCTGCCAATTTGTAAACAAAGGAGGTGTAACGCATGCGCAGATGCCACTGCCGTCGTCATCACCGCCGTCATCATCGCCGCCATCGCAACAACCGTCGTTTCCGTCTAGACGAATAAGTACACATTCCAACAAAAATAGAAGAACGGCAGGTTTACCTGCCGTTCTTCTTTATCGCTGTTTCTAAAGATTAGTCTCGAGCAGTTGATATCCCGTGCTGCCCCCCGAATTTGAGGAATTTCCAGCCCGCCAACAGAGCAAGCACTAAAACGATAAAGGCTAGCCCCGAATAATGCTGGATAAGGGCGGCGGCCTTTGGCAAATTGTTGCTAAACTCTTGCCCAATATATACCACTGTTATTGTCCAGACCGAAATACCGGCAAAGGTGTAAACTAAGAACTTTAGACAAGACATACGGCTTAAGCCTGCAAAGTAAGAGACGCAATTGCCAATCCAAAAGGGTCGGGCAAGGGCCACAATTTTTTCGCCGTGGCGCTGAAACAAACAATTGACCTGATCTAAGGCCCGCAACGATGATTCGACAATGCGCCCTGCCCAGGGCAAGTTTTTGAGGCGAGGAATCTGACGCCCTAGATAATAGGGTACCAGGGAGCCCAGGGTATAGGAAGCTGCAGCAATAAAGACAGTCAACCAAAATGAAAGCTTGCCAGTAGCACAAGCAGCACCAGCCATCAGCAAAACGGCCAGCGAGGGGCATGGAATAGTTAACCCTTCCGCCAACGCAGCTACCCCGATTAATAGGTAACCTAGTTGTGAGAAATACTGGCTAAACCAAGTAAGCACAGCAATGCCTCCTTACCGCTAAACCTTTTGCCAGAGCAAATACAAAACCTTACCTAATAGATATGTAGAATACCAGTATTATATCAAGAATAGCAGCATGTGCCAACAGAGAAAGTTTGTTGCCCGAGGCTAAGCCCGGGCAATTAGCTTAATGGATAGGCTGTAAATCTGCCATATCACTAGTTTGCTGATAGCATACCAAGGCGACTTTTTGCCCAATTAACTCCGCCAACTCCGTCTCTGCTCGCTTGATAATAGCCAGCGCATCTGGGTGTTCTTGCCTTAGATCTGTTAATAGGAAACGCGGCACCGCCATGCAAATGCCCTCCTTTTTCCCCCGTAGCTTCTCCTTACCAATATTTTCTTATACCAATGCTAGCAATCATCCTGCTTTCCTAATTGCAGAGTTCCACCCACAAAGCTTGCTTACCTTTTGCTAGAACACTGTAATAGGCTACCACCATCTTTGCTAAATAGCGGCATGCGCTTGCATGATCACCATGGAAAATAAGCAGCCCCCCGGTGGGCATTTGCTTCACGCCCACACGGGAGGCTGTCTTTATTGTTGCAGTTTTACTTCCCTGCAACAGCTAGGCGAGCAATCTTGAGGCTAGGCGCACCGTAGCTGCCGCCACCGAAATAAAGGTCGTTTCCGATCTGGAGAACTTCCCGCATCATCTGATAGTAGTTGCCTGCAACAGTGATCTGGTGCACTGGGCCAACGATGGCGCCATCCTGCACCAAGTAACCATAAGCAGCTAAGGAGAAATCACCGGACACGGGGTTGGCGCCCGAGTGAGTGCCCTGTAGGCTGATGATGATCAGGCCTTCTTTAGTACCCTTAATCATCTCGTCATAGTTGACTTCACCTGGTTGGATATAGAAGTTGCTGGGAGATATACCGATAGACGACTTATATGATCTCTTGCTGGCGTTACCGGTAGATTCTACCCCATCCTGACGAGCGGTTTTCAGGTTGTGCAAGTAGGTCTTTAGGACGCCGTCTTCCACCACATTCTTCTTATAGGTGGCCACCCCCTCGGCATCAAAGGGGCAACTGCCTGGCTTGCCTGGCATATGAGGATCATCTACGATGGTGATCTTAGCATCATAAATTTGCTCCCCTATCTTACCTCGCAGCAAAGACAGGCCCTTTTGAACGTTCTCTGCCGAGAAAGCCGGGGCAAACACAGCGAGTAGCTGGGCTGCCACGTCGTTACGGAGAATAATCGGATAATCCTTAGAGACAATGGTATCTGCGCCAAAGAGAGAGACAGCTTCATCAACAGCCTCTTTGGCGATCTTGTCTACGTCGAATTCGGCTAAATCGCGGGCTACCTCTCGCCCGTATGCCGTTTTGGTTTCTTGCCCTTGGCGGGCTATGACGCTAACGCCCAGCATAGCGGTATTACCCTGGAAAGCTAGGTTTAGCCCCTTGTTGTTGATAATACGCCGCTCACTAGCGCCACCACCAAAGAATGCCTGCACTGTAGCAATGCGATCATCAAGGGCATAAGCCGCTTTCTCTATAGCATGTACTAAGGCCAACTTCTGCTCGGTAGTGGCATTGGCTAGCTCTTGGCTATAGGCATCCACCTCGGCATACTCGGCAGAGCCAGCAAAAATTTCCTCGACATCTTCGCTATCGTTGATGATAGCATTTTGCTGAGCATCGTTGATCAACATGTCGATCGATTCTTCATCTAATTTTTCTGTAAAGGCATAGCCCATTTTTCCGTTATAGATCCCGCGGAAAGAAAGACCGCTGCTTTCCGCCAAAGTGTAGTTATCTATTTCACCCTTAAATACGCCGGCACGGAAACTGCTGCCCCCGGAGAAAAACACCTCCATATCAGTGAAGCCGCTTTCTTTGCCAGCGGCAAACAATTTCTCTGCAAAGAGTTCTAGCTTCATTTCGCCGCCCCCTTTCGGCCACCCACAGTAATTTCAGACACACGTATAGTCGGTTGTCCTACGTCGTTGGGAATGGAACCGCTAGCCGAACCGCACATTCCTTGGCCCCGCGCTAGGTTATCGGCCACCATATCGATGTTATGTAAGATTTCGGAGCCCTTGCCAATCAGAGTAGCACCCCGCACCGGCTCGGCGATGCGACCATTGCGCACCATATAGGCTTCTCTCACGGCGAAGTTGAATTCGCCCGTCGCCGGTCTGACGGAGCCGCCACCCATATAGGTAGCTAAAAGACCAAACTCGGTAGCAGCAATTATTTCATCTCGTGTGTGCTTGCCAGGCAAGATAAAGGTATTGGTCATGCGAGAAGTAGGCGCAAATCTGTATGATTGCCGACGGGAATTGCCGGTTGATGCCATACCCATACGCCGCCCGTTAAGCTTGTCAATCATGTAGCTCTTGAGGATGCCGTTTTCGATCAAGACATTGCGCCGCGTTGGTGTCCCTTCATCATCGATATTCTGCGAACCCCAGGCATTAGGAATGGTGCCATCGTCAACAGCCGAGACTACGTCGCTAGCTATCTTTTCACCTAGGCGATCGGCAAAGACCGACATCTTCTTAGCCACCGAAGTCGCTTCCAGACTATGACCGCAAGCCTCGTGGAAAATGACCCCGCCAAATTCGTTATCGATGATTACTGGGAAACGCCCACTCGGACAAAGGTCGGCATTAATCATTGTGGCAGCAATACGGGCCGCCTCCCGCGCATAATCTTCTATATCTATTTCATCGTAAAACTCAAAGCCCTTACTAGCGCCGGGGCCATAAAAGCCAACCTGTTTTTCGTTCCCTTTGGACGCAATGGCGTTGATAGAACAACGGGTGCGCACTCGCCGGTCTTCTACCAAGAGCCCATCGCTATTGGCTATCAGGACCTTTTGGTCTTCGTCCAGATAGCTAACACGCACTTGCGAAATAAACGAGCTGTAGTTCAGAGCAGCATTATTTGCCCGCAGCATTAAGGCCACTTTGTCTTGCTTGGACACAGCATGCGGGTAACGTTCGATTAGGTGACGGTTAGTAATCTCTTGCCTAGTCAAGTCGATGACCTGGTCACGCTGCGCCCCTACTAAGGCATCAGCTGCTGTCTTAGCTACCTTGAGCAAATTGGCCTCGCTATCGTCATTTGTGTACGCATAGACGTAATTGAAGCCTTTAAGGATTCGGATACCGACGCCATAATCACGCCCCGACAACCCAGTTTCCAATTTGCCCCCGACCATGTTTAAGTTCGTGCTGTACTTATCTTCTACGAAGATCTCGGCAAAATCACCGCCGGTTGCCAAGGCCTGCAGGAGCACACGTTCCAGCAACGGTTTTGGTAACATCCTTTCCCTACCTCCTCCAGTAAGAGTAATTGCAGCCAGCCACCATTGCCACAGGCAATATAGCGCCCCTTGCCGGAGCTATATATGCTGGTCTTTAAGATTAGGGAGCAGGAATTTTCCAGCTCCCTAATCTTAATATTCAGCCTGCCCTGTGCAAATTCCTGCTCATTTCCGACAAAGATTATTGGCCCTCTTTCTTCTCTTGCGTCTGCGACCTGACGGCCGGAGGCCGCGTCGGGTAGAGGGGTACAAGGTTAACGTGGTATAGATCCTGTGCCTGGAGATGGCTTACTAGGCAGCGACAGCAGGTATTATAAATTTCTGAGGTGATTTTCGGTTTATGGCGGAATCCCTTGCTAAATTCTTCCCAAGAGGGGGCTATAGCAACCCGGCCCTGCTGCCAGCGTATGCGCCGATGCAGGCCCGATTGCCAACATACAGATTGATAATAGCAGCGGGTGCAAAGAGAAACTAGCTGGGCTAGTTTCACATGCCCATGGCTGCTATAGTACAGCAAACGATATTGCTGTGACCAATTGAAGACCGCGAAAGGTACTAAGACAGCGGCGGTTGTAGCAACCGCTAAGACGATATTAGGCACTTCCTGGTGTAAAACGAAACGAAAAATCAAGCACCCGACTAAAGGGAGCGAGCCAGCTAACAATAGAACATATCTCATTTGCAACGCGCGGCGAACATTTTTCGGTAAGGCCTGTTGCTTTACCTCTGCCATATCTAGGCGAGGCAGGTAGGGTAGCAGGGCGAGTTCCATCTCCCTTTGCTCCAAATCATTGACGATCGGTATTGCTTCGACCGGGTTGCCTACTCTATCAACTAGAATAAGGGCGCGAGGAGCCCTTTCCGATAAAGCATAACCGCCCAAAGCCTTCCAAGCTACCACCAGGCGAGGGTTAGGATAGAATCCTATAGCCCCTGGTTTGCCGAATAATACCTCGCGGCGACAAAAAAGATACCAACCAAGAAACCCGCCAACCCCGAGCCCCAACACTATTCTACTTAAAGCCAGGTCTTCGTTAAGGGGAGCCATCATGCCCACAAAAAACCACAGCAAAAGCACGGCTGCCGCAGAATGTGAAAGCATAAAAAAAGGGCGTTTGAAGGAGTACTCTACACGCCAGCGGTCATAAGCTCGGGTTACGGCCACATAGCGAATGGGATGCATGAAGCGGGGCATCAGCTGGACAGGGTTACCAATTAATACTATGAGAATACCCACTGCAATTCCTAAGACAGCCAAAAATATTCCCATTCGTTTGTCACTCCTCATCATTTAAAACCTTATATTCATAACAACTATCGGCTATTACTTCTCTGTATCAAGCTAAGTTTCCTGCTTCGACATTAGCGGATAGAAAATGCAGGAAAAAGGCGATTTTTGTCGTATTTTACACTTGGATACCAGTTATTTTGGAGTAGCAGCAAGAATTTACAACAAGGGGGATTATCGTGAACTGGTTAAGACGTAAGAAACAACAGCGAGAGCCGGTAACAGATAGGCGAGCAGATGTTACTACTACAGAACCCCTTGCTTCCGGGGCCAACGCCAACGCCAGTCTGTTGCGCAGGGCTAAGAACTTACACACAGCTGTTGTCAAAACTTCCTACAGCGCCGACCTGATTAAACAAACAACCCAACAAATCATGACGGTGATGCAAAGCATCAACCGTCAGATGAATTTGCAGCAAGAAGCTA
>JAAYHE010000075.1 GCA_012735505.1 Bacillota bacterium
CCTAAGTAGATTAATCCCATCTTCTACTCAATAATTCGTTGGCTGCTTAGATTGCGCTCTGGTGGTAGTAGAAATGAGCATATACAACTCTAGAAATTCTAATTACAGAAGTAGAACCCGATAGCGCCGCTATCGGGTTCTGCTGCATGCACTAGTTTCGCTTTTTGGCGGTCCTTGCTAAGGTAGCCATCTCGTCACCTCCTTTCTGGATAGTGGGAATGGCGTGAGCCATCCTCCGTATCTATATAAGGCAACCTACTATGCCGAAAGGTGACTGATGGCCAAAAACAAATAGTGCTTCTGGAGGTGCTTGCTATAAAGCTCAAACGGACCTACTTGTTTGTTTCCTTGTTGCTACTTGCATTGTTCTTGTCAGGCTGCTCACGATATCCTCTGGGTCGATACCGACGGGGAAAATTATGCTATTGGCCTCGGACCAGGTGCCCGCACTCATCTGCAGAAAGTTCAAGTCTTTGATCAAAACGGCATGCACCGCGTTAACTACCAGGTACCTCTAGAGTCGGTATCAACTGGTATGCAGAAAAATCTTGCGAGTGATGGGAGCATGTGGGTGTTCGAACAGTATTATCGGCCTAAAAGAACTCCATAGCCAGTGCACTAAGAATTTACATAGAAACAGCATCTAAGGCCTGCAAGCTTGCAGGCCTTTATCGTTGCCATATGAAATAAGAAAGAGCAGGATTAATTTTACCAAACGATTGAACCTTTTGCCTCTTAAAGCCGACTAACTAGCGAAGCCTTGAACCGGTTAATTTTAGCGCAAGCCGAAGGGAGATGATTAAGGAAATGGACAAAAAAGCAGCACTAGAGCTCTGGAAAAGATTTTGTAGTTTAACGGGTTTATGGGAGGGGTGGCAGCACGCAGATACCCCCGTAGCCCTTTACAATGACCACCAAGCTGTGCTACTCGCTCATCCATCGCCACCAACAGAATACGTACAACGAGAGGTAGATGGGGAGCACGTCTATGTAGCTGAGCCCAAACCTGAATATTTAACGGCTAATACTGCGATTGAACTGGGTGGCTGCTTTGTGGCTACAATGCGCTACGACGGGGCGCAGTCTGAGGCGGCTTTAGCCCTCTTGGCCCATGAAGCCTTCCACGTTTATCAAGCGGAACAGGGTTTCCCCATGGCCAACATCATGCTTATGGGAGCTTACCCAATTTTCGACCCGTTGGTTAATGCCCTGGGAGAAGTTGAAGCCTTTATGCTAAGCCGAGCTCTTACCAAGGACGACATAGTCGCCGTTAAAGCTGCCCTCGATGCAAGGGCAGCCCGCCAAGCATTACTTACGGCAGAGCTGCGAGCTTATGAGAACAATAATGAATTACATGAAGGTCTAGCTACCTACATAGAGATCCGAGCCGCAGGTTTAGCAGGAGAAGTAGGTCGGCGTAATTTGGACTATCTAGCCAAATGCAACTGCAGGGGTTGGGGAGCAAGCCGCATGCGGTTTTATTACAGTGGCATGGCCTACGGTCTATTGGCCGATTCATTGGCAGCTGGGTGGCAACAAGTCACCGACGTCGAGAAAACACACCCGGCCGAACTATTAGCGGCTGCCTTGGGGCACCAGGCAAATAGCGAACGCCGCCAATTCACCCCACTAGATTTTGCAGAGATCTATGCGCAGCAAGTGGAAGGCACAATTCACCGGCAGCAGGAGCTTGAGCGGCAAGTGCGAGCCGCTCTACCAGGGCAAGGGCTGCGGGTGGAAGTGAGCCTTCGTGGTCAAGTGACGAGCGGCGGCTGGAATCCTTTTGGTGTGAAAGTCCTGCCAGACCAGACCCGCTTTCATCCCACAGTATTAACATACAACTATGATAGCGGAGCCAAACTTCGTGTAAGTAGTGGCGCCTTAGAAGTTGCTATTTGTCAGCAGATTGTCTTCGAACGGGACGACCTTACAGTAATTGTTGATGGGCTGGTTTGGCGGGGGAGCAGTGCGAGAGGCCGTCTGGAAGTACGAGGCACAGATTGCTACCTTTTAGTTCCAAAGGCCATAATCAGCCTTGCAGCTGGTGTGTTACAGGTTACCGAAGACACGTAGACCCACGGTTCTTGTCTAACGTGTAGCCCAGCCTAGCAGCTTGGCCAGCAAAGTAGGGTACATTGGATATCCATCAAGGATTTGAAAGGCAGCGTTTACTGCCGATTCTAGAAGAGCCCTGTCCCGCAAGCCAAGCATCCCACCGGTTTCTTGTTGGTTAGCAAGAGCACTGAATACCCGTTCAATGCTGCCGCTTCCGAAGTCTTTTACTGTAGCACTAGGCCGTATAACTATTGTTCCTCAAGGCTAGGAATTTAATTTTTCCTAAACAGTTGAACCTTTTGCCTCTTAAGGCCGACTAACTAATGAGTAATAGCTAATGAAAAAGCAATTTAGAAAAGCGCTGGCG
>JAAYHE010000011.1 GCA_012735505.1 Bacillota bacterium
AGTAGTAGTTAACCTACGGCAGGCACAAATTAGGCAGCTTGCCAAGCAATTTGGTGTACAACCCAAGGTCTAAGAGAAAAAGGGTGTCGCGCGAACATAGCGCGACACCCTTCTTGGTTATCCACAACCCGACCAGCTACCTATGTACCAGGAGCGCCCTAGACGGGGAGTCGGAGGCGCTCTTACAGCAAGCATTGGAACGGCTGATGGTTGGGCGGACTACTTTAGTGATCACGCATCGGCCATCCCTACCGCACCGCTCAACAGAGCTGAGACTACAGTCTGGGGAAGGCCGGAATATAAAGAAGCTAGAGCATTAATATCGTTAGATAACCCCGAGAGTATGTCGCCGCTGTGGCGGGCAACATGTTGGGCTAGTGGCAGCTGCAGCGCTTTCTGAAAGTAGCGTTTGCGAATGCTACCCATGATGGCAGCTGCTTGTGCCTTGAACAGGTAGCCGAACAAAGCGCCACTCGCAGCAACCAGCAAGGTCGCTCCTCCAAAAACGACTAGCCTCATAGCGAGCACCGCCAAATCGCCATCTGCAATCGCGTCAAGTAGTTTATGCAGCAACAAGGCAGTAGTTAGGTCCATCGCAGCGCTGCCGAGGGCACTACCAAAGAGGCCCACCAAATAGAGGGCGATGTGGCCTTTCGCTAACTCAAGACATTCGAGAAAAGTTTTCTTACGCACGTTACATCGCCTCCTGACTGTGGTGGTGCTGGGCCTGATAAAGCCGATAATAGGCCCCCTGACGGCTTAACAACTCCTCGTGGCTACCATCCTCAACCACTTAAGCGTTCTCTAGAACAATAATCCGCTCAAAATGCCGAATGGTGCTGAGTCGGTGGGCAACAACAACACAGGTCTTATCAGCAGTAAAAGCAGCAAGGGCCTGCTGGATTAAAGCCTGCGATTCTTCATCCAAGGCAGACGTGGGTTCATCTAAGAGTAAGATGGGCGCGTTTTGTAGATTGTCCTTGCCAGAGCAATACGCTGCCTTTGCCCGCCAGCAAGTCGACTACCCATTTCTCCCACCTGGGTTTGGTATTGCTCAGGCAAGGCCAGGATGAATTCGTGGGCATAGGCTAGGCGAGAAGCTCTAAGCACTTCATCGTTGCTAGCACCCGGCCTGCCAATGGTGATGTTTTCGTGCACGGTCAAGGGAAAGAGATGAGCTTCTTGCGTCATGGCTGCCAGATTGCCTCGAAGGGCAGGCAAACTCCACTCGTCGAGACTTCTGCCTAGAATATGTATTTCACCCCGGTATTCTGGATAGAGCCCCAGTAGTATTTTCAGCAAGGTACTCTTACCACTGCCGCTTGCTCCTACTATAGCCACCTTTTCGCCCTCTTTAATAGTCAAACTGATTCCTTTTAAGACTTCACCCTCACGAGAGGGGTAAGAGAAAACTAGGTCTTTGATTACAATTGCATCGCCAGTATGTTTGGGTGTGGTAGCGTTGCCGCCGCTTGTTTCTTGTTCCATACCGAGTATGGCTGCTACCCGCTGGCATGCAGCCAATGCTAGACGCAACTTGGCTATCTGCCCAGGCAGTTGATGCACTGGCATAGTCAGGTAGCTAAAAAGATCAACGAAGGCTACGAGGCTGCCAGCTGTCATTTCCCCTTTAATTGACCAATAACCGCCCAGTCCGAACATCAGCAGAAAGGGGATCATGGCAATAAAACCGGAAATGCCATCTAACACCGATTCCCGCCCTGCGATAGATTTCGCCTTGCCGACAACTTCATCTGTCGCCTCTCCAAACTTACCTTGGAAAATGGCCCCCAACTGATAGCCCTTGATTGTTTCGATACGGCCTATAGCATCTTGCGCAATTTCACTGAGGCGGGCCAGCTTTTGCTGATATTCCTTGCCTAAACCCGATAGCGGTGTACTGGCAGCCGTGCCCAGGGCTAGAAGTACCGGTGAGCTGGCCAGCATCAGCAAGGTTAATTTCAGGTTGATTGTAGATAGATAAATCAGGGCCCCCAAGCCCGTGAGGCAAGTATGAAATAGGCTAAAGGGTATTTCGCCAGCAATCGTATTCATGCTATTTAGGTCGTTGTTCAGTCGCGAAATGTAGTCGCCCGAATGGCCTTCTTCTAGCCTAGAAATAGTCGCATTGCCTAGCTTGAAAAAGACCTGGGCTCGCACCTGGCTAATACCCTCTTCCGCAAAGCGGCCTCGGAGGAGCCTTCCTAAGTAGGTAATACTCGAACGCGTGATCTCGAGCAAGGTTGCCAACAAAAAGTACCGAAGCAGTTCGCTTAAGTCGCGCTTGATGACAGCGTCCACCATGAGCCGCAGGAAAT
>JAAYHE010000012.1 GCA_012735505.1 Bacillota bacterium
CTAGTGTTATCAGTAGAGTTTGCACCTATCCAATATGCGAAGGGGGATGGGCATGAGAAAAATTAAGATTTTCACCGATAGTGCGGCCGATTTACCCGCCGAGGTGGTGGCACGCTATGAAGTTGGGGTTGTTCCGCTCCTAGTCACTTTTGGCGATCGGGTTTTTGCTGATGGTCGCGATTTAAGCAGTGCCGAATTTTATAAGCTGTTGGCGCAAGCGCCAACTTTACCGACAACCTCACAACCTTCGCCGCAGGACTTTATAGACGCTTTTCAACCCTATTTGGACACTGGGCATACCATTATTTCCATTAATTTATCTTCCAGTTTGAGTGGAACTGTTGCCAGTGCAACGCTAGCACAAGAGAGTCTGGACCAAGCTGGGCAACAGCAGATTCATATTGTAGATTCTAAAGCCGCATCCATAGGGCAAGGCTTGTTGGTTTGCTTAGCCAGCCATTTAGCCCAGCAGGGCCGAGGGGTTGAGGAAATACTGACAGCTGTGTCGGCGGCGCGGCAGCGGCTTATGCATTTGTTTACTTTAGAAACGATGGATAACCTAGTCAAGGGCGGCAGGATTAGTCGAGCGAAAGCTATAATCGGTGGTATGCTCGACATCAAGCCCATTCTTTGGTTAGATGACGATGGTAAGATAGACACCTTAGAGAAGGTGAGGGGACGCAAAAAGTCACTCAAGTATTTGACAGATAAGTGTTTAGCAGAGCTTGATGTGAGCGTTTACCCATACGTGGGGATTTGCCATGCCAACTGCCCGGAAGAAGCGGCAGCACTGGCTAAAGTCATTGAGCAAGCGGTGCCTGCTGCGACTGTAGTGGTAGGCGATATTGGTGCCACAATAGGTACCCATACTGGTGTTGGGTGTATGGCCGTCTTCTACTTTCACTAGTTTTCTGACCCGACGAAGCTCTCCAATAGCTTCTCTGGCTACCAGCGCACGGGGATGACCGCAGCGCTGCGTTTCTTATGTAGTTACGCACATGGCGCCACCTTGGAAAAAGCGTGGCGCCATGTGCGTTTGTTTGGTATCTAGCCTAGCATTTTAGTCATGTCGTCGGCTACGTTATCGATTAACTGTAGGTTAAAGTGTTTCTGTAAGACATCTAAGACAGCAGGTGTAATAAATTCTGGTGCTACAGGGCCTAGGCGAATGTCTTTGACGCCTAAGTTAAGCAGAGCCAGCAGAATAGCTACAGCTTTTTGCTCGAACCAGGACAACACGATAGAGAGTGGCAGATCGTTGACGCTGCACTCAAAGGCATCGGCCAGAGCTAGGGCAATTTTGACAGCAGAAATGGAGTTGTTGCATTGGCCTAGATCGATGTAGCGTGGAATATTGGTGCCAGGAACAGTGCCATAGTCAACGTCGTTGAAGCGGAATTTCCCGCATGATGTAGTGAGGATTACACAATCCTCGGGCAGAGAAGTTGCTAGCTCGCGGTAGTAGTCGCCGGCTTTGCCAGGGCGATCGCAACCCGCGATAGTGAAGAAGCGGCGTATTTTACCAGCTTTTACAGCCTCGATGATTTCGGGGGCGATAGCTAAGACGGTGCTGTGGTGGAAGCCCGTCTGCAGCTTAGCATCCGATTCGATGTTGACAGCCGGTAGCTCTAGAGCCTTTTCAATAATAGGTGTGAAGTCATCATTTTCGATTTTCGCAACACCTTCAAGACCAGCAACATCGTAAGACCAAAAACGATCTGCATAGGTGCCACGGATGGGCATGACGCAGTTGGTAGTTCCCAAAATGGCTCCAGGGAATTTCTCAAACAGCTGGCGTTGATCAAACCAGGATTTGCCGATATTGCCTTTAAGATGCGGGTACTTGCGCAGCTCTGGGTAGCCGTGAGCAGGCAGCATTTCCGAATGGGTATATACGTTGACGCCTTTGCCTTCACTCTGCTCTAGTAGCTTCTTTAAGGCTAGCAGATTATGGCCAGTGACGAGAATGGCATGGCCTTCAATCTTGTTTTGGCTTACGGTCACAGGCTCGGGGGTGCCGAGTACCTCGGTATGAGCCTTATCCAGAAGTTCCATTACCAGCGTGGTGGCATGACCAACTTTTAGGAGCATGGCAATATGTTCTTCTAGGTTAAAGTTAACGTTGGTGAGGGTGAAATAGAGGGCTTCATGAGTGATAGCATCTACCTCAGGGTCAGTGTAGCCTAGTTCTCGAGCGTGGTTTGCGTATGCTGCAACACCTTTGAGCGCAAAAATGATGGTGTCCTGAATGCTAGCTATATCTTCGTTTTTGCCACAGACACCAACCTTAGTACAGCCGCCCTTGGGGGTTTGGGAACACTGATAACAAAACATCGACTCTACATCCTTTCAGTATTTAATGTGGTTAAATAAATCATAGTTACTTCAAATTCATTTGTATGTGACATAGGTCACACGAATACATTATTTTTCTGCTAGCAAAATAAAAGAGACTAACGACAGATTTTTTCTGTAGGTACCCAGTGGAGGGTGAATTTTTAGGAGCAGCAGGGATAGCTTTAAGCGTGGTGAAATAATAGAACATGCTAACAATGCTTTAGCAAGGCGCAGCCTTGCTAGTAAGTAGTCTAGCGGCGTATTTTTGAGCAGACTACAGGAAAAGGAGGAGTGTTTCTTGAAAAGACCAGTCGTTTCTAGGGATCTCTTGCAGCTTCAGTTTCTCTCGGACCCGCAAATTTCGCCCGATGGTCAGAAGGTGGCGTATGCCAAGACTTATATCGATGAAGACAATCAAGCATACAAGACCGATCTGTATCTGACTTTTGTTGATTCGAAAGAGACACAGCGCTTGACTGTGGGGGGAAGTAATCCGGTTTGGTCGCCCGACGGCCGCAAATTGGCGTTTATATCTAATCGCAGTGGTTCTCGTCAGATCTGGCTGTTAAGCGATGGGTTTGGCGAAGCTGAGCAATTGACAACCATGCGTTGGGGCGTTAGTAACCCTAAGTGGTCGCCAGACGGTAAGAAATTGCTCTTTATCAGTGCTGTCGGCGAGGAAGATACACCCGAATCGTTGCGGAAAGAAATGGAAAAGGGCGAAAGGGAAAAATTGCTCAAGGAGCAACAAAATAAGCCCTACGTGGTCGACTCCCTGCGTTTCAAAATGAATGGCGTTGGGCTGTTGCCTAAACGCACTGGGCAGCTTTTCGTCTTGGATTTGGCTACTAAAGAAGTGAAGCAGCTTACTAGCGGGGATTATCCCATTAACTCGCCAATATGGTCGCCTTGCAGCCAGCATATTGCTTTTGTCAGTAATCGGCTTGAGGACCGGGATATGCAGCCGAGCATTTCAGACCTGTATGTCATACCGGCAAATGGGGGAGAAATGGTTAAGCTGACCGCCAGCAACGGTAGCACTCGGTCGCCAATCTGGTCTTTAGATGGGCAGCATCTTATCTATTTATGGCACGATGGCAAATATAAGGGGGCTACGCTACCGAGATTCTATCGGATTCCAGCCCAAGGTGGCGAGCCAGTTTGCCTCAATAACGAAATGGAGCTAGCAGTAGGCGTAACAGCTAATGCTGATTCGCGTTACGGTAGCAATTCGTTACAACCAGTCTTGGCCACCAACGGTTATATCTATTTTTCAGCCGCTGAGGCAGGTTATGCTAACCTTTATCGGATATCGTCAGAAGGTGGGCCAGTTGAAACTGTGAGCGAGTTGAAGGGAGCTATCTTCGGTTTTACTCTCGATAATCGGGGGCGACGGGCTGCATTAGCTTTTACCGATCCTTTAAACCCTGGCGATGTCTATGTCTTTGATTTGCTGACAAAAGAACATGAACAATTGACTGATGTTAACGCGGAGTTGTTGGCCGGTTTAGCCCTCAGCCAGCCAGAGGAGTTTAACTACGCCAGCTTCGATGGCACCAAGGTGCAGGGTTGGATCATGAAACCGATTAACTTTGAGCCTGGCAAGAAATACCCAACTATACTAGAGATTCACGGTGGTCCACACACCATGTTTGGCGATACCTTCTTCTTTGAGTTCCAGCTGCTATGTTCTCGCGGCTACGTGGTTGTCTACACTAATCCACGCGGCAGCCATGGGTATGGGCAAGAGTTTGTAAACGGTTGCCGTGGCGACTATGGCGGTGGCGACTACAAGGATCTGATGGCTGCTATGGATTACGTAATTACCAATATGCCTTATGTTGATGCCGATCGTTTAGGTGTTACAGGTGGTAGCTATGGCGGTTTCATGACCAACTGGATTGTTGGCCATACCGACCGCTTTAAGGCTGCAGTGACCCAGCGTAGTATATCTAACTGGACCAGCTTTACTGGGGCGGCAGACATTGGTAGTTACTTCACCGAGAACGAGCATGAGGCCAACCCCTGGGATAACCCCGAAGTGATGGTAAAGCATTCTCCTTTGACCTACGTTAAGAATATCAACACCCCGTTGTTGATTCTCCACGGCGAAGAAGATTTGCGCTGCCCTATGGAACAGGCAGAGCAGTTGTACGTCTTCTTGAAGCGCCTAGGCAAGACTACCCAATTAGTGCGCTTCCCAGGTTCTAACCACGAATTATCCCGAAGTGGCCGACCGGCCTTGCGCATTGCTCGTTTAGATGCCATCGTCGATTGGTTTGACAAATACATCCCCCGAGAGTAGCTAAGGAATTGCTAATAACAATATTTTAACTTTGAGAGCGTCCTCGAGACGCTCTCTTTTTTGTGTTTTTATGGCGATTCTTACTACCTACATAATCTGTGAGCTGGCGAAGCAAAATTAGACAAAGGGGCACTAGACAAGGGCGCACTCTGACGACACGACAGCCGCAAGTAAGCGGCCTTACAAATTGGAGGTGCCAGAGTAGGAAATGAGAAGCGAGTGGAAGGTTCATCTATTGGCTTTAGGCATGGTTATTATTGCCGAGTCTATAGGAACGATTCGGTTCCAACTCGGCCCCGGTACAGTGTTACTGCTACCCATGCTTTACGCACTAGTAATCGGTATGTTCTTGCCAAGTCTGCGCTTAGTCAACAATGAGGATATGGAAACAGCTTCACCGTTGATTGGTTTTGCGGTAATGTTTTTGACTGCAAAAATGGGCACTTCTATTGGCCCTAACCTGAGTAGCATTTTTAAGGCCGGCCCGGCTTTGATTTTGCAGGAATTTGGCAATCTAGGCACTATCTTTTTTGCTCTGCCCGTCGCAGTGTTATTGTTGCGCATGGGACGCGAAGCTGTTGGTGCATGTTTCTCGATTTCTCGAGAAGGCTCGCTAGCCATTGTGGCTGATCTATATGGTTTAGACTCGGCAGAGGGCCGCGGTGTTATGGGAGCGTACATTACAGGAACTCTTTTCGGGGCCATATTTAATGGCCTGATGTCTGGCTTTTTAGTTAACACCGGGCTATTTCACCCGATACCTTTAGCAATGGCCTGTGGCACGGGCAGTGCTTCCATGATGGCGGCTGCTCTAGGACCGGTAGTAGCAGCCTACCCTGAAATGACAACTGAGCTAACGGCTTATGCGGCCTCCAGCCAGCTGCTATCTAATGTGGACGGCTTGTATATGAGTCTGTTCCTGGGTATTCCCATTACGGAATGGCTGTATCGGGTATTTAAGGGGAAACCTGTGGCTAATGAGCCTCACCCTGCGCACGACTAAAGGAGGCGGTAACAAATGACGACAGCTAGCGTCTTTCGCGTATTCATAATAACTGCTGTTCTTTCTTTGGTTGGTAACTGGCTTGGCTTTAATATTAACCCGATTGCGGCCTTGCCAGGTATGATTATACTTCTTATCTTAGTCGCTTTGGGGTATTGGCTATCTCGGGTATCTCCCATTAAGTTGCCTAGCATAGCTTATATTTCTGCCTTGGCCATCATCGCATCGATACCAGGTGTGCCAGGTGCAAACTTAGTCGCTGAATACGTGGGCCGAGTGGAGTTCTTATCTCTGACGACTCCAGTCTTAGCCTATACTGGTATTTCCATTGGCAAAGACCTAGACGCCTTTCGTCGCCAAGGCCCAAAGATCGTGGTAATCGCTTTATTAACTTTTCTCGGCACTTTTGTCGGATCAGCCCTTATTGCGCAAGTTGTTTTGAAGCTCACGGGGGCTATATAGCGCGACTGCCCCAACTTTGACCATTATCATGGAAACGAGGCTGTCGGTGTGACAGCCTCGTCTTATTTTGGCTTATATAGCGATCAACCATTAACTAGTTGCCGCCACATATCTAGGTATTCCCTTTTGCTCATGGCAGGCTGAAACTCTCGCTTCACCTTTTGCGCTAGCTCCGCCTGATCCCAAAGCAGATCGATAGCTGTCATGGCCATCACTTTAGCTGGCACTAAGTAGGCGGCTTCGGGGTCTGCGATCATGTAAGTGCGGGTATGAGCAGTGCCTTTAATGCCCCCAGTAACCGGGTGGATGCCGGGGATAAGGTGAGTAAGATCACCCATATCGGTGGAACCACCCATGCCACCCCAGTCCTCCACTAGATCAGCACCTATTAGTTCAATGGCGTTTTGTCGGAAAATCTCCGTTAGGTTGTCATCGCTTCGCAACGGCAGGTAGCCGGGTATTTCGGTAATATCCACTTCAGCACCTACGGCCATTGCACCAGCCCGTAGTGCCCGATTAACGCTCTTGTTGGCCTCCAAGATGGCTTCGATACTACGCCCGCGTACGTAAGTTTCCAGTCGCACGTCGGCAGGAACAATATTGACGAGGTCGCCACCCTTGGTGATGATCGGGTGCACGCGAATGCTGTCTTCGTCTCGGAAGGTTTCCCTTTGTGCATGGATCCCCATCAAGCCGAGCATAGCCGCGTTGAGCGCGTTGACCCCTTCAAAGGGGGCGCCACCAGCATGGGCTTCCTTGCCGATATAGCGCACCGCTTTGCCTAGAAAGCCGTTGCTGCCTCCGCCAACTCGAATAGCTTTTCCTGGTAGTTCGCTCTCGGTATGTACCATCATAGCAATATCGATATCATCGAAGATGCCTAAGCGGATAAATTCCTGCTTACCGCCAAAAAATTCGATTTTGCCTTCGTCGCGGAGGCGCTGCCGGAATTCGAGTTCTACATATTCTTCTGCCGGCACGGCGATGAAGACAACGTCACCGCCTAGCCATTGGGCTGCTTGCGCTTCTACTAAACCTATAGCAGCTCCTAGCATGGATGCAATTTGGGCGTTGTGTCCGCAAGCATGGGTGGCGCCTGTTTCGGGATGGGCTTTAGGATGGTCATGACAGAGTACGGCATCTAGCTCGCCCATGATTACAACTTTGTAGTTCGACTGCTTGCCCTTGAGATCGGCTCTGAGTCCAGTGATGGCTAATTTTTCCTGGAAGGGAAGGTTGAGTTCCTCAAAAGTTGACTTGACTAGGGCTGCAGTATCATGTTCTTTAAATCCTAGTTCGGGATTATTGAAAATACGATCACCGATGTCTGTAATCTGCTTTGCCCTGCGATCGATGGCTTCGCAAACTTTGGCCTTCAATTGCCCTTTATCCATTCTATCTCCTCCTTGTCCGTTACTTACCTTAGTATGCTCTAGTAAGCACTTAGAAAAACGAACTAGGGCTACCCTGAGGCAGGATAGCCCTAGTGTTCTTTTGTTTTTGTTGATGTGTTATTGATCTTTTACTTGTACCAGTATCTCAACTTCGACGGCGATACCTTCGGGCAATTCAGAAACGCCGATGGCACTACGGGCATGACGCCCTTTTTCGCCAAAGACCTCGATTAGTAGGTCTGAGCAGCCGTTGAGCACAGTCGGTTGGTCCGTAAAACCAGGTGCACTAGCAATGAAGCCTAGCACCTTGAACACTTTTTCTACCCTATCAAGGCTGCCTAATTCGGCCTTTAGACAGGCGAGGCAGCGCAGTGTAGCTTCTCGCGCTGCGGCGTAGCCATCCTCAATAGATAGTTCACCGCCTACCTTGCCAAGGATATTGCGAGAGCCTTGGCCTGATGTATAGACGAGGTTGCCACTCCGGTTGGCTGGTATGTAGTTGCCTAGCGAATTTGGCACTTCAGGTAACTCTATGCCTAGCTCCTGCAGACGTTGTTCGATTTTACCCACGGTACTACCTCCTTGGTATTAGATATTTTGTTGCAGCCGGAGGGCTTCTAGGGCAGTGGCTAACGCTTCCTCTAATTGCCCTAGCTGCTGCAAAATATTGCTCTCCAAAGTTAAGGCTTTTATCAAGGCTGACTGATGTTTACAGTTGTGTGCGAGTTGAGCGGCCGTACGAGCCTGTTCTAATGCCGCCGCTGGGTCAGCGGGGAGCACAAGCTTGCATAATGCCATGTGGCTCTCAATTTTATATTTATAGAGGGTCATATCGTTTTCCCGGCTGAGGGTATTGCTTAGTTGGCGTATCAAATCGATGGCAGCTGGGCGGTCACCCTGCTTTGCTAACAGTTTCGCCTGTACGAGTTGAATCTGGCAATAGAGATCCTTATCAGCTAGTTCGACAGCTGTTGCACATGCTTGGTTAAGGGCTTCATTAGCGCGTTGGAATTCACCTTTCTCAGTAAGAAGTGAACCTAACAATAAATGGGTTTGGGCAGCTAGAGTTTTGTCTTGCAGTTTATCTGCTAAGGCGCGAGCTTGTCGGGAGGCGTCTAAAGCCAGTTGGGCTTGGCCCGTTTGTGTATAGGTGCGGCTGAGTCCGATTAAGGAAATCAATTTGGTTCGAGGGCAAGATTTAAGTTTGGCGCCAGCGTCATACATTTTTAGGGCACCAGCTAAGTCGCCCTGTTCTAATAGTATGCTGGCGAGAGCGCAGTAAATATAGCCGAGCCTTTCGGCATTGGCATCGGAATTAGCACAATGCAGCAGAGCTTGTTCGTAGTAGTGTTGGGCATCTTGGAGCTGGTTCAATTTTTGCAGTATACGCCCTGTCTGGTAATGGAAGAAGCCTACTGCCTCTGGATCAGAGGCGACAGCCTTAGCCCCTTGTAGTAATTGATGTAAGGCTAAGTAGTACTCACCATTTTGCTCGTGCCACCTGGCTAGCGCTTCGTAGTAACGTGCAAGCGATTGAGGTTGGCTAACCTGATCATGAAATGCCCAAGCATCATCTAGGAGGCTTTTTGCACTTTCTAGGTCCATTGCTGCTATGTAAGCGATAGCGTTATTAACCAAAGTATTGAAACGGTTTTCTGTATCTGCCGCCTGCTCATGCAAGAAAAAACTCAAGGGGACTTGCAGCTTGCGTGCCAAAATTTCTAATGCTTCCGCTGATGGTTCGCGTTTATCTCTTTCTATATAGCTGATATAACTCTTGCTAAACTCAGGCTCCGCCAATTCGGCTTGCGTTAAATTTAGCTCTTTTCTTCTCTCCCGGATGCGTTGGCCTAAGGAAGCCATCTTTTTTTACTTCCCCCTTCTCAATTGCCTACTTAAGTACTAATTATCCCTAAATACCTATTCTCCTGCTGGCTAGGCGTCTTTAATCAGCTTAAGCAGTGTATAGGTATGAAAGGGGGTGCGTGAAGGTGATCGTACGCATGGGCAAACGTAAACTTGGCTTAGCTTTAGGTAGTGGTGGCTTACGTGGGGCAGCTCATATTGGTGTGTTAAGGAGTCTGGAGCGGCATGGGCTACTACCAGATTGCTTGAGTGGTAGCAGTGCGGGTGCGGTTGTGGCGGCCTTGTACGCTGCTGGGTATACTGCTGGGTATACGGTATCAGAAATGATCGATCTAGCGCTGGGGTTAACTGCAGACAAAATTTATGACCCCCATATTACCTGGCGCTCTTTATCTGCCTTGGCCCGGCACTGGCTATGCCGCAGGCTTTCACTCAAACCGCCCACTAGTTGGCCTTTTCCCAAGGGGTTGCTGCAAGGTGAAGCGTGGGAAAGATATTTGGTGAGCCTTTTGGGTGACCAGCAATTTAGAGACCTCAAGTTACCTTTAGCTATTCTAGCTGTTGATGTTGATAACGGACAGAGTGTGGCGTTCGCCTCTGCAGCTTTGTCGCAGGCAGATGTCACCTTGACTGGGGCTACTGTTGCCCAAGCGGTGCGCGCTAGCACCTCCATACCAGGCGTCTTTGTACCCTTACATCTCTTTGGTTTTACTCTCGTAGATGGGGCAGTAAAGGCTAGCGTGCCAGCCCACCTTGCGCGCAATTTAGGTGCCGATGTTGTGCTGGCCGTTGATTTAGGAGTCGTCAGAGGGGGAGTAGAGCAGGTAGAGAATATAGTAGAGGTTATTTCCCAGTCGTTACATATTATGGAGGCCGAATTAACTAGCTACCAGTTGGATCAGCACGCAAATCTGGTGGTGCGTCCTAGCGTATATAATGCTTCTTTGCGAGATTTTGAGCGTATTCCCGAAATCATTGCCAGTGGAGAGAAAGCAATGGAAGCCCTGATTCCCCAGTTAAAGCAGCATCTAGGCTTAGAATAATTCACAGGCAGGAAAAGCTGCTTTGATGATGTAATCTATACTAGCATGCTTTAGCCTTGCTAATAGGTCGCGAGAAAGGGAGGTAAACATGAAAGCAGAAAATATTTATTCCTTGCGTTTTGTGGGCGATGCACAAGTAGCACCTGATGGTCGGGTGGCCTATGTGCTTACAGAAGTAGACCGCGAGAAGAATGGTTATAAGTCAGCCATTTGGGTAACTGAAGTCGGCGGCCAGCCACGACGGGTCACCTATGGGCAAAAAGCTGATGGCGGCTTAGTGAGAGAAAGTCGCCCTCACTGGGTTCCGGGTGGTGGATTGTCTTTTGTTTCCAACCGTAATGGTCGACCCCAGTTGTTCGTATTACACGATACTGTAGGAGAGGCTCGCCAGCTAACCTTTGTTCCAGAAGGAGTAGGGGCACCTGTTTGGTCACCCGACGGCCGTTATGTGGCTTTTACCACTAGGGAGCCGGTGGATGAAGAAACATTAAAAAACAGGAATCCGGATGTCCGTCATATTACCCACCTGCGTTATAAATTTAACGGAGTAGGTTTTACCGATACTAGACGGCGGCATCTTTATGTTCTAGATACAGTTACCGGTGAAGTGCGGCAGGTCACACAGGGTGATTTTGATGTTGCTGGCATTGCTTGGCACCCAGAAGGGATCCAGCTTGCCTTTAGCGCCTGCATCTCGCCAGAATGTGAGTTGCGCAATATAACCGATATCTGGGTAATCAACATTGATGGTAGCAATCTGCGCCGGGTTACCGAAGGTAAGGGACCAGCTGGTTCGCCGGTCTTTTCACCCGATGGGGAGCAAATAGCCTATTTCGGCCATGCAAAAGGTGAAGTTGGCTATGCCAATAGAGATTTGTGGGTGGTACCCGCGGCTGGTGGAGAGGCTGTCAATCTGACCGAAGCCCTCGATCGGTCAGTGGGCTGTAGTGTTGGCGGAGACTCTCGCATGGATGGAGGATCTTCTTCTGCTGTTTGGTCTGCCGATGGTAAATATCTATTTGTGACTGTCACCGACGGCGGTAGCTGCCACCTGTACCGAGTGCCAGTAGACAAGCAAGAAGAAATAACCCAGCTAACAAGCGGAGAGATGTCTATTACTTCCTTTAGTTACGCTGTCTGTGCCGGGCAGGACACCTTTGCCTATATCGCTGGTAACGTTCATAATCCGGGCGATGTATATCTATGGCAGAATGGCCAGGTAGAACGGCTTACCAGTGTCAATGCCGACTTGTTGGCACAGGTACAGTTGGCCGAAGTCGAGCGTATCGTCTTTAAGGGCGCCCTAGATTGGGATATTGAGGGTTGGGTCATGAAGCCTATCGGTTTCCAGCCAGGCAAGAAATACCCACTCATACTGCACATTCATGGTGGCCCCCATTCTACCTACGGCAACGGCTTTATGCTCGAATTTCACATGTTGGCGGCAGCCGGCTATGGTGTTCTCTATACTAACCCACGTGGTAGCCGTGGTTATGGTGAAGAATTTACTAAAGGCGTTGTTGGTGACTGGGGTGGGCGAGACTATGAAGATCTGATGTGCGCCGTTGATTATGCTGAAACCTTAGATTGGGTCGATGCTAGCCGCCTAGGGGTAACGGGTGGCAGCTATGGCGGTTATATGACCAACTGGATCGTTACCCAAACCGACCGTTTCAAGGCTGCTGTAACGTTAAGAAGCATCAGCAATATGTATACCAAGTATGGCTGCAGCGATATCGGTTGGTACGGAAACAAAGCCGGCTTCGGCGGCCGGGACCTTTGGGACTCCGAAGACTTTATCATGGAGCGCTCACCCATCCGTCATGCTCCAAAGGTGAAAACTCCAATTCTGATTATCCACAGTGAAGAAGATTACCGTTGCCCGATGGAACAGGCGGAACAATGGTATGTAGCCCTCAAGCGCTTGGGCGTAATTACCGAGTTTGTACGCTTCCGGGGAGAAAATCATGAGCTATCGCGCTCTGGTAAACCTCGCAACCGTATTGACCGGCTCAACTTCATTCTAGGTTGGTTCCAGCGCTATCTGTAAAGCTAGGCTTGGCGCTCGCGCCTTTAAGTTAGACAAAAACCCCGTAGCCAGATCGGCTACGGGGTTTTGTTTATAGACTATAGTTTAGACTAGATCGGCTAAACGTTTATACTGCTCGTGGCGTGCTTTCGCATCGGCCTCAGCCCGCTTGAGAAGTTCCTCAGCATGCTCTGGGAACTGCCGCAACAGGGTGGTGTAGCGTGACTCGCCACGCAAGAATTCCTGGAAGTCGCGGCTTGGCTCTTTGTGGTCCAGTATAAACGGATTCTTGCCTTCTAGTGTCAGCTCTGGGTTGTAGCGGTAGAGTGGCCAGTAACCGGCTTCTACTGCCAGCTTGGCTTCTCGCTGACTGCGGCTCATGTCGATACCGTGGTTGATGCAGGGGGAGTAGGCAATAATCAAGGACGGACCATCGTACTTCTCGGCTTCTAACATAGCCTTCATTAACTGATTATGGCTGGCTCCCATAGCAACGCTAGCCACGTATACATAGCCATAAGACATAGCCATGAGGCCGAGGTCTTTCTTGCGAGTTCGCTTACCCGAAGCAGCAAACTTGGCTACAGCCCCGGTTGGCGTGGCCTTGGATGACTGACCACCGGTGTTGGAGTAAACCTCAGTATCGAGCACGAGTACGTTGACGTTGGCACCAGAAGCTAAGACGTGATCGAGTCCGCCGAAGCCAATATCATAGGCCCAACCGTCGCCACCGATAATCCAGATGGATTTCTTGACGAGGTATTCAGCCAGGTCGTTGAGCTCGCGCAACATGTCGGCTACTTCGCCTTCGGCTTGCTCTAAAGCGGCCTGCAATTCTGGTCGTAAGGAGTTGGCAGCTGCCTTGGAGGCATCAGCATCGTCCTTACCGTCTAACCACTCTTGTAGAGCACTCTTCAGAGTATCTGCAACAGGAGCGTCTAATAGGCGAGTAGCTAATTCGGCAATGCGATCGCGCTTCTGCTCGACAGCGAGACTCATGCCGAAGCCAAATTCGGCGTTGTCCTCAAAGAGCGAGTTTGCCCAAGCCGGACCATGACCCTCTGCATTGACGGTGTAAGGACAAGTAGGAGCGCTACCGCCGTAAATAGAGGAGCAACCGGTGGCATTGGCAATGATGGCCCGATCACCAAAGAGCTGGGTCATCAACTTGATGTAAGGTGTTTCACCACAGCCAGCGCATGCACCGGAGAATTCAAATAGCGGCTTGCGGAATTGACTACCTTTCACCGTGGTTGGCGACACGTTTACGTCAACTTCTGGTAGCTGCTCGACGAATTCATAGTTGGCGACTTGCTCATCAACTACGTCTTCCAGGAACTTCATAGCCAAGGCCTTGTTTTTCGCTGGGCAGACGTCTACGCAGTTGCCACAGCCGGTGCAGTCTAACGGAGACACTTGCATTATATACTGGAGGCCAGCTAGTTCTCTGCCGATAGCAGCTTTGTGATTCAGGCTTTCAGGCTTGTTGGCTAAGTCGGCTTCTTTGGCCAAGTAAGGCCTGATAGCTGCATGCGGACAGACAAAGCTACACTGGTTACACTGGATGCAGTTTTCCGTTACCCAGACTGGTACCTCAACAGCAATGCCCCGTTTCTCATATTTCGTTGTCCCGGTAGGCACGACGCCGTCAGGCGAGAACACGCTGACAGGAAGTTTGTCTCCCTCTTGAGCCAATACCGGACGAACGATCTTTTGGATATATTCGGGTTCGTTGCTGGTAGCAGCTACTTCATCTAAAGCTTCAGCCCAATGGGCCGGATATTTGATTTCTTCGAGCGCGTCTACAGAATCGACGGCTGCGTAGTTCATGGCCACCACTTTTTCACCGCGATGCCCATAAGATGCCTTGATAGCTTCCTTGATGTAGCGGAAGGCATCTGCTTCTGGGATGACACCAGCGATCTTAAAGAAGGCGGCCTGTAGAACGGTGTTAATTCGACCACCTAAGCCGATATCCTTAGCGATTTTAACAGCGTCGATATTGTAGAAGCGTAGCCGCTTTTGGGCTATGGTGCGTTTCATATTGGCTGGGAGCTTGTGCTCCATTTCCTCTAACGACCAAGGCGAGTTCAGGAGGAAAACTCCACCTTCCTTGATGCCATCTAGAATGTCGTAACGGGTTACGTACGACGGATTGTGGCAGGCAATAAAGTCTGCTTGGTCGATCAAGTACGGTGCCTTGATAGGTGAAGGCCCGAAGCGGAGATGGGAAATGGTTAGGCCACCAGATTTCTTAGAATCGTATACAAAGTAGCCCTGAGCGTAAAGATCGGTGTTGTCACCGATGATCTTAATCGAGTTCTTGTTGGCGCCAACGGTGCCGTCAGAACCGAGTCCATAGAACTTGGCACGATAAACACCTGGAGATGCAATGTCTAAAGCCGTGCCAACTGGTAAAGAAGTATGGGTTACATCATCTTCGATACCTACAGTAAAGTGGTTCTTAGGTTCGGCCTGTTTTAGGTTGTCGAAGATGGCTTTGACCATGCTAGGAGTAAATTCTTTGGAGCCGAGGCCATAGCGACCACCAACAACGGTTATCGGCTTCTGCTGCTGGCTGAGAACAGCACAAACGTCGGTATAGAGGGGTTCGCCTACAGAACCAGGTTCTTTAGTGCGATCCATAACAGCGATTCTCCGTACCGACTTCGGTAACACTGCTAAGAAATGTTTAGCAGAGAAGGGACGGTAGAGACGTACCTTGATCAGCCCTACTTTTTCCCCCCGCTGATTTAGGTAATTAACAGTTTCTTCTACTGTATCAGCACCCGAACCCATGATAACGATAATGTGTTCGGCATCAGGTGCGCCATAGTAGTCAAAAGGTTGATAATGACGCCCAGTTAGTTCGCCGACTTGCCGCATGATGTCAGCTACGATATCAGGAGTAGCAAGATAATACTTGTTGCTAGCCTCGCGGCCTTGGAAATATATATCTGGATTTTGGGCTGTGCCTCGTTGATGAGGTCTCTCAGGATTTAAAGCTCTCTGCCGGAACTCTTTTACTGCCTCCATATCTACGAGTGGCAGCATTTCATCGTAATCGATGACATCTATCTTGGAAACCTCGTGGGATGTGCGGAAGCCATCAAAGAAATGGACAAAAGGCACTTTAGCTTTTAGCGTCGCTAGATGGGCAACTAATGCCAGGTCCATTACTTCCTGCACCGAGCTAGAAGCTAACAGCGCAAAACCAGTTTGACGGGCTGCCATTACATCCGAGTGATCACCAAAGATAGATAAAGCATGTGTAGCTAAAGACCGAGCACTAACGTGAAATACTGATGGTAGCAATTCCCCAGCGATCTTATACATGTTAGGGATCATCAGTAGCAATCCCTGGGATGCAGTGAAGGTGGTTGTTAGGGCACCGGCTGCAAGGGAGCCATGTACGGCACCGGCAGCACCAGCTTCAGACTGCAGTTCAACTACCTTCAGTGTTTGACCAAAAAGATTCTTGCGGCCGTGGGCTGCCCATTCATCTGCTATTTCGCCCATGGTCGAGGAAGGTGTGATCGGGTATATCGCTGCTACTTCACTAAAAGCATACGCCACGTGGGCAGCCGCGGTATTACCGTCAATGGTCTGTTTATGCATTTACACACCATCTTTCTATTGTATTTTTGGTGCAGTTGAGATTTAGATTCCGGTATAACTATAGCCTCTTGTGATTTAGGGACATACCGCAGTAGGAAGCACGTTGGGGGGACAGATATGCCCCTAGTTTATGGCTGGGAATCTGGGCTCAAACAAACTATAGTGAGTTTGCAACCCTAACTCGTAACCAACTGCACCCTACATGTATAATGTATACCTTAAAGCAAGTTCCTGTCCAGTCAAAATGAGTAAGTGATTAGTTCATTAGCTCTTTTCAAAGCCCTTGTTGCTAATATAACGCAAATTTTTGGCAGGTAAAGGCATACTACGGGCAGGTCATTGTCAGGCGAAAAGGAGGAAATGACTTGATACGGAGAATAAATGAATTGGCAAGAAAACAGCGTTCACCGTTAGGGTTATCAGAGGCAGAACAAGCAGAGCAGCATGCATTAAGGCAGGCATATTTGCAGGCTGTGCGGGCGTCACTGCGGGAGCAGCTTGCCGGACAAAAGGCAGGAAAACTACAGTCAATTTGCTCTTGTGGGACCTGTGGAGGGACCAATAAACATCATAATAGATAGGAGGACTAGCTATGCTAAAAATTAACTCTGACCGTTTCTTGCAGAGTTTGCGTGATCTCAGCACCATTGGAGCTACTCCAGAAGGTGGTGTAACTCGTTATGCACTCACTGATATCGATTGGCAGGCCCGCGAATGGTTGAAACAACAGGCGGCCTCGTATGGTTTTACTTCTCATCTGGATGCGGCGGGCAACCTATTCATTTATGACCCAGAGATAGATGTCGCCAGTCCTCCTGTCCTAGTTGGGTCTCATGTGGATACGGTGCCGAATGGGGGGCGCTATGACGGCGCTCTGGGAGTGTTGGCTGGCCTGGAAAGTTTAATTTCCCTTAAAGAAGCTGGCGCGCCTTTGGCAAGGCCAGTAAAGCTTGCTGTCTGGACAGAAGAGGAAGGCAGCCGCTTCCGTGGGGGATTGGTGGGCAGTCGTGCATTTATAGGGGAGGTGCCCGAGGTAGAACTAAATGACACTGATGCTCAAGGCGTAACACTAGCGGAAGCTTTGCGGCAATGGGGATTGCAGCCAGAAGAACTACCGCAAGTTGCTAGCAAGCCAGGGCAGGTTCATGCCTATGTAGAACTACATATAGAGCAAGGTGCTAAATTGGATTTCGCTAACGAGCAGATCGGTGTCGTTACCGGCATAGTGGGTATTAGACGTTATGATGTTGTGGTAATGGGCCAGGCTAATCATGCAGGAACTACGCCCATGGATATGCGTCGAGATGCGTTAGTAGCTGCCGCCCAGATGATTTTGGCCGTCGAGCAAACTGTAAAGAAAAGCCAGTATACTGAAGCGGTAGGCACAGTAGGCAGAATAAACGTGGAGCCAGGCGGCGTGAATGTGATTCCGGGGAAAGTCGAGTTTTCACTCGAGATTCGTGATTTAGACATAGCTGCTATGGACGCACTAAGCGAGCAAATTTTGCAGCAGTTACAAGAGATCGCCCTGGTCAGAGGAGTAGAGGTGAGCTTTGAACATACGGCTGAGGTCAAACCAGCTCCATTAGCGCCAGCGGTGCAGCAGATCATCAGTTCCGTCGCTGAAGATTTGGGCTATTCTTGGCGGCAGATGCCGAGTGGAGCCGGACATGATGCACAACATTTAGCCCGCATTTGCCCAACTGGCATGATTTTTGTGCCTAGCGTCAAGGGTATTAGCCATTCTCCTCAAGAGTTTACGCCAGATGAAGATTGTGTGCGGGGAGCTAACGTTTTGCTAAACACGATTCTTCGTCTAGCAGGTTCTTTATAATAGAAGAAAAGGGCTGCCGAATTCTCGGCAGCCCTTTTTTGTTAGCTAACCTATGGTCTTGCCAAACTGATCATGCAGCGCAGGCCGCGGAAGGCTTCGATATAATCATCATGACTAAAGCTGACTGTGCTAGCATCGACCCGCACAGTGCCAGGCATCATGGAGGCCGCATCTGCCTGTCCAGACTGGATGAACTGGAGCGTAAAAGTGTAAGGGCCTTGGGGCAGATATAATTGATAGCTGTCTAGATTCTGCAAAGCTCGCTGAGCGCTGGCTTCAATGAGCTGGCAAGCTTTAGCTGGATGTAGGGAGCGGGCCGAATAGCGAGTAATGGCCTGCTTGACAGCCACAGTTTCTACAGAACCTAGTGTGTCTTTTGCCTCTTGGCAGACCCGGTCGTCTCCGGTCACTAGGATTACTGGGGTACGATAGTAGCCGGCAATGGCAGCGTTGATAGCGGTTTCTCCTACGGGCTTTCCGTTTAAGTAGATGTTAGAGACGGTACCGCCGCTGATAGTGTGGCTGAGAATACCGGCTTGCTGCATGCGAGCATGGTAGCCAACGAAGAAAGCAGCGTCGAAGCCTGCGTCGATACCCTCCATCATCATTAAGGGCTTAGGTGAACCCTGGATAAGTTCGGCCGCCTCGTGTAACTCATGGGGAATGAGATTGGTCATACTGCCGTGAGAGTCATTAATGACAATTTCGGTAGCTCCTGCGGCCAGGGCCCCTTTAACAGCTGCGTTAGCTTCTGCTGTCATCTGGCGGCGGGCTCGGTCATAATCCCTGCCAGAAGCGCTTGTGCTGGTACCGTTAACTACTGTGCAAACTCCCTCGATATCTACGGAAATATAAACACGCACTTTTCGATCCCCTCTCTTAATAAAGTAGGTTCTAGTAAGTTATTGGCTATGCCTACGCCCAATCCTGCCTGCGATAGAGAACCAGAAGCCTTTTCTGTGCGTCTAACATGCTACATAAGGTGCATTATTTGTCGAGATGCTGGCAGCCGACATCGGGATGCTAATTAATTACAAAAGGAGCGAGGTAGGAAGTATGCAAAATGTGTCGAAATAAGTAACCTGCCCGCTCATTTTTTGCGCCTTGTCCAACAGTTGGCTGCTGATAGATTGCTGCGGGGGAGAAAGGAGTCACCATGAAGAAAGTTTGCAGCCTAATTGTTCTTCTTAGTCTATTGTTCACAGTGTTCGTTGACTTTGCTCACGCTGTACCGGTGGTACAGCTATTTCTTGACGGCGAACCGTTGCCCTCTGATGTGCCGCCCACCATCGTTAATGGTCGTACCTTAGTACCCTTGCGTGTTGTTGGCGAAGCCCTAGGTGCTGAAGTAGTTTGGCGGTCTAATTCTTTGCCGATTTTGGTAGCAAGGGGCAACGATAGGGTTGAGGTGCAGATAGGAAAACAGATAGCGCTAGTAAACGGGAAAGAGTTCAAGCTAGATGTAGCACCTCGCTTGATTAATGACCGGGCTATGGTGCCTTTCCGCTTTATTGGCGAAAGCTTAGGTGCTGGTGTTTATTACCAGTCTTCACCGCCGCGTGTATACATAACTTCTCCAACTGGCAAATTGGGACCGGCTGAGCTGGAGCAAACCGAATCTGGCATTACGGCTTTATCTTTTCAAGCTTCGCGGGCCATGGATATTGCTTCCGTGGAGGTCAGCGAAGATGGCCAAGAGGTAACTGTTTTGGTAAACAATGTAGTGGCCGAGCCGGAAAGTCGAGAACTGTCTAGCGGGCAGCTTGTTGCCTACAGTGTTACGCCAGTAGGCAAGAATTCTACACAAATCAGGGTGCATCTCGGCGAGGGAGCGAAATATCTACTACCTCAAGCTGCACTTAGTGCTGACCAATTAAGCTTAACTATTAGTTGGCCTCTGGGCCTGAAGGAGGCTTCTCTCACCCAGTCAGGTGGGATCGAATTCTTGAGCTTTGCGTTGCCCGAATCGGTAAAACCAGAGGTTACTGATACCACCTTGGAAGTAGAGGAGGGGAGCAGTCTGCCAGGTTATACTACTGAAGCTGTAGGCGTCAGGGTGCGGTCTGGCCCTAGTACTGACACTGAAAGAATAACTACGCTGCCCTTGAATACGCGTGTAGACGTTATAGGTGTAGTGACGGGCTGGTATCAGGTACGCTTGAGCGATGGTACCGAAGGCTGGATAGCCGATTGGTTGCTGGCCGTGGAAACCGAGATAGAAGAGAAGGTAGGGGTAAATGTTCGGAAAGGCCCTAGCACCAACTCAGCCCGGCTGACAACCCTCTATCCGGGTCACAAAATCCGTGTCCTCAGTCGCGAGGAAGGCTGGTGCTATGTGGAATATGGTGCCGGCAAGCAGGGTTATATTGCTGATTGGCTGGTGCCACTAGAGAGTCGATTAGTCGATTCATACATAGTGCCGGGTCTAACCATTTTCTTCCCCGGAGTAAGTCGTGCTGAGCAAGTTCAGATAAACCTTACCGAGTCTAATCATGTGGCCACAGCCAGCTGGAAAGAAGATGAAAGCGGTGCCACCCTGGCACTGCAGTTGAAGAAACCAATTAGCCATCGTCTAGCCTATACCGACCAAGGTTGGTGTTTGACTTTTGGTACATGGTTACAGCAATTTGATTTTGAGTCTTCTCAGCGGGGGCTAAAATTACATTTGGCTTTAGATGGTCCTAGCCAGCCTACAGCTAAATACACTGCAGCCGATGAAGCCATCATCGTCACTATCCCTGGCGCTGCTTTAGCCCCAGGCATAAAAACAAGCTTGCCTGGAGATGGGATTTTCGTTAGCGATATCAGGGCAGAACAGGCTGGCGGAGATGTGCGCCTCGTTGTTTCGTTAACCCGACCACTAGCCTACCACCTGCAAAAAAACGGAGAATCTACTTGGGACTTGGTTATCGCTTCGCCCTCCCTGGCAGGTAAAATAGTGGCTATTGATCCGGGGCACGGCGCTACCGACCCTGGTGCCATGGGGACCTTGGGTTGGAATGAAAAGGACTATACCCATGACATCGCTTACCGGCTGCGTAGCCTTCTCGAACAAGCTGGCGCTAAGGCAGTGATGACGCGAGAAATCCATAGCAGCGCCATTCAGGGGCCAGCTAGGGCAGCTATTATCAACCAAGCGGGAGCTGACCTGTTTATCAGTATTCATATCAATTCATCTACCAATACAGCAGCTAGAGGCATCGAAACTTGGTATTACCCGCGGGGTGACAACGAGCGTTTTGCACGCTTGGTGCAAGACAGTCTAGTAGCCGAATTAGGGTGGCCCGATCGCGGTATCAAGCCGGGTAGATATATCATCGTCCGTGATGCCTTAACCACGGGTGTTATGGCTGAAATCGGTTTTATTTCCAATCGTACGGACGAGGCCCTGTTATATCAAAGCGAGATTCGGCAGCGCATTGCACGAGCATTGTTTACCGCAGCCGAAAGCTACTTCGAAAAATAGTAGCAGGGCCAAACCCCTGTTCTGGCGGACATGAAAATTCCTTGACGCAACCTTCCTGAGTCTGGTAACATGAAGGTGTAAGGATAAAGACTGAAATTTGAGCATTTTGTTTGTGATTTATTTGTCGTATTGTTATTTTGTTAGACCAGCTAGATGGGGGGCCAAAGATGTCTCAGTCACAAGAGGTTTTTGATCAACGGATTGTGGCCTTGGACCGTTTAATTCGCCATGCCAATAAGATTATTCGCAGGCGGGGACGCGATATTCTCCAAGAATTTGATATAACGCCGCCTCAATTTGATGCCCTGCTCATTTTGAATGCAGGAGGCAACCTGACGATAGGCGAATTAGGTGAACGTATGTATCTTGCGTGTAGCACGGCTACTGACTTGGCTGATCGCATGGAGAGGAATGAGTTGGTCGAAAGAGTACGCGACACCAATGATCGGCGTGTCATTAGGTTAAATGTTTTACCTAAGGGGCGTCAGATGCTCAAAGAAGTGCTAGCTGCTCGTAAGCGGTATTTAGCTGAGGTACTGCAAGATGTTCCGCCGGAGGATATTGAAGCTATGATCAAGAGCATGACTCAATTGGAACAGCTCTTACGAGCTAAGCGCGGTTAATTTCATGTTTTCCTTCAACAGGCTGCAGCAGCCTGTTTTTTCTTTGTCTTGCTATCCTTCCTTCTAGTACTCTTACTCTACCAGACAAGTTACCTTGAACTAATGGGTAGCATATGGTGGGAACAGAGTGCTAGATAAGAGGGTGATCTTCCATGTCCTGTCGACCAATCGGGCTGTTTGATTCAGGGGTCGGGGGTTTGAGTGTGCTGCGCGAGCTGTCGCGCCAACTGCCGCAAGAGAACGTGATCTACTTTGCTGATACTTTCCACATGCCTTATGGTCCTCGTTCTGCGGTCGAACTACAGAAGTTAGTATATGCAATTTTACATTTCTTGCAGGAATACAATGTTAAATTGGTGATCATGGCCTGTAATACGTCGTCTGCTTTAGTGCTCGAATCTGCTAGGCAAGAATTTCCTTTTCCCTTGGTGGGGATGATCCAACCGATAGCCAAGTCGCTAGCTGCTAGCAGCATCCGCCGTTTAGGTGTCTTGGCAACAGAGGCCACAGTTCGCAGCGACAAATATGCACAGGAGTTTAGGCAGGCTGGTTTCACAGGCGAAGTATACAGTTGTGCTTGTCCGGCGCTGGCTTCTCTAGTGGAGGAGGGGGCAGGCCTAGACCACTTAGAGGGTGTTCTGACCGAGTGTGTAGCACCGCTTAGACAAGCTCAGGTTGAAAGCGTAGTGTTAGGTTGTACCCATTATCCCTTTGTGGCAGAGAGTATTAACAGAGTTTTGGGAGGGTGCATTCCTTTGCTCAATCCAGCCAGTTACGCGGTGGCCCAAGCTAAGTCCCTGCTCACAGCAAGACACTTGCTCCGCTCTGCTACTTCTGCCCCGCGAGAGACTCTGTTCGTCAGTGGTGATATTTTGACATTTGAGCGGCGGGCGGGTCAGCTGCTCGGGCGTCAAATTGTGGCTACACAGGTCGGCTTCTCCCGCCAAGAAGGATATTTCACGCATATTTATTAGCCTTCTCTTCCTCCTTTTACTGGCATGCGGGTTCTAGTACAGGCATAAGCTGTACCAACAGACACGTTAGGCTATGCCAGATAAGGAGGTTTTTCATGCTTACTAAAAGAAAAATATTGGTGTTTTTACTTGTACTAGTGCTGATGCTTCCAGGGTGCTCTTTGTTCTGGCCAGCAGCGGATCAGCCGCCCGTGGAGCCCATTACGCCTAACGAACAGAGGCATGGGTCTTTTATGCCCACAGTAATACCGGTTTCTGGCGAAGATGCGGGCCTGCGAACGGTATATCTGCTTGATCATTCCAGCCGCTACTTAGTACCTTATGTTTTGAGCGTGAGAAAAACAGAAGGTATTGCCCGGGAAGTGCTTAAGCATTTGGTTGCTAATCCGGACAATGAAGCAGCTTTGCACGGCACTGAGTTTTTGCCGCCGCTCCCGACAGCAACTACAATCTTAGGCATGACCATCCGCGATCAACTGGCAATAGTAGACTTCAGCAGTGATTTCCTAGCTTTTAGAGATGCTAACCATGAGCGTTTGGCTATTGATGCTGTGGTCTATACTCTGACCGAGTTTGATACGGTGGATAGGGTAGAATTGAGGGTTGAGGGGCACCCCCTGACTACGCTGCCAAGCGGTCTACCCTTGCCTAGCCCTTGTTCCCGCGCCGACCGCCCGTTAAATTTTGAGGTGTCACCTGCAGTTACCGACTTAGCGACTGGGACTAAGGTCCGTCTTTATTTCAGCGCTGTCGGCCCAGCTGGTGGTCTGATTTATTTTGTGCCAGTTACACGTCAAATTCCTGTACAGAATGATCATTTAGCAGCGGCTATTTTAGAGCTTATTCAAGGACCATTGCCTGCCAGTGGCTTATATGCAGATATACCTGCTAATACAGAATTGCGTAGTGTAAAACTGATCGGCGATGTAGCGCATGTTGATTTTTCTGCGAGTTTGACCGACTATGGTGGCGGCACTGCTGCCGAAAATGCTATGCTCGGGGCTCTTGTTCTTACTCTTACCGATATTCCAGGAGTGAACCGGGTTAAAATAACCATAAATGGTCAAACGCCGATTCTGCCCGAAGGAACAGATGTCAGTCAGCCGGTTTTGCGGCCTCTGTTTGTCAATCCCTTTATCTTGTGAGAAGGGAACACATGCTTAGCCGTTGTCGGCTAATACTAGGTAGTGTAGAATAAATTAACAGGTCGGCATGCCGACCTGTTAAAATTAGTTTGTTTCTGGACAAGCTGCTAAGGGGGGTAGGTGGAATGTTGCCACGATCAGACGGAAGGCAAGCGCAGGAGTTACGTCCTATACATATTACCCGTAACTTTATTAAGCATGCGGAAGGCTCGGTTTTGATTGAGATTGGGGATACCAAGGTCATTTGTACCGTCACTGTAGAAGAACGTGTGCCACCCTTCTTACGTAATACAGGAACGGGGTGGATAACAGCCGAGTATAGTATGTTGCCCCGCGCCACTGCTACTAGGAACCTGCGGGAGTCTGCAAAAGGGCGTATCGGTGGCCGCACGCATGAAATTCAGCGCCTGATTGGCAGGGCTTTAAGGTCGGTGGTGGACCTCAGCGCCTTAGGCGAGCGCACGCTGTGGTTAGACTGCGATGTCATCCAGGCCGACGGTGGCACGCGCACCACCAGTATTACGGGCGCTTTTGTGGCTATGTGCGACGCGTTACACCATTTAGTGGCAGAAAATTTGCTGCCGCGATTACCGGTAAAAGACTTTTTGGCGGCCACTAGTGTTGGCTTGAAGGATGGGATAGCCCTGCTAGATCTCAACTATGAAGAGGACTCGATGATAGATGTAGATATGAACGTAGTGATGACTGGTGCGGGAAAACTGGTAGAAGTACAGGGCACCGGTGAGGAAGCAACCTTTTCTAGGCAAGAGCTAAACGATTTGCTGGATTTGGCTGGGGTCGGTATCTATCGTCTTATTGAGGAGCAGCGACGCGTACTCGGTCCGGTGGCAGCTCTCATTGGAGTTTGTGATGAGACAGATAATCATAGCCAGCCGTAATCAAGGCAAGATCGAAGAATTTAAAGAGTTACTGACCCCATTAGGAATAACGGTTCTGTCACTGTTGGACCTAGCCGATCCGCCTGATATAGTCGAAGCAGGCGAAACTTTCTATGAGAATGCTAAATTGAAAGCGGAAGCTGTTTGTGCTGCCACCGGACTGCCTACGCTAGCAGATGACTCGGGTCTAGTTGTGCACTATTTGGGCGGGGCTCCAGGCGTACATTCGGCGCGCTTTGCGTATCCGGAAGAGGGGGATGCAGCCAACAACGCAAAGTTATTGGCGGTGTTGCAGGGTGTGCCCGCTTATAAGCGACAGGCTCATTTCGTTTCGGTCCTAGCTTGGGCTCGACCACAACAAGCCACCCGCTTTACGACGGGTCGTTGCTTTGGGCGCATTTTAGATGCGCCCCGGGGTGAGCATGGCTTTGGGTACGACCCCTTGTTCTATATTCCCGAACTACAACAAACCATGGCTGAAATAGATATCAGGGTTAAGAACCAGGTCAGTCACAGAGCGAAGGCTATGCAGCATATGTTAGTATTGCTACGAGAGGAATATAGCAGGTAATAATTAACTGGGTCTTGCTTCATCCCTTAGCAGTAAGTTATAATGATTAGCGTACTAATGTGCGCCTGTAGCTCAGCTGGATAGAGCAACGGACTTCTAATCCGTAGGTCAGGGGTTCGAATCCCTTCAGGCGCGCCATTTTTTATGATTGATTTTGGCGTATCCCAGTGGGTTCCTGATTATCCCTCTTGCTTTAGGCCATGCGGTATGCTAAAATGTTTCTTGCGTATGTGGTGGGTGTAGCTCAGTTGGTTAGAGCACCAGATTGTGGCTCTGGGGGTCGTGGGTTCGAGTCCCATCATCCACCCCAATAGCTGTTTTACGCAGGTAGCCCTGCGTTTTCTTATTCATGCAAGCGCCCGTAGCTCAGCTGGATAGAGTTACAGACTTCGAATCTGGAGGTCGCAGGTTCGAATCCTGCCGGGCGCGCCAGTTTTTTTGTCAGTTTTCTTGTCTTATTAGATTTAGGCCCATTGCGCCCGTAGCTCAGCTGGATAGAGTAACGGACTACGAATCCGGTGGTCGCAGGTTCGAATCCTGCCGGGCGCGCCATGTTTTTTGTGAAAGACTGTTGACTTCTCCAAATACATAGCATAAAATAAAATTTGCCTGCGGAAGTAGCTCAGTGGTAGAGCATCGCCTTGCCAAGGCGAGGGTCGCGAGTTCGAATCTCGTCTTCCGCTCCACAACACAGTATGTTAAGCTTGCCTTAGTGGCAAGCTTTTTATGTCTTCTCTAGCCGATTTTGCTGATTTGGCGACTGAATGTTCTATGGTATAATGTACTGGTTGTAAAACTCTACAGCAGTTGTGCTGCTAGGGCAGATTAAGGAAAAGCTTTTTGTGCTATCATGTAATACAGAGTGTGCGTCAGATGCAGGAGGAGGAACGTGGACAATGAAAGTAACTACTAAAGCCCTCGAGAACAATAAGTTTGAGGTACAAGTTGAGTGCCCAGTGGAGCAGGTAAATTCGGCACTAGACCAGTCCTATAGGAAAGTGGTCAGGAATGTAACAATACCTGGTTTCCGCAAGGGTAGAGTGCCACGCCAGATTTTGGAGATGCGCTACGGTGCGCAGGTCCTTTATGATGATGCTATTGAAATACTATTGCCTCAGACTTATGAAGCTGCTTTGGCTGAAGTAGACGTGGAGCCAATCGCGCAACCAGAGGTTGAAGTCATCAAGTTTGAGAAGGAAGAGCCTGCTATCTTTAAGTTTATTGTCCAAGGCCCACCGCAGGTAGAGCTAGGCCAATATCGCGGTGTGGAAGTGGAAGCTGTTTCCTTCCCCGTGACTGATGCTGACCTCGAGGCAACCTTGCAGCAAATGCAGCAGCAGCAGGCCCGTCTTGTCGAATCGTCAGGAGATCAAGTAGCTGACGGCGATTACGTGACCCTAGATTACGAGGGCTTTGTGGATGGAGAGGCTTTTGCCGGGGGCAAAGCCAATGATTACACCTTACAGGTGGGTTCGAATACCTTTATCCCAGGTTTTGAGTCCCAGCTGATCGGTTTATCCAAAGGTGAAGCAGCAGAAATCAAGGTAGTATTCCCGGAAGATTATCATAGTGAGGAACTCGCTGGCCAGGAAGCTGTCTTTAAGGTTGAAATTAAAGATATTAAACAGCGGGTTGTGCCCGATCTCGACGACGACTTTGCAGCTGAAGTTAGCGAATTTGATACACTAGAGGAATTAAGAGCCGATATCAAGAATAAACTACAAGAGTCTGCAAAGCAGAGGGAGCGCAACGCTCTGGAAAATAAGGTGGTTGAAGCAGTAGTCGCTAATGCCGAAGTCGTCATTCCCGAAGCCATGATTGAGCGTGAGATTGCTGAAATGATTCAAGATCTAGCAAACAATCTTACGCGGCAAGGGTTCCCGGAAGAGTTCGCTCGCGAATATATTAATGATAAACTCGATTCGCTCAAGGAAGACTACCGGGAAGCAGCTCAGTCTAGGGTGAAAACGAGATTAGTGTTGCAAAAGGTACAAGAGACAGAGGACATCACTGTTTCAGATGAAGAACTAGAAGTTAAAGTGCAAGAATTAGCAGCATTTTACCGTCAGGATGCAACCGAATTGCGCAAGCAATTAGAAGAACAGGGTAGCCTGGAAGTATTGCGCTACAATGCGGGTATTGAAAAGACGATACAGTTCCTGGTGGAGGCTGCGCAGATTACGGAGCCAGTCGAACAGGCAGAAGCTCCTGTTGCTCAAGAAGAGGAGACTGAGTCAGAATAATTGTTTTGTGGGTTGCATGAACAATTGTATGAAAGAAAGAAGGTGTCAAGGTGAGTTTAATCCCGATTGTCATCGAGCAGACCAGCCGTGGTGAGCGCAGTTATGACATTTACTCGCGACTCCTAAAAGAGCGCATCATTATGCTAGGCACTCCGATCGATGATCATGTAGCCAACTTGGTTGTCGCACAGCTCTTGCATCTCGAAGGCGAGGATCCCGAAAAGGACATCAGCATCTATATTAACAGTCCAGGCGGGTCTATTGATGCTGGCCTAGCCATCTACGACACCATGCAGTATATTAAGCCAGATGTTCGAACTATTTGTGTTGGTTTAGCCGCCAGTATGGGTTCGCTGTTGTTGGCTGCGGGTACGAAAGGAAAGAGGATGGCTTTACCTAACGCCCGCATCATGATTCACCAGCCCCATGGTGGTGTGCAAGGCCAGGCTACAGATATAGAGATTCAAGCAAAGGAAATTTTGCGTCTGCGCAATAAACTAAACGAGATTTACGTTCACCATACTGGACAGCCTTTGGAAAGAATTGCGCGTGACGTTGACCGCGATTTTTGGATGGATGCTGAAGCTGCGAGAGAATATGGCATCGTTGACGAGGTCTTGGCACATCGAAAGTAAATCCGAGGAGCGGGTGATTTATGCTGAAATATGATGACAAGAACGTAGTCAAGTGCTCGTTCTGCGGTAAATCTCAAGACCAGGTCAAGAAGCTGGTGGCTGGACCCGGTGTCTATATCTGCGACGAGTGCATTGAACTGTGCATGGAAATAGTGCAAGAAGAATCGCTGCATGAAAAAGAGCTAGACTTAAAGGAAGTTCCGAAGCCTAAAGAGATTAAGGCAGTGTTAGACCAATGGGTGATAGGCCAAGATTCTGCCAAGAAGATTTTGTCAGTTGCTGTTTATAACCATTATAAACGCATTCATACCGGAACAAGCCAAGACGATGTAGAACTACAGAAGAGCAACATTTTGCTTATCGGCCCGACCGGTGTTGGTAAGACTTATCTGGCTCAGAACCTGGCTAGAATTCTCAATGTGCCTTTTGCTATTGCCGATGCGACTTCGCTGACCGAGGCCGGTTATGTGGGCGAAGATGTCGAAAACATTTTGCTAAAACTAATTCAGGCGGCCGACTACGATATCGAGCGTGCAGAAAAGGGCATCATCTACATCGACGAAGTTGATAAGATAGCCCGCAAATCGGAAAACCCCTCAATTACACGTGATGTTTCTGGCGAAGGTGTCCAACAAGCTCTGCTCAAGGTCTTGGAGGGTACCATAGCCAGTGTGCCTCCCCAAGGTGGTCGTAAGCATCCGCATCAAGAATTTATTCAAATTGATACCACCAACATCTTATTTATACTCGGTGGTGCCTTCTCTGGCCTGGAGAAGATCATCCAGAATCGGATAGGGCAGCGAGCCATGGGGTTTGGGGAAGACGTTAAGACGCGCCAGGAATTACAGATTGGCGAAATTTTACGCCAGGTACAACCTGCTGATTTACTAAAGTTCGGGTTGATTCCCGAATTTGTGGGGCGCGTACCGATAGTAGCAACTCTAGACAATCTGGATGAAGACGCTTTAGTAAGGGTCTTAACTGAACCGAAGAATGCTTTAACTAAGCAATATCAGCGCATGTTTGAGCTAGACGGTGTCACCCTTGAATTTAAGGAAGAGGCCTTGCGGGCAGTGGCGAAAGAAGCTATTGAACGCAATACGGGTGCGCGCGGTTTACGCTCTATACTAGAAAGAGCAATGTTGGAGGTAATGTACGAGATTCCTTCTCGCAACGACGTTAAGAAGTGCGTGATCACGGAAGAGTCGATTCGCAATCAAGAACCTCCGATGTTGATAACAGGGACCCGCAAGAAGAAAAAGCAAGATAGTGCCTAAGCGAAAACTGCGAGCAATTTTAGCTCGCAGTTTTCCTTTAGGGCTGATTTTAGGAAAAAGAAGGTTAAATTTGCGTTGCCCAGTTCATACTATAGACGGATATTTCCAAGGGGGTAATACATATGAACATAGGCAGCGCTATTACTCTGATCCAAGTCTTTTTTGGGATTGTAATCGGTATTTACTTCTTAAACTTGTTGCGCAGCCAGCAAAGCAACCGGGTTGCTATTGAAAAAGAGTCGCGCAAAGAGCTAGAGAAGCTAAAACGTATGCGAGAAATCTCTTTAACCGAGCCCTTATCTGAAAAGACACGTCCATCCCGTTTCGAAGAAATCATAGGCCAAGAGGATGGTTTGCGGGCGTTACGAGCTGCCTTGTGTGGGCCCAACCCGCAGCACGTGATTATTTACGGCCCCCCCGGAGTCGGGAAAACAGCGGCAGCAAGGATAGTGCTAGAGGAGGCCAAGCGCCAGAGCAATTCACCTTTTGGTCCAGACGCTAAGTTTGTAGAAGTAGACGCTACGACGGCCCGTTTTGATGAAAGAGGAATTGCTGACCCTATCATCGGTTCGGTGCACGATCCTATTTATCAAGGGGCAGGGGCCATGGGGATGGCTGGTATACCCCAACCGAAACCGGGAGCGGTGACCAAAGCCCATGGGGGTATTCTGTTCATAGATGAAATCGGCGAACTACATACAGTACAAATGAATAAATTGCTAAAAGTGTTGGAGGACCGTAAAGTCTTTCTGGAAAGTGCCTACTATAGCTCCGAAGATACAAATATACCACAACATATCCACGATATTTTTCAAAAGGGTTTGCCGGCCGATTTCAGGTTAGTCGGGGCTACTACACGCTTACCCGAGGAGATTTCGCCAGCTATTCGTTCGCGCTGTTTAGAAATATTCTTTCGCCCTTTGTCACCCCATGAAATAGGTCAGATCGCACAAAATGCCGCCCGCAAAGTGGGTATGATCCTACCCGAGGCGGCGGAAGGGGTGATCAGGAAATACGCTAGCAACGGGCGTGAGGCGGTAAACATTCTTCAATTGGCAGCAGGGATTGCTACAGAGGCGGGGCGGCACACAATTTCGGTTGCGGATGTAGAATGGGTCGTTAACAGTGGCCAGTGTTCGCCAAGACTGGATCAGAAGGTGCCGTCAGAGCCTCAGGTTGGATTGGCCAACGGCTTAGCAGTTATCGGTCCCAGCGTGGGTGCGCTGCTTGAAATAGAGGTAACAGCCATCCCGACTGCGCCCAAGCAAGGAAAGATCATCGTTACAGGCATTGCTGACGAGGAGGAAATCGGTAACTCCTACCACGTGATACGCCGCCAAAGCATGGCCAAAGAATCGGTACAAAATGTCTTAACTACCCTGCGCCAGGTATTGGATTATGATCATAGCGATTTTGATATTCATGTCAATTTCCCTGGGGGTAGGCCAGTGGATGGTCCGTCAGCCGGATTGGCAATGACCATTGCCATCTATTCAGCCCTGACAGGCTATCCTGTTGACAACAAAGTGGCTATGACCGGTGAAATCTCTATACGCGGTCTTGTTAAGCCTGTTGGAGGAATCGTAGCGAAAGTGGAGGCAGCTGTCCAGGCTGGTGCAGGTAGAGTATTAATCCCGAAAGAAAATTACCAAGAAATATTCCGGCAGTTGCCTATCGAGGTTATTCCCATTAGCCGTATTGAGGAAGCACTGCAGCTGGCCGTGTTGCGAACCGAAACGGCAGCAAGTTAGGCTGTGGGGCATAATACGCGAAGTAGTGAGGCGTGTCGTGTAGCGTCTTTTTCCAGGACGGCCACGGCACGCCTTTGATCTTGGCCAATTGAAAACTGCCTCACTTCCAGTGTGTGGATTAAAGCTAGGTCTGAGCTGGCCGGCAGGCGCATCGATAGAACTAGGCAGGGAAAACTGGGACAGGGAGAGAATAGACTGAGCGAGAGGACACTAGGGTTTGGAGCATAGCCCTGCTTCCTTCCGTAACTGCCGTCACTAATGGAGGTGCAGAAAATATGACAGCAACACAGACATTAACACTGCCTTTGTTGCCTCTGAGGGGCTATTTAGTTTTTCCTTACACGATTCGCAATTTAGATGTAGGCAGAGAGAAGTCTATTGCAGCCTTAGAACAAGCCATGCTAGATGAGGGGCAGATTATGCTGGCGGCGCAGAAGGATGCTGAGATAGAAGACCCTAACCCTGAAGATATCTATTCTATGGGCACTATTGCTCATATTAAACAACTGTTGAAGTTGCCTGGCGGCACAGTCAGGGTATTAGTCGAGGGTGTAAAACGAGCACGTATCGAATCCTTTGAAGCAACAGAAGAATATCATCTGGTCAAAGTAAAGCCAATTGCCGAGCAGGAAAGTAGCAAAGCCGAAGTTTTAGCTTTGCAACGCACCCTTTTACATCAATTTGAGGAGTATGCTAAACTTTCCCGGCAGATCACTCCCGAGACCATGGCCACAGTTACAAACATCGCAGAACCAGGTAGATTTGCGGACGTTGTCGCTTCTCATTTTTCCCTAAGTACGGAAGATAAGCAGGCCGTTTTGGAGAGTATAGATCCCGAGATTCGCTTAGAGAAAATGTGCCATATCGTTGCTCGCGAATTAGAAGTTCTAAAGTTAGAGCGTAAGATCAGTATCCGAGTGCGTAAACAGATGGAGCGCAATCAAAAGGAATACTACTTGCGCGAACAGATGAAAGCCATTCAAAAAGAGTTAGGGCACGAAGACGAGCGAGTGAGTGAGGCAGAGGAATTGCGGAGAAAACTAGAATCACTGGCCATGCCTGAAAAGGCCAGGAAACAAGCGGAGAAAGAGATCGATCGCTTAGAACGTATTCCGGTGGGTGTGGCTGAAGGTGTGGTGGTACGCAATTACCTCGATTGGCTTTTGAGTATGCCGTGGGGCGAGACATCAACCGACCGACTGGATATTGACTTGGCTGAAAAAATCTTAGATGAAGATCATTATGGACTCAATAAAGTAAAAGAGCGTATTCTTGAATTCTTAGCGGTACGCCAGCTAGCTAGTGAGATGAAAGGGCCGATTATTTGCCTAGTGGGCCCCCCTGGTGTAGGGAAAACTTCGCTAGCGAGATCAGTCGCCCGTGCCCTGGATCGCAAATTTGCTCGTGTTTCTCTCGGTGGGGTACGGGATGAGGCCGAAATTCGTGGTCATCGGCGCACCTATGTAGGAGCGATGCCGGGGCGTATCATCCAAGCCTTGCGGCAAGTAGGCACGCGTAATCCTGTCTTCTTGCTAGACGAGATTGATAAGATGAGTACTGATTTTCGGGGCGACCCTGCAGCAGCTTTATTGGAAGTGCTTGATCCGGAGCAAAACGTTGCCTTTGTCGATCACTATCTTGAAGTGCCTTTTGATCTATCGTCGGTTCTGTTTATAACAACGGCTAATACTACGCACACCATCCCTCGGCCGCTATTGGACCGAATGGAAGTATTGGAGATTACTAGCTATACCGAGGAAGAAAAATTGCAGATCGCTATTCGCCATCTCTTACCTAAACAATTAGCCGCACATGGATTACAAGACGAACAGCTGAGTATTAGCGAAGGGGCTTTGCGCAAAATTATTCGTGAATATACGCGGGAAGCTGGTGTGCGCCAGCTGGAAAGAGAACTGGCCGCTATTTGTCGCAAGGTTGCCAAAGAAGTGGTGCACCAGGCAGACACCCACATCAGCGTTACGGTGCAAAATTTGCATACCTTCCTAGGGACACCCCGTTATCGCTACAATTTGGCGGAACAGGAAGACCAGATTGGTGTTGCTACCGCGCTGGTCTGGACTGAAGTAGGCGGGGATACTACACCTGTGGAGATTACGGTGATGCCAGGCAAGGGTAACCTGATTCTAACTGGTAAATTGGGTGAGGTAATGCGGGAGTCAGCTCAGGCCGCAAGTAGCTATGTCCGATCACGAGCAGCTTCATTAGGCGTAGATCCTGATTTTCATCGCACTTGTGATGTGCATATACATGTGCCCGAGGGCGCAATTCCTAAGGATGGCCCTTCAGCAGGAATCACCATGGCAACAGCTCTAGCATCGGCCTTATCGGGACGGCCTGTCCGACGTGACGTTGCCATGACGGGCGAAGTAACCTTGCGGGGCAGGATTCTACCCGTCGGGGGCTTGAAGGAAAAAGCTTTGGCGGCTCATCGGGCCGGTATCGAGACAGTGATATTGCCGGAAGAGAATCGGCGAGACTTAGATGAATTGCCGAGAAATGTGCGACGACAATTGCGTTTTGTTTTTGTGACCCATATGGATCAAGTATTAGAGGCGGCGTTACGATGAAGATCTATTCGGCTACCTATAAGTGTAGCGGGGTGCGTGCTGATCAATATCCAGCAGACCGGCTACCAGAGATCGCTTTCGTAGGACGTTCCAATGTTGGCAAGTCATCCCTGATTAACGCCTTGCTTAATCGGCGGAACTTGGCTCGGACCAGCGGCCAACCGGGCAAAACTCAAACCGCCAATTTTTATCTGATCAATGAAAAATTTTACCTGGTAGATTTGCCGGGCTATGGTTTTGCTCGCACTTCCAAGTCAGAAAGGGCTCGATTTAGCCGCATGGTGCGAGATTACCTGCTAAGCAGGGAAGAATTACGGTTGGTCGTGCAAGTGGTTGATGTGCGCCACCCGCCTACTAGTTTAGATCAGGAAATGCATCAATTCCTATCGACAATACGAACGCCTAAACTGGTGGTGGCTAACAAGCTGGACAAGTTGAAGCGGTCTGAGGTGGAGCAAAAACGGCGCACAGTATTAAACGGCTTGTCTGGGCTAGCCCAAGATCGTTTGATTCTATTTTCAGCGGAAACAAAACAAGGGGTCGAGGCAGTTTGGCAGCAAATAGGCAGCGTCCTTACCTTGTAGTAGACGATGTGGTTTTTCATTCTTGTTTAATCTTCTGGACTGCCTTTTGGGCAAAAGTATTACAGACGATTTGCTCGAGGCTGTATTTGCTGCCAATTTTTCCTAGTTCAAGCAAGATTTCTTGTAGCTGTTCAAGATGACCGGGTTGTAAAAGTGGACTTTTGGCCCATACCCCTAGTTGTTTATACCTGCCTATTGCCGCCACTAAAATCTGCTCGTCGATGTCTGGGAAGGAAGGGGCAATAAGTCGGGCTATTTCTGCGGGATTATGGTTGTCTAACCAGATTTGGGCCCGGTATATCGCATTAGTAAACTTTTGCAGTAGCTGAGGATCTTCTATTATGAGTTCCGCAGCGGCATGATAGGCTGAAAATGGCAGCTGTATATCAAGAGCAGCTAATGGAAACAGCAAATGATCGGGGCCTGAGTTGTAGAAAGTGCTAGCATGGGGCTCCCACAGGTGGAGAATGTCGTTGGCGCCAGCTCGAAAGGCAAAGGAAGCCGGGTCGTTAGCGCCGTAATGGTGCAAGAACACATCGGAGCCAAGACATAACTTTTCTTGCAGTAGTAACCACTCTAGCGATAAGGTAGAAAGGTTAGGCGGGCCCGTCAATATATTCTTTCCGTGCAAGTTTTCCCAACGAAATTCTCCATCTTGGCCCTGGTAGGCCAAGAAAGAGCCGTCGCGCTGGGAGAGAGAGGCGAAAGCAATTAGCGGACTATCTGTTCCTGTTTGGCGCGAATTGATAGCCAATTCGGCGCTAGACAGGATTATTTGTCGTGTCTCCATTTCCATATTAGGTTGAGGTGCCAGTAGCAATTGAACATTTAGCCCTTCTTGGGCGAAATAATTGTTATGTAGAGCCACATATTGGGGGGCAAAAAAGATAGAATGGACAGTTTCGGTGACGATGATTGGCTGTAAATCTATTGTTTGTTGCCCGAGTATGAGCCAAGCCGCAAAGCCGATTAACGCAAGTATTACAATAGCTAGGGTCAATCTGCGCATAAGTTTCTCCTTTCTTTTATAAGCAAGGAAAAGTATGTGATTAATTGCGAACGAGCTTCATCAAAAACCTATGCCGGATTAGCTGGTAACTTGACTTTAACTTGTAATTTAGCCAATTGGCCCAATAGTGCTTGCCTTTGGTAATAAATTCTGTATACAATGTACTTAGAAAAGTCTGCCCGAGGAAGGTACGGTAAAGCATTGCCTGCTTTCCTTTGCAGACCGACAGCTTAACCTTAATAGGGAAGCTAGATCAAAAGCGAGGGGTGAAAGAGCTTGGCTGAGAAACGTGTAGGCATTATGGATACTACTCTCCGCGACGGCCATCAATCTCTCTGGGCTACCCGCATGAAGACGGAGGATATGTTTCCCGTCTTGGAGATGTTAGATCAAGTCGGGTTTGCTGCCATTGAGATGTGGGGCGGAGCGACCTTCGATTCTTGCCTAAGGTATCTAAATGAAGATCCTTGGAACAGACTGCGGCTTTTACGCAAGATGTTACCTAACACGAAGTTACAGATGTTGTTGCGTGGCCAAAACTTGGTAGGCTATCGCCATTATGCAGATGACGTAGTAACCGAATTTGTCAAGCGAACAGTCGATAACGGTATGGATATCATTCGCGTATTTGATGGGCTAAATGATATTCGCAACATGGAATTACCCATGCGCGTGGCTAAAGAGGCCGGCGCTCATGTGCAAGGAACAATGGTCTACAGCATAAGCCCAGTTCACAACCTTGATTCGTATGTAAAGTTTGTAAAAGAGCTGTTAGACGTTGGTATCGACTCCCTTTGCATCAAGGATATGGCCGGCATCCTAACACCTTATGAAGCTTATAATTTAGTTAAGCGGCTGAAAGAATTCGTTGATGTGCCTATTCAGCTACATACACACTATACTAGTGGCATGGCTAGTATGACCTACCTCAAGGCAATAGAGGCTGGCGTTGACATTATCGACTGCGCCCAGTCACCCTTAGCATTAGGGACCTCCCAGCCAGCGACAGAGACTCTGGTCGCCGTATTACAAGGAACTCCGTATGACACCGGGCTAGACCTTAAACTCCTAAGCGATATATCTGAGAAACTTAAGGAAATCAAGGCCAAGTACCCGCAGGCCAAAAACGTATCTGTTTATCAGGTTGATGCTAACGTCCTCCGTTACCAGATACCTGGCGGTATGATCTCCAACTTTATCTCGCAATTGGGTGATCAGCTCCATCTCCTGCCTAAGGTCTTCGAAGAGGTGCCGCGGGTGCGAGAAGATCTGGGTTATCCTCCACTAGTCACGCCATTTAGTCAAATTGTCGGCTCCCAAGCCTTGATGAACGTGCTGGCGGGCGAGCGCTACAAGATGGTTTCTAACGAAGTTAAGAATTACCTGCGAGGTCATTATGGCCGGGCCCCAGGTCCCATTGATGAGGAATTCCGTCGGCGCATTATTGGCGATGCCGAGGTTATAACCGTACGCCCAGCCGATCTTTTAGAACCCGAATTAGAAGCTGCTAGGAAGGAAGTTGCCTTATATATGGAGAAAGAAGAAGATGTGCTTTCTTATGCCCTTTTCCAGCAGGTTGCTCTCAACTATCTAAAGGAACGCGAGTCACGCAAGTATAATATCGACTTCGACCTAATTGAGAAGACTAAGGGCGGCTATCCTGTATAAGCGGGCTATAAAAGGAAGCAGGCATCTGCTTCCTTTTTTTTAGAAGACTAATCGGGGGTGCAGCTTATGGTAGGCAAGATTATCGTAGGTATTGTCATCGTGGCGGGCGTAGCTATCGCTGCTCGGGTGCTATCACCGGTAGATTACAACATCAATAAGGTTTATATGCGTCGGGTATTGCGTGCTAGCCGGCAATTGCGTGATGATGAGAGTCTGCGTTCCCTCAAGGTAAGTCGTATCGATGTAGTTGCTTCACCAGAAGAAAATTTAGAGAGAGTTTTTCACCGTTTAAGCTTGATTACCAACCGAGGCAGACAGCTTTATTATGTAACCCAATCATTCTATCCCCTAGCCATTCTCTTCGAGGAACGGGAAAAAAAGAAGAAATCAATGGTTACTACCCAGATAGAAGCCCAGAGCAACCCTTACAATCTGGCTGGTGAAACTAGCGCTGGCATCGAAGTGCCCGAACAAGCTAAAGACGATCCTATCAAAGCTGAAGCAGAAGAAGCCGAGGTCAAGACAAAGAAAATAGCACGTTTGCAGGCTGAAATTGCACAGCTACGCCTGTTGAACAAGTACACAAATCTGTTTCCCCAATTGCTTAACTTTGATGAAAAACGCTTGCTCACAGTGGTTACCGATGTGGGTGCCGATCGTCTTGATACTTTGCTAGCCCAAGCAACATTAGAGGAAAAGCAACGAATATTACATCAGGTGGTAGGACAGCTGGCCAGTTCCCATGCAGGTTCGGCTACCTTCGCGCGAGGCCTTCTACCAGGTATACAATATAATGAGCCGATGCTACAGAAGTTATTAGAAATGGGCATTTCCCTTTGGACAGCAGCCGGCCTGCTAGTGACTGAAGCAGATATGAAAGAACTAATAGAGAATTTACAGCCTTTGATAAAGACCTTGCAAGAGAGCGAGCGCGGCTTAAAACTAGGGGAGGCTACTCCGCGCAATTTCTACTGGAATGGCGAGTCTGCTGCCATGCTGGATTGGGGAAGGGCACGTTGGGACCTGACTTGTTTTGATCTAGCGGAATTGCTTTCTGATCCAGCGGCCGATCTACCTAGGTCGGTAGAACAGACCTTAGTCCATGTTTACCTCGAAAAGCGGCAGTGGGATCCCCGCCGTCTACAACATATCGATTATGCCCTTATTATCTACCGCATTGTTTTGTCAGGCTATATGTGCCAGTATATTAGTCGGCGGCAAGAGATGAGTGAGGAACAACAGCAACAGTTAGGGGGCGTCAACTGGAGCCCTGAATATCTGTTTCGGGTTTGGGATAAATTGCTAGAGCAAACATCCCAACGCCCGGAACTAGCTGGACTTGATAGTGCTTTACGACGTATAGATATGCAGCAAATGATTTCCTAATAGCCAATCTAGTATCTGGGGTATTTGACAGGAGGAAAGATAATGGATTACCAGGCAGCACTTGCCTATATTTCTTCATTTGGCCGTTTTGGCAGCCGACCTGGTTTAGAACGAATGAACTGGCTCTTAGAACGTTTGGGGCATCCAGACAAAAGTTTGCGATTTATTCACATTGGTGGCACCAATGGTAAAGGCTCAACCTCCGCTTTAGTGTATAACATTTTGCGGGCTGCCGGCTATCGGGTCGGTATGTTTACTTCTCCTTATCTCGAATCTTTTACTAATCGCATTGGGGTACAAGGGGAAGACATCAAGGTTGAGCATTTGGTGGCTTTGGTGAAGCGTTTGCGACCGCTTTTTGATGAGATTAACCAGACTGCCTTAGGCCCTATTACCCAATTCGAGGTTACCACTACCCTAGCTTTAGTTTACTATCAGCAATTGGAATTAGATTTTGTGGTTTGGGAAGTAGGCTTAGGCGGTCGCTTAGATGCAACGAATGTGGTAAAGCCTATAGTTAGTGTGATAACTAATATTGGCCGTGATCATACCGAAGTATTAGGAGAAACGATAACTGCCATAGCAAGTGAAAAGGCAGGCATCATTAAACCTAAAGTTCCCTTAATTACAGCAGTACAAGATGCAGAGGCCTGGCAAGTAATTGCGGCGCATGCAGCGGCTTTGGAGGCGCCTGTTTATCTCTTAGGGGTTGACTTTTCATATCGGCGTAACTCGTTCACTTTACAAGGACAAAGTTTCGATTATCGAGACTCGCAGGTTGAGTGGCGAGATTTGCGTTTGCATTTGTTAGGTGAGCATCAGTGCAAGAATGCTGCTACTGCCTTGGCCGTGACGAGTGAATTACGTAAGCAGGGGTTCAATATAGACGAAAATGCTTGTCGCCGAGGGCTAGAAGCTACGCGTTGGCTAGGGCGTCTGGAAATCATGTGCGACGATCCGCTAGTGATTGTTGACGGCGCCCACAATCCTCATGGCACACGTGTTTTGCAGCAGGCACTGCAAGAGTACTTTCCGGGGCGGCCCATTACCATGGTATTAGGTATCTTAAGAGATAAGGAGCGGCAGGAAATGTTGGCACACTTGTTGCCCCTAGCTAGCCGTGTAATTTTCGCCGCCCCGAGCTATGGTAGAGCTATTGACCCGGCTCTATTGCTAAAGGATGCAGCCGCTTACAAAATACCGGCGTCCACCGCTGCTACAGTAGCCGAGGCTATCGATGCTGCTCTGGCAGGGGTAGCGCCAAATGAAGTGGTGCTGGTAGCTGGTTCCCTTTATACGGTGGCTGAAGCAAGGGAGCGCTTAAAGGAAGTCTGTAAGTAAGGGAACTGACCTAGCTACAGCCTTTAAGCTTATCGAATTGTGATGCAGGGCGTATCTGTCCACCTGGACCGATACGCCCTGTTTTTGCTTTTACCGGGCAGAGGCAGGAAATATACCTACCCTTAGCATCACCGCGGCAGCAGGTATTGGCTAGTCTGGTAGCGAAAAAAGATAAGACAGGATGGAGGTAGATGCAAAATGCGTTCACGTAGACGGCGACGCCGGAAACCATCGCCTTGGCGGCAAATAGGTGTGTATGTCTTTGTGGGTGTCTTAGCCATAATTTGCGGGTGGGTGATCAACACCTTGTTAGTGCAAGGCTATTTATGGGCTCCGTCTATTCCTAAGGTGGATCCTGTTAACGAGGGGCCGCAAGATCCTGTACCAGAAGATCCTGTACCAGAAGACCCCGGATCTCTCCCGCAGCCATCAGAGCAAACGGCTCAAATTTCCCTGCGTTCGGCTCGTTTATATCTAACGCAAATAGCCGCTGTTGAAAACAAAGGGGGAGCCGATGCTCTAATCGCGAAATTGAGAGAGCAAGGCTATGCAGGTGCTTATCATTATGATGGGAAACTCTATCGGGTATTTGCCGGCATCTTTGCCGACAAAGCTGCGGCTGATGCATTGGGTCAAATGCTAAAGGCGTCGCAGATAGATTCTTTCACTAAAGAACTATCTTGGCCCGCTAGCGAGGCAACGATAAGTGGGGCGTATGCTACCTACTTTGACGACGTCCAACCTGCGTTAAAGGCGATAGAAAAGGTATTTTTCGACCTTCTCGACACTAAAGGCTTTGACCAAAGTACGCTTGCTCACTTGCAGTCGTCTATGCAAGAGGCGTCTAATGTGTTATCGCAAGCTAATCCTGATAAAGCATTGGAGTCGTTGCATGCTGATTTGTTAACAGCTTGTACCCAGCTACAGGAGGCAGTTAGAGCTGTTGAGCAGTTTATGACCACTGGAGACGACCAAAGCCGGATAGCGAGTGAAAGCCATCTCATTACGGTTGCTAGATGTTTTCACAATATCACTAATACTATTAATAACCTGTTTGAATAACTAGCGATACTAAATACTCTTTTTCGTCAAATTCAAACATGGTATAATCACAGAAAGTGGCCCGTTCACTTGACCTGGCTTAGTCCCAATGGAGTTTGGAATATTTCGTACTGAGCTCTACTAGGATTAGAGAGCATAGGGAGGTCTGAAAATTGAACGGGAATGCCCGGTTGGAGATGCGTTTCCAGGTTAACGGCAATGACTTTATCCAGGCGGGAGAGGCTTCTAGTAAAATCAAGCGTACCCTGCAACAAATTGGCATAGATTCTAGGGTTATCCGCCGAGTTGTCATTTCTTCTTATGAGGCGGAAATGAATATAACTATTCATGCTTATCGGGGTGAGATATTATTTACCATTTGGCCAAATCTGATACAAATTGTGGCACAGGATGAGGGGCCGGGTATCAGTGACCTAGAGGCCGCCATGCAAGAAGGGTACTCGACCGCCCCTGAAAATGTGCGTCAGATGGGTTTTGGTGCCGGTATGGGGCTACCTAATATGAAAAAAAACACCGATGAAATGCAGATAGAAACAGAAGAAGGAAGGGGAACCCGGATTACCATGAAAATATATCTCTGATGGGAGGCGTATTTTGGTGCGCTATTTCCATGCGGTGCGCCTTGACCAAGAGAGGTGTACAGGATGTACCAACTGCATCAAACATTGTCCGACGGAAGCTATAAGGGTACAGAGTGGTAAAGCTTATATTATCGAAGAACGCTGTGTAGATTGCGGTGTTTGCATCCGGGTTTGTCCCAATCATGCTAAATTCGCTCATACAGATTCGCTGTCAGCACTAGAAAATTATACATATAACGTCGCTCTACCGGCTCCCGCTTTGTTTGGCCAGTTTAGTGAATTGAGCGATCCCAAACAAGTTTTGGATGCTCTCATTACCTTAGGTTTTGATGCTGTGTTCGAGGTGCCGCGGGCGGCCGACTTAATCTCGCAGGCGATGCGCGATTTTATTAAGACAGCAGGGGCTGGATCTTAGATTTCTGCTAGCTGTCCGGCGGTTGTTCGCCTCATTCAGGTACGTTTCCCCGAGTTAATTCCCAACCTGATTCCGATTGAATCTCCGATGGAGGTGGCTGGCTTTTTAGCGAGAGCCCTGGCTCAGCAAGAAACAGGGTTGATATCTGAAGATATAGGTGTATGGTTTATCACGCCCTGCCCTGCTAAAGTGACGGCCATCTACCAGCCGGAAGCTTTGCACCATTCTAACGTAAGTGGTGCGATTGCGATTTCCCAAATATATGGCGACCTATTGAGACTGTTGCCTGAGCAAGCCTCCAGTAGCTCTATCTGGTGTGCTAGTGGTTACGGTCTGGGCTGGGGGCGAGCCGGTGGGGAAACTTTAGCGGTAGGAATCGCGAATCATTTGTCGGTAGATGGGATAGAGCATTTGATACCTTTATTGGAAGAACTGGAAATGGGTAGGTTGCGAGATATTGCCTTTTTAGAGTGTCAGGCCTGTGTAGGTGGTTGTCTCGGGGGTGCTCTCACTGTCGAGAATCCCTTTATCGCCAGAGTCAGGTTGCGCAAGTTGGCTGCAAAATTGCCTCAGGCAGTAGAGTATTCCCTAGAAGCTTTTCAAGAGCAGTTTGGCGATATTTTTTCCTTCCGGGGAGAAGTTACGCCGCGTCCTATCCAGCCTTTAGATGACAATTTGTTCTTAGCTATTGCCAAGATGGACTACATGGAGGAAATAGTCAAGGAACTGCCTGGTTTAGACTGTGGCGCTTGTGGCGCTCCCAATTGTCGGGCCTTAGCGGAAGACATTGTAAGGGGAAGGGCCCGTGCCAGTGACTGTATCATTACAATCCGGAATAGATTGAAAAGAGGGAGTAGTGAATGACACTAAGCGAGATTGTGCGTCAACTGGACCTAAAGGTATTGACGTTTATGCCAGAAAATGATCTTGAGGTCCGATATGGTTATGCATCAGACCTGTTGAGCGATGTCTTGGGGCAGGCCCCCCCAGGTGCTCTTTGGGTTACCTTACAATGTCACCCCAACGTTATTGCTATAGCCTCACTCCTTGATTTATCTGCCGTCTTGTTGGTGGGGGGGATCTTACCCGATCAAGCTACACTGGAACGTGGTCAAGAAACTGGGGTCACGATTTTATCAACCGAACTACCGACCTTCGAAATAGTGGGTCGTTTGTACCAATTAGGGTTACGGGGCAGTACGAGATCGTGTCTCGATGGCTAAGAATAGATTTACATATCCATAGTGCACTTTCGGCTTGTGCCCTACCAGAGATGACCCCTAACAATATAGTCAACATGGCATCGGTCCTAGGACTAGATGTTATCGCGGTTACCGATCATCATGCTGCTGCCAATGTGCTACCGATCTTAGATTTGGCGCAGCAAGCAGGTATTATTTGTATTCCTGGTATAGAAGTGCAAAGTAGGGAAGACGTACACCTGCTCTGTTATTTTCAAACCTATCAACCCTTACGAGCTTTTACTGATTTTGTTACCTCTTTATTAGATCCTCAAATACAGCTGCCAAAAAATTTAGGGAAACAATTAATTTTTGATGAGACCGATACAATTATAGGGGAGGAATCTAGGTTCTTACACCAGTCGATTCCTTTATCTACTGAAGAACTCTGGCGGGTAGCCGAAAGTTTTGGGGCATGCTGTCTGCCAGCACATATAGACCGGCCTGCTTTTGGTATCCTCAGCCAGTTAGGCTTTATACCGCCCTCGCTGCCGGTGAAGGTAGTAGAGGTGACAATGGGTCAACTAGCAAGGCCGTCTAAGCATTTACCACTAGACGGGATGGCGGTTATCACGGCTTCTGATGCCCATTCTTTAGAACAAATGGTTACACCAGGTCATTCGCAACTGCACCCGTCTCTGAATTCGGTAACAAGAATCTGGCAATGGTTGCGGAATCCACAGATCGATTTGTTGCGTTCTTTTCAATCCGAATTAGAAGACCAATAGCCTGATGTTTACGGGTAATGCCCTAAACATAAAGCGTAGCACCGTGTTATCCGTGCTACCACCACACAAGCAAATGGCCAAGCACCCAAGCGTGGGTAGTCTTGGCTATTTCCTTGTTTGGATAAAGTGAATGATTTCACATTCACAAATTATTGTGAAGAATGGAGGTTAATGATGTTGGAAGCGAAACATTGTGTTGGCTGCAGGCAGCTAAACGACCCTCGTTACGAACAACTGGAGGAGCTAATCGCGCGTTACAAGTCGCAAAAAGGGGCTTTGATCCCAGTCTTACACGAAGCTCAGGAGATATTCGGTTATCTGCCAGAGGAAGTGCAGCGTCGGGTTGCTGATGGTCTTGACATACCCCTTAGCGAAGTTTATGGGGTCGCCACCTTCTACTCCTTGTTTTCCTTAAAGCCTCGGGGTAAGCACAAAATAGGTGTTTGTTTGGGAACAGCCTGTTATGTGCGGGGGGCAGGTGCCATCCTAGCGGAGTTGGAAAAAGAACTAGACATCAAAGTGAATGACACTACGCCCGATGGCAAGTTCACCTTAGAGGTAACACGCTGCATTGGTGCTTGCGGCCTGGCACCTGTCATGACAATAGACGAGGATGTTTTTGGTCGGCTAACGCCAGAGCGAATTAAAGATATTTTGGCTAGGTACTAGAGCGATGCGAGAAATCTCCCTACATGTTCTTGATTTGGCTCAAAACTCCATAGCTGCTAATGCAACCGAGATATTCATCCTCTTAGAGGAGGATTTAGCAACTAATTGCTTGCGTCTCATGGTGCGTGACAATGGGCATGGCATGACGAAGGAACAATGCCGCAAGGCCTTAGACCCGTTTTATACAACTAGAACGGCTCGCAAAGTAGGTTTAGGTTTGGCTCTATTGCAGGCAGCAGCAGAGCGTGCGGCGGGTCAGGTGCGCATTTGTTCCGAGCTAGGTAAGGGAACAACTGTGTTCGCTGATTTTATGTACGACCATATAGACAGAGCCCCTATCGGTGACATGGCTGCAACCTTAGTCAGTATCATCACGCTTAATGAACAGTGTCACATCACTTATAGGCATCGTCGTGACCAGCGAGAGTTTACTGTCAGTAGCCGAGAACTAAAGCAGGAGCTTGCCGGGATGCCCCTCAATCATCCGCAGGTAGTGGCCTGGCTAGGGAGATATATGCGGGAGCTAGAAAAAACCTTGGAGGTGTAAAGATGAAGTCTTTAGAGGACCTCAAAAAGCTGAGGGAGAGTGCGCAACAGATAATGCGCTTGCGCGAGGGTGGAGAAAGCATTCGGATCGTTATGGGCATGGGGACTTGCGGTATCGCAGCTGGAGCTCGAGAGACTCTAGCTGCCATTATGGAGGAGCTGCAGGCGCACAACCTGCATGACGTGATTGTCACACAAACTGGTTGCGCAGGCCTGTGCGACAAAGAGCCTTTGGTCGATGTCATTTGGCCAGGGCAACCCCGTATCAGCTACGGCAATGTAGATGCTGAGCGGGCACGCCAGATAGTCCTCCAACATGTGAAAAACAAGCAGGTTGTCGAAGAATGGGTAATTAGGCGCTAACATGCACCACTAGCACCTACTTTAAGTAACGATTAGAAGCAAGGAGGTATTAGACGTATGAGTTTTTACCGGGCTCACGTCGTCGTTTGCGGAGGCGCCGGCTGTGTTTCTTCGGGCTGTAAAACGGTAAAACAGGCCTTGATTAACGAGCTAGCTAAAGCAGGGCTAAGCCAAGAAGTAAAAGTGATCGAAACGGGTTGCATTGGCACTTGCGATCTTGGTCCTATTTTAGTGGTCTATCCCGAGGGCATGTTCTACCAGCAGGTTAAACCCGAGGATTGTCGCGAGGTTGTGGAAGAACACTTGCTTAAAGGACGCGTAGTAACGCGGCTTCTCTACCAAGACCCGATGACCGAGAAAAGTGTACCCGAATACGATAAGATTAGCTTCTTTTCAGGCCAAACCCGCATCGCTTTGCGCAATACAGGCATAATCGATCCCTGCGTAATTGAGGAATACATTGCTCGCGATGGTTATATGGCTTTGGGTAAGGTGCTAACCGAGATGACTCCGGAAGCGGTTATCAGTGAGGTGGAGAAATCAGGCTTACGAGGACGGGGAGGGGCAGGATTTAGCACAGGCCTCAAATGGCGCTTGACGGCAAGAGCTCAGTCTAGCGAAAAATACGTTGTTTGTAATGCCGACGAGGGCGACCCAGGAGCGTTTATGGATCGTAGTATACTCGAAGGAGACCCCCATTCGATCTTAGAGGCTATGGCAATAGCCGGTTATGCCATTGGGGCATCCCAAGGATATATTTATGTACGGGCCGAATACCCACTGGCTGTCACCAATTTGAAAATCGCTATCGACCAGGCGAGGCAATTTGGCTTACTAGGCAAGAACATTCTCGGTTCGGGCTTCGATTTTGATATTGATATCCGAGTTGGGGCTGGGGCATTTGTCTGTGGCGAGGAGACAGCTTTATTAGCCTCTATCGAGGGCAATCGGGGCGAGCCACGGCCGAAGCCTCCTTATCCTTCTGACGTCGGTCTGTGGGGTAAGCCGACACTAATCAACAATGTGGAGACCTTCGCCAATATTGCACCTATAATCTTGCATGGGGCCGACTGGTTCAATAGCATCGGCACCGAGAAGAGTAAGGGAACAAAGGTTTTTGCAGTGGCCGGCAAGATCAACAATACCGGCTTGGTGGAAGTTCCCATGGGAACAACTCTGCGAGAAATTATCTACGACATTTGTGGCGGTATACCCGGTGGAAGGCAGTTTAAAGCAGCTCAAACTGGCGGCCCTTCTGGTGGTTGCTTGACAGCGGAGCATCTTGATGTTCCTATGGAATACGATAGCCTGCTACAGATGGGTAGTATGATGGGCTCGGGCGGATTGATAATCATGGATGAAGATACATGTATGGTAGATATAGCACGCTTCTTCCTAGACTTCACACAAGACGAGTCATGCGGCAAATGCACGCCTTGCCGGATTGGTACCAAACGCATGCTAGAAATACTTAACCGTTTAACCCGTGGTGAAGGTAAAGAGGGCGATATAGAAAGATTGGAAGCCTTAGCAAACAACATCAAACAGTCTTCCCTCTGCGGCTTAGGCCAGTCGGCTCCCAACCCAGTATTGAGCACGCTGCGCTATTTCCGTTCCGAGTACGAAGCTCACATCAAAGATAAGACTTGCCCGGCTGGGGCCTGTGAGGCGTTAATTTCTTTCGTGGTGGACAGTGAACGCTGTCGGGGATGTGGCATTTGTGCTCGGGTATGTCCGGTAGATGCAGTATCTGGTCAACCTAAATCACCTTATTATATCGATAACGAGAAGTGCATCAAGTGTGGCACTTGCCAGGAAAAATGCCCCTTCGATGCTATTGTTAGATCCTAGAAGCTAATAGAAGAGGGAGGATAGAACGATGATCAATTTGACAATTGACGGACAACCCGTAAGTGTGCCTCGGGGAACTACTGTGCTAGAGGCAGCTAAAGCAATCGGTCTCCGTATTCCTACCCTATGTTATATGCAAGGGCTCAACGAAATTGGTGCTTGTCGCTTGTGTTTGGTAGAAGTAAAAGGTATGCGTGGTTTGCAGGCCGCATGCGTGTTGGCGGCAAGCGAAGGTATGGAGGTATATACGAATACTCCAGCTGTGAGAGAAGCGCGGCGCATCAATTTGGAATTGATATTGTCTAATCATCCACAAGATTGTCTTGTCTGCGAACGCAACCGCCAGTGTGAACTACAGACCTTGGCCGAGGAGTTGGGCATTAGGGAAGTGCGGTTTAGTGGCGAGGTTAGTGCGTATCCACTGGACTGCAGCAGTCCATCTATCGTACGCGACCCTAGTAAATGCATCCTGTGTCGCCGGTGTGTTGCTGTTTGTCATCAGGTGCAGAGTGTGGGTGTCTTGGCGCCTACCGCACGTGGGTTTGATACTATCGTCGCTCCTGAAGCCGAAAGTTCACTAAATGATGTAGCTTGCGTCTTATGCGGGCAATGTATCATGGTTTGTCCGACTGGCGCTCTCAGGGAGGCCGATAACACGGAAGCAGTTTTTGCTGCTTTGAGTGATCCCTCCAAACACGTGATTGTGCAAACAGCTCCCGCGATCCGGGTGGCCCTGGGAGAGGAGTTTGGTTATGAACCAGGGACCATTGTTACCGGTAAGATGGTATCAGCTTTACGGCGTCTAGGTTTTGATGCTGTGTTTGATACCGACTTCGCCGCTGACCTCACTATCTGGGAGGAGGCAAATGAGCTAGTCGGCAGGCTGCAGGCAGGCGGTACTCTCCCTATGATTACGTCCTGTAGCCCAGGTTGGATAAAGTTTATTGAACATTACTATCCCGATTTGCTGGATCATCTTTCCACTTGCAAGTCTCCACATCAGATGCTGGGAGCTTTAGCCAAGAGTTACTACGCAGAAGCAATCGGAGTTAAACCCGAGGATATCGTTGTTGTCTCTATCATGCCTTGCACGGCCAAGAAGTTCGAGCGTACCCGTCCCGAATTAGTAGGGGAGCATGGTTTGGCTGATGTTGACTTTGTGCTCACTACCCGAGAGTTAGCGCGGATGATTAAGCAAGCGGGCTTAGATTTTGGCCAACTGCCTGATGACAGTTTTGATAGTCCTTTGGGCCTATCTACTGGTGCGGCAGTCATTTTCGGTGCTACCGGGGGTGTGATGGAGGCCGCATTGCGTACCGCTTATGAATGGGTGAGTGGTGAGACCCTTGGCGACATCGAATTAACGGCGGTGCGTGGTTTGGAAAACATCAAAGAGGCAGCGGTGGAGCTTCCCGGCACTGATATTACTCTACGGGTAGCAGTAGCTCACGGCCTAGCCAACGCAAGGAAACTCCTAGAAGCTATTCGGGCCGGCGAGGCTGACTATCATTTCATTGAGATCATGGCTTGTCCGGGCGGTTGTATTACTGGCGGCGGCCAGCCACGACCTCAAGATGTGAATGATATGAATGAGCTAAGGCTGAAGCGTATGCGAGGAATTTATCAGGCCGACAAGGCTTTGCCTATACGCAAGTCACATGAGAATGAAGCCGTTAAGGAGCTTTATGAAAAGTATCTAGGTGATATAGGCGGAGAAAAAGCACATCAGTTGCTGCATACCCACTATACGGCTCGTGGTAAGTATCCACGCCAGATTAAGCAAAGCTAATTAAGTGGGTTTCGTCAGAATAGCAAAAGCTGCCCTGAGGGGCAGCTTTTACTGTTTTTAATAGAGAATGGCTAGTAACAAAATCTTAGCCGCATACCCTTGTCGCTGGCATTGAAAGAAGTTACAATGGTTTAGGGGACAAACTAAATAAATAAAGATAGTAGAATCATCCGCGTACTTAGCAATTTAAGGCTGTGGAGGCGAGCAACAGGCTCGCCTTTTGTCGTGTGTAGACATTGTTAAATTCATCACGATTATTGTTACGGTCAGAGAGGTGAAGAAACGTGACTAGGGCAAAGACGTTTGTGGGTGGCACTTACCCTGCTCACAACAAGGACAGAACTAAGGCACAACCCATTGCTCTTGCGCCAGTGCCTGAGGTGTTAATTTACCCCTTATGCCAACATATTGGCGCGCCCTGCGAGCCGTTAGTTGCTGTTGGTGACCGCGTCTTAAGAGGTCAGAAAATAGCAGACTCAACGGCTAAAATTTGCGCTCCTATCCATTCCTCGGTATCCGGCAAGGTGATAGCAATAGAGCCGCGGCCCCACCCTAACGGTCAGTCAACGATGGCGATTGTGGTGGAAAACGACGGGCTCGATGAAACGGTTGCTCCCTTCGTTGAACCAAAGGGGTTAGATGAATTAAGCCCAGCAGAAATCGTAGAGATCGTGCGCGAGGCAGGCATTGTAGGCTTAGGTGGCGCAGCTTTCCCGACTCATTTCAAGCTTGTACCACCACCGCACGCAAAAATTGAAATGGTCATTTTGAACGGTGCTGAATGTGAACCTTATTTGACCTGCGATCATCGTACTATGGTTGAAAAGCCAGAGCTGGTAGTGCAGGGCCTGCGCATACTGATGAAGGCTCTAGGGGTCAATCAGGGCTATATTGGTGTAGAGGTCAACAAACCGGACGCAATTGCGGCCTTATCATCAGCTTGCGCTGCCTACAGCGGCATACAAGTTGTTCCTCTACAAGTTAAATATCCTCAAGGTTCGGAAGCCCAGCTGATTAAGGCGGTTACGGGACGCGAATTGCCAGCGAAAAAGCTGCCGGCTGATGTCGGAGTTATCGTTAACAATGTGGGCACAGCCGCCGCCGTAGCTGAAGCTGTGCAGACAGGCTTACCCTTAATGGAGCGGGTTGTTACCATCAGTGGTTCGATGGTGGAGCGGCCGCAAAATTTACTAGTACGAATAGGAACTACTTTTGGCGATTTGCTTACAGAGTGTGGGCTCAAAGGACAGCCAGGAAAAATCATTAACGGTGGCCCTATGATGGGCATGACGGTAGGAACAATTGATGTTCCGGTTACTAAGGGTGTAACGGGTATTTTAGCCCTATCGGAAGCGGAATCTTGCCAGTTAGAAGTAGGGCCATGTATCCGCTGTGGTCGTTGTGTAGACGTCTGTCCTATGTTTTTGCTACCGGTTTTCCTAGGGCAATTTGCAGAGCGCGGTATGTTGGACAAAGCCGAAGAGTATCACATTCTTGATTGTCAGGAGTGCGGTTGCTGTTCCTATGTTTGCCCTGCTCGCCGTCCTTTGGTACAGAATATCCGTTTGGCTAAGAGTGGCGTATTGGCCAAACGGCATCAGTAATAGGGGGGAGAGAGATGGATTCAAGCAAACTATTAATGAGCTCGTCTCCACACCAGTTTCATCGAGATAATACCAGCAGAATCATGCTGGAGGTGCTGATGGCATTAGCGCCAGCCGCTGTTTTAGCTGTCTTCTTCTTCGGCGTCAGAGCTTTATGGATAATGCTAGTATCCATTGCTGCAGCGGTGGGAACAGAGGCCCTCATTCAGAAATTGACCGGTCGCCCCATTACTATTAGCGACTGTAGTGCCGCTATTACTGGCTTGCTCTTAGCCTTTAGTGTACCTGCTAGCCTGCCTCTTTGGATGGTTGCTATCGGAGCTGCCATAGCAATAGCGATTGGTAAGGCTGTGTTTGGTGGCCTAGGCCATAACCCCTTTAACCCGGCTTTAGTGGGACGAGCCGTCTTACTCGCTTCCTGGCCGGCTCAGATGACTGCTTGGGTGGAGCCATTTACATTCTTAACTACAGCCACGCCCTTGGCTGCCCTAGGGCTGGAAAGTGCTCAGACAAGCTATGGTGCGCTTTTTCTTGGAGCGGTTCCGGGCAGTCTGGGTGAAACATCGGCTTTGGCGATAATTGCAGGCGGACTTTACCTGCTCTGGCGAAAGATTATTGATTGGCGTATACCTGCTGGCTATATCGGTACAGTAGCTATTTTTACCTGGATTTTTGGTGGTGAAGGGTTATGTGGCGGAGATCCCTTGTTTCATGTCTTATCGGGAGCGGTACTCCTCGCAGCCTTCTTTATGGCCACTGATATGGTAACCTCGCCGGTGACCAAATTGGGTCGCCTCATCATGGGGATTGGCTGTGGCCTGATAACTAGCGTCATCCGCTTGTGGGGTGCTTACCCCGAGGGAGTCACCTATGCAGTCCTAATCATGAATGCTCTGACACCGCTCATCGACCGTTATACCCAGCCACGCAGATTTGGGGGTGTAACTAGATGAAGAATGATATTGTGCGTTTAGGTCTGAATCTAATGGCATTTACCGTAATTGCAGGGGCTCTGCTGGCGGTTGCTGATTCAATTACGGCACCAATTATTGCGGCCCAGCAGCAAGAGGCTGAACTCGCTGCCCTGCTGGAAGCTCTGCCAGTGGCGAGCACTTTCGTAGATGGAGCGGAATATTTGGAGGGTATTGAAGAAGGATATCCTGCCGTCGAGAGCATTTACGTTGGCCTAGATGAGCAGGGAGAGCAGGTAGGATTGCTGGCTAAGCTATCTTTTAAAGGTTACGGTGGGCCCATTGAACTAATGGCAGGAATCAATCAGAATGGTAAGATTGCAGGCCTCAAAGTATTATCGCACCAAGAAACTCCCGGCCTGGGTGAGAATATAACTAGTGAAAGCTTCGTTAGCCAGTTTGTGGACAAAAGCACGGCTGCTCCTCTGCGCACCGTCAAAAGCACAGCCACCGACGAACATGACATTGTTGCTATAACTGCAGCCACTATTTCTTCTGAGGCTGTAGTCGACGGCCTTAACCAGTTTATGCAGCTATTTAATGCTGTCTGGGGCAAGTAGGGGGTGGAAACTATGAGTTTTATGAAGGAATTCCGTCGAGGCTTGGTGAAAGAGAATCCTACTTTTAGTCTTTTACTTGGCATGTGCCCTACCCTAGCAGTCACAACTGCTGCGGCTAATGGCCTCGGTATGGGATTAGCTACTACCGCGGTGCTAACTGCGTCAAACCTACTGATTTCTCTCATCCGCAATGTGGTTCCGAACAAAATTCGAATTCCTGTTTATGTAGTAGTGATTGCTTCCTTTGTGACTGTAGTTGATTTGGTGATGCAAGCCTTCTTACCAGGACTGCATGCAGTATTAGGATTATTTATCCCTCTGATTGTTGTCAACTGTATTATCTTACAGCGAGCCGAGGCTTTTGCTTCCCAGCACGGACCATTAGACTCCATCGCTGATGGCTTAGGCATGGGGCTAGGCTTTACCGGGGCCTTAACTATTCTCGGTAGCATACGTGAGATCATAGGCGCTGGCACTATTTTTGGCAAAGCCATTTTCGGAGCTTCTTATCAGCCTATGCTAATCATGATTTTAGCCCCAGGTGCATTTCTAACCTTAGGGCTATTGATTGCTCTCCTCAACTATCTGCGCATGCGGCGTTCAGCTTAAGGAGGGGCTAAAATGGGATCTAAGCTAATCGTTATTTTTATCGGCGCTATACTGATTAATAACTTTGTCTTATCGCGTTTCTTAGGTATTTGCCCTTTCTTGGGTGTTTCTAAACAGGTAGAAACGGCTACTGGCATGGGAATGGCTGTTACCTTCGTTATGACAGTTTCGTCAGCTGTCACTTGGGTAGTGCAGAAGCTAATCCTAGAGAAGTTTGGTCTAGAGTATTTGCAGACTATCGTTTTTATCCTCGTCATAGCCAGCCTAGTCCAGTTAGTGGAAATGGTCATTCTCAAATCTAGTCCCACGCTTTACCAGGCCTTGGGGGTGTACTTGCCTCTGATTACCACCAACTGTGCTGTGCTGGGTGTAACCATTCTCAATATTGATTCCGGGTATAACCTATTAGAATCTATGGTGCATGGGTTTGCGGCTGCACTTGGTTTTACATTGGCTATCGTTATTTTTGCGGGGGTTCGCGAACGGCTTGCCTTTTCCGATATTCCGAAGCCGTTTCAAGGCTTCCCCATTGCATTGATCACAGCAAGTCTGCTCTCCATAGCTTTCCTTGGTTTCCAGGGTTTGCTATAGGTAGGAGGTGAGCTAATGGGTATTTTTACTACTATAGCCAGCGCTGTTGCCGTCTTAGGAGGCTTTGGCCTAATATTCGGAGCTGGTTTGGCTTTTGCTGCTAAGAAATTTGTAGTGGAGGTAGACCCGAAAGCAGAAGAAATTTTGACTGCTTTACCTGGCGCTAACTGTGGCGCATGTGGTTTCCCCGGCTGTAGTGGCTACGCGGATGCAATTCTGCAGGGGGCTGCTATTGATCGTTGCCCCGTGGGTGGTGCTAGCTTAGTCGAGAAATTGGCAGAGATTATGGGCGTTGAAGCCAGTGCTTCCGGCGCGAGACCAGTAGCCACTGTCTATTGCCGCGGCGGTGAAGCTGAATGTGGCAAGCGGTGGCGTTATGAAGGTGTGGAAACGTGTGAAGCTGCCCAAACTATCGGCGGCGGCGATAAGCAGTGTACCTATGGTTGCCTGGGCTACGGCGATTGTTTTCGCGCCTGTCCTTTCGATGCCATTAACATGAATGATAATGGTTTGCCAGTTATCGATGAAGAAAAATGCACTGGTTGCGAAAAATGCGTTGTAGCCTGCCCCCGTGGCGTAATCGGCATGCGACCTAATACTGCCCTTGTACAGGTTAGGTGTCTTTCGGAAGATAGGGGTGCTGCAGTGCGTAAAATCTGTACCACCGGCTGTATTGGCTGCGGTTTATGTGCCAAGGCTTGTCCGTTTGATGCCATAACCGTTGAAAACAATCTAGCTAGCATAGATTATAGTAAGTGCCGGAATTGTGGTTTGTGCGTAGCGAAATGCCCGACCAAGGCTATCGTCGGCCAGCTAGAAGGAAGGCCGAAAGCGTGCATTGGCGAAGACTGCATAGGCTGCACTATCTGTAAGAAGGCCTGCCCGGTGGATGCTATTAGTGGGGAGCTAAAGTCACCCCATCGGGTGGATCCTGCTAAGTGTGTTAGCTGCGGGCTTTGCGTTGAAAAGTGCCCCAAGAATACTATTACTATGCAATAATCTTTGATCTCTCTGATTTGTCAAGGAGCCCATGCTGGAAGAGCGGGGCTCCCTTTTATTTGATAATTGATTCTTGTCGTCTCGGAATTTCTCCCATGCTCCTACTATGCTAGAATAGGAGATGGTAGCAATCATGCTTGCTAAGGAGATGCTTATCGTGCGTAAGAATAAAAGTGGTTGGCTTCTAGTCTTTTTTCTCGTTTTAGGCTCCTTCCTTGGCAGCTTGTTAGGACAAGCCCTAGGTAAGGTAGCACCGTGGCTTAACTTGTCTAGTCAAACCTATGGTATTAATCCGCCGCTGGTTCTAAGCCTAGACATGTTCACCCTAACTCTTGGCTTTTCTTTTAGGCTCACGGTGGCAGGCGTCTTGGGTTTGCTCATCGCCCTGCTCTTGTTTAGATCCCTATGAAGAACACGATCATTTTAGCCTCAAATTCACCCCGCCGACGTGATTTGCTCCAACAGATAGGATGGAACTTTATCGTCTGCCCTAGCAAATTTGAGGAATCGAGTACTGCTAGCGATCCTCAGGCTCTTGTCTTACAAAATGCTTTAGGTAAGGCTAGAGATGTGGCTGCTCATATTGAACAAGGCATCGTTCTCGGCGCCGATACAATAGTTGTGCATAACGGAGCTGTGCTGAGTAAACCAGCTAACAAAGATGAGGCCAGATCTATGCTACAGCAGCTGGCTGGCGACTGGCATGAAGTTTATACTGGCGTTGCATTGGTAGATAGCCTCACTGGGCGGGAAGTGAGTGATGTCGTTTGTACGCGCGTGCATATGCGACAGCTAGGCGCGCAGGAGCTAGAGGATTATCTGAATACGGATGAGCCATATGATAAAGCCGGCGGTTACGGTATTCAAGGCAAGGCAGCCGTATTTGTCGATCGCATTGACGGTTGTTACTTTAACGTTGTAGGTCTACCGCTTAGCAGATTGGCAAAATTGGTGCAGCAGTGCGCTGCCTGGAGCTAGGCATTTAACCTTTGCCCCCATAGGCGACTGAAATGGAGGTAATGGCAGGTGCCGAAACCACTTCTTATTAAAGAGATGGCAGAGCAGGAACGTCCACGTGAACGTTTGCTCAAATTTGGTCCCCAGGCTCTTACTAATGCAGAATTACTAGCAATAGTGTTAAGAACTGGACAACGTGGTGAATCTGCTTTACACTTGGCCCAAAGGTTGTTGGCGAGCTTTGGGGATCTACGCGGTTTACTAGACTTATCAACTGAAGAATTACAACAAGTCCCTGGTATCGGTGTTGCTAAGGCCTGTCAGTTGGCCGCGATCACCCAGCTAGCAATACGTCTCGCCGAGAGTCGAACGCACGATACGGTTATCCGACGACCGGCAGATTTGGAAAAACTGTTGATGCCACGCTTTCAACATTTGTCGCAAGAGGAATTCGTGGCAATTTTTCTGGATACAAAGAACAAAGTATTAGCAGTAGAGACCATTTTTCGCGGTAGCTTAAATGCTTCTATCGTTCATCCGCGCGAAGTCTTTAGGCAAGCTATCAGACGTAGCGCCGCAGCTCTTTTGGTGGCTCATAATCATCCCAGCGGCGATCCTACCCCTAGTCGGGAGGACATAGATGTTACACGCCGCCTGGTGGAAGCAGGCAAAATTATTGGTATCCCAGTTTTAGATCATGTCGTTTTTGGTGATGGTAAAACTATAAGCATGAATGAAAAAGGTTTAGTCTAGCTGCAGGAGGGCAAACGCATGGCGAATTTTTTGCAGAAGGCATTTTCGAAGGACTTAGGAATTGACCTCGGTACAGCGAACTCGTTAGTGTATGTTAAGGGTAAGGGAATTGTGCTTAATGAACCATCGGTTGTCGCTATCAAGCGCGATTCGGGCGAAATACTCGAAGTAGGCGAAGCTGCTAAACGCATGGTGGGCCGTACACCCGGCAACATTGTAGCTATACGCCCCTTGCGTGACGGAGTGATCGCCGATTTCGACACCACGCAGAAGATGTTACACAAGTTTATTAACTCGGCCATCAAGGTGCGCCCCTTTGTTTCGCCCATGGTAGTGGTTTGTGTACCATCGGGAGTGACGGAAGTAGAGAAAAGGGCCGTTTATGATGCCACTAAATCAGCTGGCGCCCGCGATGCCATAATTGTTGAGGAACCAATGGCTGCTGCCATCGGCGCTGGACTGCCGGTGGAAGAACCTACTGGAAATATGATTGTAGATATTGGTGGCGGCACTACCGAAGTAGCTATTATCTCCCTGGGAGGTATAGTTACGCATCGCTCCATACGGGTGGGTGGTGACGAAATCGACGCTGCCATTATGGCCTATGTTAAACGGCACTACAATTTAATGATCGGAGAGCGAACCGCGGAAGAAACCAAGAAAGCTATCGGTTCTGCCTACATCTTAGATGAAGAAGAACGCATGGATGTACGGGGCCGCGATTTAGTGTCTGGTTTGCCAAAGACTTTAGAAATCACGTCTACAGAAGTACGGGAAGCGTTAGCAGAACCTGTGCGGGCTATTATCGATGCGGTTAAGTCAACCTTGGAGAGAACACCGCCTGAACTAGCTGCCGATATTATGGATAGAGGCATTATGATGACCGGTGGCGGCTCCTTGTTGCGCGGCTTAGATAAACTCATTAGTGAAGAAACAGGCATGCCGGTTCACATTGCTGAGGAACCTTTATCTTGCGTTGCATTAGGCACTGGGAAAATATTGGAAAGTCCTAACCTGCAAAAGCTAGTTGCAGCTTCGCAACGCTGGTAGGTAAAAAAACAGAATAGAAAGAAGGGCGATAGCATGGTGTCCTTCTGGCGTAGAAATAAGGGATTTATTGTATTCAGCCTGATCTTGGCAGTTTTGATTGGCTTTTTTAGCCATACAGCCAGGCAGCGCGTTGAACCTACAAGCTTAGAAAGACTTATCATACGTGCCTTAGCCCCTTTTATGCGTGCCAGTAACGCTGTAGTGCAACATATTAATGCTTTTATAGAGGACCTACGCGGTTTATTGTCTTTACGGGCCCGCAATTATGAACTCGAAGCTAAGTATGCTGCTCTACAGATGCAAATGAATCTGCTGGTAGAGGCGGAAAGAGAGAACCAACGGCTGCGAGAGCTCCTCGGTTATAAGGAAGCTAACCCCTCCATGACCCTTAAATTGGCTAAGGTCATCAGTATTAGTCAGAATCCGTGGCAGCAAGAACTGGTTATCGATCAGGGTAGTCAGCATGGGGTGCAGGTAAATACTCCAGTTATTACCCATCAAGGCTTTGTTGGCCGTGTTTACGAAGTTGCCCCAACCAGTTCTAAGGTCGTACTGATTATTGATCCGCGAGGGCCTGTTGCTGCGCAGGTGCAGGAAACACGGGTGCGTGGCACCCTGGAGGCGGATCCCAACCGCCCTGGCATGTTGCGTCTTATTCGCTTGCCCCACGATGCGAATGTGCAAGTTGGTCATACAATCATTACTGCTGGTACAGCAGCCCTGAATTTACCCAAAGGCATTCTTATTGGGCATGTGGAAGAAGTAGCGCCGACTCCCGATGGCCTTCAATTGGTCGCAAGCGTCAGGCCAGTGGTAGGATTCAATGCTCTTGAGGATGTCTTATTGGTTTTTAACACAGGTGGGCGTTAATATGTGGCAGCGCAATCTATTGATAGGTTTTTTGATCCTAGTTTGCCTCACTTTACAAACTACTTGGATACCGCAACTGGGTGCCCTGCTGTCACAGACTGACTTAATTTTCGCTTTAACTGCTGCTTTTGCCTTGTTATCAGGCCCAACTGAAGGTGCTATTTTTGGTGCTATCGTGGGCTTGTTGCGGGGCATTTTGCTGGGGCCGGCCCTTGGCATTTATGCTGTACCCTTATATATCTTGGGCTATGCGGTGGGACATTTTAGCCGGATAGTTAACCACGATTCGATTCTGGTGCCCCTAGCAGTAGGCAGCCTCGCTACCATTGCCTACTGGCTGATGTTGACCGCCCTTACTGGTGGATTTTATGGTTTTTGGATCAGCGGCCATTTTTGGCTGGCTTTGCCCGGCATGTTAATCGCGAACAGTTTTATGACGCTATTTATTTACTCCCTATTTCGCCGCTTTGATAAGCGATTAAGGGACGGGGGAAGGAGGTAAATATGGAGCAAGAGTTTGAGAAGCGGGTTAACTATCTTAGCTTGACCGTGTTCTTTCTAGCAATGGTCCTAGTCGCCCGCCTTTTCTATGTGCAGATAGTCAGAGGTGCATATTATCTGGTGCGGGCTGAACGCAATAGCACCCGTGAAATAGTTGTCGACGCTCCTCGGGGCGATATCGAAACAGCAGATGGCATGACTCTAGTCTCTAGCCGGCCAGCTTATGTCGTTTCCTACTTAGTTCCTTCAGATACGGCCAAACAGGAAAAAGTAATCCCCCTTCTCGCTCAACTCTTGGAGGATTATGGCGTCACCGAAGAAGGTATACGGCAAGCAATTAAAGATAACGCCTGGCAAAGATATCGTCCTATCCGGCTGGCGGTAGATGTGGCTGAAGAAACCATCCTAAAGATTGACGAACAGCGGATGGATTTACCCGGTGTGGTTGTAGAGCGCCAAGCGGTGCGTGACTATCCTCATGGCAATTTAGCCTGCTACCTCATCGGTGGCCTAGGTGCCATCACTCCCAACAAGCTGGAGGAGTATACGGCTGCAGGATACCGGCGGGACGCCACCGTTGGTATTTTTGGGTTGGAAAATGCTTATGAAAATGTGGATCCTAAGATCAGCCTGCGTGGTCAAGATGGTTATCGGCAAGTAGAAGTAGACACCTATGGGCGTTTAGTAGCTGATGTAGGAGAAATTCCAGCAGTACCTGGCAACAAGATGACGCTCACCATTCACTCAGATTTACAAATTGCTGCAGAGCAAGCTATAGCCGATGTAGTAAAGAAATTAGACGACGGTAGTACGCGCTATAAACAAAAGCCTGATAGAGCTGCTGCTGTAGTGCTCAACACCAATACGGGTGAAATACTGGCTTGGGCTTCTTACCCAGACTTTGCACCAGGTAATTGGGCCCAAACCCCCAACCTATGGACGTCTAATATCCCACTCAATGCTTACCCTGTTGGCTCTACCTTTAAGCCGCTAGTATCATTGGTTGCCTTAACAGAGGAAGTTGTTGCTCCCGACGAAAAATTCTATTGTCCTGGCTACTTTCAAGTAGGCGCTACCAGAAAGACTTGTCACAAGAAGTCTGGCCATGGTCGGTTGACTCTGGAAGAAGGCATAAAAGTGTCCTGCAATGTTGTCTACTATGATATAGCGCAAAGGTTGGTGCAAAAATATGGTCGCGCTGGGGCTATGGATAAAATTGGCGACATGGTAAAAAAACTTAAATTTGCCGAGGAGTTGCCTTTAGATTTTGCCCCGGGGTATTTGCGTGCTTCCGGCATCATTCCCACGAGTGAAAATTTTCGGCGTATCTACAATGCCACCCCATACCCGGGAGAAGTCTGGGACGTTGCTATTGGACAAGGTATTGTCGAGTTTACTCCCTTTCAAATGGCCATGTACGCTTCACTTCTGGCTAATGGTGGGTACCGCTATCAACCTTATCTTGTACAGAAGATAACTGACCCGGAAGGCAATATTACCTTTCAGGCGGAACCAAAACTCCTTGACAAAATAGAGATAGACGCAGAGGCATTAGAGTTGGTGCGCAGAGGTATGCATGAGGTTATGTTGCCGGCTCGACCTGGCGGCCCCGGATATGGATCAGCCTACTACCTGTTCACTTATGATCCTGTCTTGCGCGATGGACAAAAGGTAGAAGTGGCCGGGAAAACAGGGTCGGCCCAGACTATTCCAGGGGTGACGGCACATAGTTGGTTTGTCGGTTACGCCCCTTTCGAAAACCCAGAGATCGCTATGGCAGTTTTTGTGGCCCATGGGCGTTCGGGGGCTGCTGGTGCGGTTCCCGTAGCGCATGCAATTTTCAAAGCCTATTTTGAGGGTTTGCCCGAGACGCTAGTCCCCATGTCCCCTTAGCTTATTTCCTGTATTTTTCGGCCCCGTTGGCAAAGATGGTTGCCAACGGGGCTTAGTAGTTTTTACCCAACTTTGTCGAAAAAAGCAGGAACTGGTTCAAGTTTAGCGAAATAGATGAACAGTGATATTTTGCTTGGAGGGACGCAAGTTGCTGGAAGAGGCCGTATTGTTCAAAGGAACACGAGAAGGCATACATATTTATTTGAATGACGAGGTCGAATTTCCACAAGTAGTTAATTCCTTGGAGCACCGTCTAGCTTCCAGTCGGAACTTTTTTAAGGGTGCCCGTGTAGTCATCAATACTGGTCAGCGCACTTTGTCTGCCGAGCAAGTGGCAACTGTGTCGAGTGTCCTTAAAGAATATGAGGGTGTACAACTAATCAGATTGGAGCAGAGTAAACCCCAAGCTCCCCCAGCAATTCCCCGAGAGATGACAGCTTTGATAGTGGAAAAACCGGTGCGGTCAGGCCAGCAGTTATACCATCCTGGCCACGTAATAGTTATCGGTGACGTTAACCCTGGAGCTGAGATAGTGGCCGAGGGAAATGTAATTGTTATGGGAGCGTTACGCGGCATAGCTCATGCAGGTTATGGAGGAGATAAATCTGCTTTTGTCGTTGCCAACTTGATGTCTCCCTCGCAGGTAAGCATTGCTGGTATTCTGGCACGACAACCAGATGACGAGTTTTCAGATGCAAAGATGGGGCCAGAAATAGCACGTTTGCGTAATGGGCAGATAGTCATCGAACCTTGCCAACGTGCCATTTATGAATAGGCGAAAGTGAGGTAATAAGATGGGCAAGGCTATCGTTATTACATCTGGAAAGGGTGGAGTAGGTAAGACTACAACAACCGCCAACTTAGGAGCAGGCTTAGCTGCTTTGGGTCAGCGAGTGGCGCTGGTTGACGCCGATATCGGATTGCGTAATCTAGACTTATTCATGGGACTAGAAAACCGCGTCGTTTATCATCTTGTTGACGTGGTAGAGGGACGTACTACTTGGAAAAAAGCTCTTGTCCGCGACAAACGCTTGGAAAACTTGGTCCTTTTGCCTTCTGCGCAAGCTAGAGATAAGGATGCGGTATCGCCCAGGCAAATGCAACAATTAGTACAGGAAATCAAGCAGGAATATGACTTTGTCCTTCTCGATTGCCCTGCAGGTATCGAGGGTGGATTCAAAAACGCGATAGCTGGGGCCGACCAAGCCATCGTAGTTGTTAATCCAGAAGTGTCCTCGGTACGCGATGCTGACCGGGTTATCGGCTTGCTCGAGGCCGAGGAAATCGGTGGCATCAGCCTGATTGTTAACCGCTTAAAACCCAGTATGGTCAAACGGGGCGAGATGTTGGCTATCAAAGATATTGTCGATTTATTAGCCATCGACTTGCTAGGAATCGTGCCCGAAGACGAGGGAATTATCATTGCCTCCAATCGCGGTGAGCCTATCAGCCTTGATCAAAACACTAAAGCCGGTCAAGCCTTCCGCAATATTAGCCGCCGTCTTTTGGGAGATGATATTCCCTTTATTGACTGGCAGGACGATGATTCATTCTTTAGCCGCCTGAAAAAGCTCTTTGGGGTAGGTTCATGAGGAGGACAATTAAATGTTTGACCTAAGGCGTCTTTTTGGTGGTCAAAAGGGTAGCAAGACCCGGGCAAAAGAACGATTGCAGCTAATCCTGGTCCATGACCGCTCTAGCCTATCTCCAGAGTTAATAGATTTGATTAAGTCGCGTATCATAGACGTACTTTCCGAGTTTGTGGAGATAGATGAAAAAGGGTTGGCGGTTGAACTCGAACATTCAGAGGAGGCTGCTGCTTTAATAACGAACATTCCCATCAAGGCGGTAAGGAGAAATGGCGGGATGCGTTCTGCGAGGAACTGATGTTTCTCGCCTTTTTGTTTCCCTCTGACAAAAACGGTTATGATTATGGTAAACTGTATAAATGAACACTAGGGTGATGGGGGTGAAAGTGTGCGGTTTGATCGTAAATTACTAAAGAATTTAGACTGGCAGCTGTGGCTAGCCATGATTCTCATTTCCGTGTTTGGAGTTGTAGTCTTACGCAGTGCTAGCCTTGGTGCCATGCCGCACAACCCATCCTACTACGCCAAGAGGCAAATCCTATGGATTCTATTAGGCAATGCTTTTATTGTTGCCTCTTTATATTTTGACTATCGACTACTGCTTAAGTTGGTTAAACCTATCTATGCCATGAATTTGGCATTGTTAGTTGCTGTTCTGCTTTTTGGGCAAAAAGGTGGAGGTGCCCAGCGGTGGATTTCCCTCGGTGGCTTTCTGCTGCAGCCTTCCGAGTTTGCCAAAGTCTTTACGATAGTTGCTTTCGCGCACTATCTAGAGACAAGGGGTAAGATTGAGAGCTGGTCAGATCTAGTGAAAGCAGGAATAGTAGTTGGAATTCCTATGGCTTTAATCTTGGTGCAACCCGATTTGGGTACAGCCCTAATTTTCGCTGCCTTTTTTCTCGGCATGTTATATGCCGCTGGCACTGATTTGCGCTATTTGGCGGGCCTAGTTGGGTTGGGGGTTTTGGCGATACCCTTTATGTGGACATTTGTTTTAGAAGAATATCAGAAAATGCGCTTGATCGTGTTTCTGAATCCAGAAAATCCCATGTATCGGACTCACGGAGGTTACCATGTTACCCAGTCCCTTATTGCTGTGGGTTCGGGCCAACTCGTAGGCCGGGGCTTCATGCAGGGAACACAGAATATCCGTAGCTTTTTGCCAGCCCAGCATACAGATTTCATTTTCTCTGTTTTAGCGGAGGAGTTTGGTTTTGTCGGAGCCGTGTTGCTCATAGGCTTGTTCGTTTTTATGATGCAGCGTATGCTCAAAATTGCCCTTGATGCTAAAGACGAGTTTGGGCGTATTGCTACCATTGGTGTATTAGTGCTGACCTTGTTTCAGGTGTTTATCAATATCGGTATGACGATATCCATTGCACCGGTAACAGGTATCCCTTTGCCCTTAGTAACTTCAGGTGGCAGTGCCTATTTGTCTTATTGCATGGCTATTGCTTTGGTCTTAAACATAGGCATGCGCAGGCAGAAGATTTTGTTCTGATCCGACCATGTTTCTTACAAAACAGTGATTTGGATAAGCCTATGGCATATCCCCTCATACTCGTCCATATACATTAATGTGAAAAGAGCTAGAAGAGGGGTGACTGGGTTGGCTTTCTGGTCGGATCGCAGCCGGCGCAAAGCAGGGAATTACAGGCGGTCAACGCGACGGGTTGAGCCCAGCTGGCGGAGCTCTAGAGCAACGCCACAGTCGTTGAGGGCACCGTGGCTACACCGCTGGGCATTTTGTGCGCTGGTTATGCTAGCTGTTACTGCCCTCAACTTTCTACCCTTTGAGTGGGCTGCTTCTTGCCAAACCTATCTCGCATATTGCTTCCAGCCGGGCGCAGCTGAGGGAACCCGATGGGCTGCATGGGCAGACTGGCAGCCAAATACCCAGCAGATTGTCGCAGTATGGCAGCGCTTGCTAGGTGAAGAGTCTGATACCGGTTTAGCCTACCCGTGCACAGGACAAATCATATCCACTTTTGCTTGGCGTCACCACCCGGTTACCGGTCAGGTTGAAATGCACTACGGTATTGATATTCAGGGCACTGAAGGCACTCCCGTAGAGGCGGCTGGGGCTGGGGTAGTAAGAGAGGTAGCAGAGGATCCGGTTTTGGGCCTGTATTTGGTAATTGATCATGGAGAAGATCTAGCTACACGCTATGGCCATTTGCAGGAGGTCGCTGTTACCGCAGGCGCTCAGGTACGAAAAGGGCAAGTGATTGGGAAGATAGGGAAAACTGGGCTAACGAATGACGCGCATTTGCACTTTGAGGTTCTCGCCAATGGGCAGCCGGTAGACCCATTGAGTTTCCTGCCTCGTTAGTCGGGGGTGGTACTATGTATGTGGGCCGAGTAATGGGAGTGGACCTACGGGTTCACTACCTTTTTTTATTACCTCTCTTGTTGTGGGCTGCTACGGGACATCTATTGCAGGGTACCCTTTCGTTTTTATCTGTTCTAGTGCATGAATTTGGGCATTTGCTGGCGGCAAAACAATTAGGCTTTACTCCGAAAGAAGTAGCCCTGTTACCCTTTGGTGGAGTCGCCAGCTTAGAGGAGAATATCGGGCTGGACCCAGAAGCAGAAATGCACATTGCTTTGGCGGGACCATGGACTAGCCTGTTGTTAATTGGGGCATGTATCTTGCTGCGTGCTTATTTCCCAGGGCAGGAATGGCTAAGCTTTTTGTTAGAGGTAAATATCATCTTAGTCTTGTTTAATCTATTGCCAGCTCTGCCTTTAGATGGGGGGCGAGTATATCGAGCCTATTTAGTCTTAGAGCATGGCTTTCGCGCAGGCACTATTCGTGCTGTGCGAGCCAGTCGTTGGTGTAGCCTTGTTTTCCTTTTGCTCGGCTTAACCTTGGGCTGGATAAGCTCAATAGCTATTAATTTATTGCTCGTGGCTGGATTTTTGTTTTTTAGTTCGCGGCGCATTTTAGAACAGAGTAGTCTGTGGCTATTAGCATATCTGAGTAGCAAACAAAGGGAAATAGCGAAGACGGGATTTATGTCAACTACCGTGTTAACTGTAGCGCCAGATAGCCAAGGTGGAGAGTTGCTAGAACGCCTAGTGCCTAAACAGTATCATTTATTGTATGTAGTCGAAACCGGAGGAGAAATTATGGGTCTAGTCAGTGAAGAGAAATTGCTACAGGCGATTTTTGACCATGGGTTAGAAATAGAGATTCGCCAAATTTTAAGTAACTTGGGGCAATAGGTGTTTTTTGGTATAATCAATTCAATGCAGCAAAGGCAGGAGGAGACTACATTGCAGCACATACTTTCTCAAGTTGAAAAACCAGCTAGATATCTTGGTAATGAGTGGAACGCCGTTCGCAAAGATCATCAGGGAAGGATTACTCTCGCCCTTGCTTTTCCCGATGTTTATGAGATTGCCATGTCTCATTTAGGTTTGCAGATTCTTTATCACGTGGCTAACCAGCGAGAAGACACTGTAGCCGAGAGGGTTTATGCCCCATGGACAGATATGGAAAGTCTGATGCGGCAGCACTGCCTACCCTTGTTTGCCTTAGAAAGTAAGCGCCCTGTGCGCGAGTTTGATTTAGTTGGTTTTACCTTGCAGTATGAGATGAGCTACAGCAACATTATTAATATGCTCGACTTGGCCGGCATTCCTATCCTAGCGCGGGATAGGGGCAATGAGCATCCTTTGGTGATAGGTGGAGGGCCCTGCGTTTATAATCCCGAGCCCCTTGCCGACTTTTTCGACTTCTTTGTTCTAGGGGATGCAGAAGAAGTTCTCGGGGAGATCCTGGATGCGTATGCCCAAGCAAAAAGCGCCGGCTGGAGTAGAGAGCAAACCTTGCTATCTTTAAGCCAGATTTCCGGCGTTTATGTGCCCTCTTTTTATGAAGTGCAGTATCATGACGATGGTACGATTGCCAGTGTTCAGCCTAAAGCAGATGTGCCCCCAGTAGTCACCAAACGCGTTTTGGCAGAATTGAAACCCGAGTATTTTCCCAGCAAGCCAGTTGTCCCCTATCTAGGCACAGTCCATGATCGGCTTAGTTTGGAAATTTTTCGAGGGTGTACGCGGGGCTGCCGCTTCTGCCAAGCAGGTGTGATCTATCGCCCGGTGCGAGAGCGTTCTCGAGAGGATTTAGTAGCTTTGGCTGAAGCTGTTTTGCGAGCTACAGGCTATAACGAGATTTCGCTCATGTCGCTCAGCACTATGGATTATAGTGACCTCGCCGCTCTAGTGGATGATCTGCTGGCTAAATTTGGCTGCGACCATGTTAAACTTTCTTTGCCTTCTCTGCGCATCGATTCTTTTTCCATTGAACAAGCCAAGAAGGTTAAGCAAGGCCGTACAGGCAACTTGACATTGGCTCCAGAAGCCGGTAGTCAGCGTTTGCGCGATGTTATCAATAAACAGGTTACCGAGGAGGATCTCTTGCAGGCGGTGTCTGGAGCACAAGCCGAGGGTTGGCGCAGCGTAAAACTCTATTTCATGATCGGCTTGCCTACCGAGACCGAGGCAGATTTGGAAGGCATTTTTGATCTAGCAAAAAAAGCAGCTTGGGCCCACCGTTACGTCAAACAGCCGGGGAAACCGATGCGTGTAACAGCCAGTGTTGCTGCTTTCGTGCCCAAGCCTTGGACACCGTTCCAATGGGAGCCCCAGGATTCGATGTATGTTCTGGAACAAAAGCAGCTCTTTTTGCGGGAGCTATTTAGTAAAGATCGACGTTTAACCCTCAATTATCATGGCGCTGAACTTAGCTTCTTAGAAGCAATATTTGCGCGTGGTGACCGGCGTTTGGGCCGCGTCCTCTTGGAAGCGCACGCTCTCGGTTGTCGTTTTGATGGCTGGAGTGAGCATTTCGCTTTCGACAAGTGGATGCAGGCTTTTGCTGCTGCGGAGCTGGATCCTACTTTTTATGCTAATCGGCGTCGGGAGCGCGATGAGGTCTTGCCCTGGGATCATTTATCTCCAGGAGTAAGTAAGGAGTGGCTCTGGAAAGAGCGGGAAGCAGCATGGCAGTTGGCAGTCACCCCCGATTGTCGTTCTGCCCATTGTAGTGTTTGTGGTGTTTGTCAGCATTTGCCGGTAACTACTAGGTTGGCAAAGGAGTAGTAACAATGAAATATTGGTTGCAATATAGTAAAGGCGGCAATCTACGCTTTATAGGGCATTTGGATATGCTGCACAGCTGGGAAAGAATATTGCGGCGGGCGCGTGTACCCTTAGCATTCTCGCAAGGGTATTCGCCCCACCCTCTTTTGTCATTAGCGGCGCCCTTGCCCGTCGGGCTAATTAGCCAGGCTGAATATTTAGAGCTGGTAACTACAGAGGCAGTTCCTAATTTGACCGAGATGATTGCGGTAGCTGTTCCTAGCGACATAAGAGTAGCTGGAGCTGTGGCTGTCCCCGACAAGACTAAACCCTTGATGGGACTGATTCGCTATGCCGACTATTTGGTGGAGGGTATAGCGGAAGGGCAGAGGGCACAGTTAGAGAAAACGCTGGCTGACTTTTTAGGCCAAACTTCCGTGATCAGAACGGTAAGGCGAAAAAGCGGTATGAAAAGGGTCGATATTAGGCCTTTAGTGCACTTTGCCCATCTACAAGGTACGACTTTACGCTTGCGTTTATCGATCGGTAGCGTGGCCAATTTGCGAGTAGAGGATCTGCTTCAGCACCTTGATCTTATTCCCAGCTCGCTACAAATTGCTCGAGAACAGTTATATCTGGATGTGGATGGGAAGGCAGTCACACCGTTTCAATATGCGGCTGCTACTGGCACGGCGCTGGAGGGATGAACCTGTAAGAAAGGATTTTTAGATGAGTAAAGAAATCATAGTCAATAGCTTGGGGCGCGAAACTCGTGTTGCCGTAGTTGAGAACGGCAAGTTGGTAGAATTGTTTCTCGAGCGCCCCTTAGAGCAGAGAGTTGTAGGTAACATATACAAAGGGATCGTGGAAAATGTACTGCCAGGCATGCAGGCTGCTTTCGTCAATGTCGGTCTAGAACGAAACACCTTTTTATACGTATCTGATGCCATTCCAGGTGCAGACGAGTATCCTCAAGGCGTTGCCAAGAAAGACAGGCGCCCAACTATTCGCCAATTGGTACAAAGCGGCAAAGAAATACTGGTGCAGGTTACGAAAGAGCCCTTTGGTAGCAAGGGAGCTAGAGTAACCAGACGCATTACTCTACCCGGTCGTTACGTAGTCCTTATGCCGTCGGAAAATCACATCGGTGTTTCTCGCCGCATTGACGACGAAGCAGAACGAGAACGTTTACGGCAGCTGGTAGCCAAAGTCAAGCCTAAACGCATGGGGGTTATTGTGAGAACTGTGGCTGTCGGTTGCACGGCAGCCGATCTCCAGCAGGATATCGATTTTCTCGTTAAACTTTGGCATAGTATCTGTCAGCGCAGTCGAAAGGCTAAAGCCCCTACCCTCATTCACCGTGATCTCGACCTAGTGGGACGAGTTATTCGTGACAGACTGGACGATTCGGTCGATCGTCTAGTGTTGGATAGCAGCGAGCAGTATCAAGCCGTAATGGACTTGCTTTCCGCCACTGCGCCCGAGTATAAAGAGCGGGTCTTCCTTTGGCAGCAAAAGCGGCCTATCTTTGATACCTTCGGCTTAGAACTTGAACTGGACAAGGCATTAAGGCGAAAAGTTTGGCTGAAAAGCGGTGGATATCTAATTATTGATCAGACAGAAGCACTGACGGCTATCGACGTAAATACAGGTAAATATGTAGGCACCACCAATCTTGCCGACACGGTGCTCAAAACGAACCTGGAGGCTGCCACCGAAATAGCGCATCAGCTGCGTTTACGCAATATCGGTGGGATTATTATTATCGACTTCATCGATATGACTACATCAGATCACCGTCAACAGGTCCTTACTAGGCTCGAACAAGCATTAAAAGCCGATAAGACAAAGACTTCTATTTTGGGCCTGACTCAACTGGGTCTGGTAGAAATGACCAGGCAGAAGGTGCGCCAAGCTGTTGGCGAAGTATTACAGAAGCCTTGTCCTTGTTGCGATGGTACTGGTCGCGTATTACATGAAGAAGTGGTTAGCAGCCGTATCGAAGCAGAACTTCTCCATTATTTTCGTAATCACCAGGATGAAGCTGTTTTGCTAGACGTCAACCCCGCAGTGGCTGCTGTCCTGATTGGGACCGGTGGAAAAAACCTTGAGCGCCTCGAGGCCGAAACAGGGCGTCATATCTATGTTCGGGGTAATGCAGACCGTCGCATAGAAGATTGGGCCATAGTCTTAGCTGGCAATAGCGAAATGGTAGAGCGAGTAGCACTGCCGGTACAAGTAGGCGACGTTTTATCCTTGCGCCTAGAAGATGTGCATCAAGGAAAAAGCAAAGATGCTATAGCTCGCAAGGATGGTTTTGTCATTCAGGTGGATAAGGCTGCTCAATTTGTGGGGCAAAAGGTTTTGGTGGAAATCGTACGTACTTTTCGTACTTATGCCAAGGGACGTCTTGCTGGCGATTCCATTGACGTTTTGCGCTAAATGTAGTACTATAGTCACTCGGAGACATTGTCCAAACTAACCGGCACAGTGTCTAAACCGCTCGAAACGGGTTGCTAAACGCAGACAGGCTGCTACCTTGTTTTCGGCGAGTCTTAATAAGGGGGTGGCGGAATGTACGCCATTATACAAACAGGTGGTAAACAAATTAAAGTTCAGGAAGGCCAACTAGTGAAGGTTGAGAAGCTAGCGGCCGAGGTAGGAGACACTGTTACGTTTGATCAGGTTTTGATGGTAGTCGATTCTGAGGGCGTAAAGCTTGGTCAACCTGTAATTGACGGGGCCGTCGTTACTGGTACAGTGATCGAGCAGGGCAAAGGCCCGAAAGTGATCTCGTTCCGGTATAAGCGTCGGAAACGGGTTCGGGTTAAGAAAGGCCATCGGCAGCCGTTTACCAGAGTAAAGATCGAATCTATTAGCCTCTAGGCAAATCGATGATCGTTGTTCGTATTGTACGTGATTCTAATCAACACATTGAGGCTTTTTCTATAAGCGGTCATTCTGGTTATGCACAGCGGGGGCAGGATATCGTCTGCGCTGGGGTATCGGCTATTGTTCAAACCACTATTTTGGGTTTACAAGAAGTGCTAGGTGTTAAGTGTACGGGAAATCAGGCAGAAGGTAAATTAGAATGTACCCTGCCTCGCTTAGAACAGGAAATGCAGCATAAGACCGATATTCTATTAGATACGATGCTTCTCGGTTTGACCGCTATTGCCACATCTTATCCTAAGCATGTACGAATTCTAGATTCTAAGGAGGTGTAATCGATGCTTCTGAGATTTGATCTGCAGTTATTTGCTTCTAAGAAGGGCGTCGGTAGCTCTCGTAACGGTCGTGATAGTGAAGCTAAACGCCTTGGTGTCAAACGTCAGGATGGCCAGTTTGTGACTGCAGGTTCCATCTTAGTCCGCCAACGTGGCACCAAGATTCACCCTGGTAACAATGTAGGTCGTGGCAAAGATGACACCCTGTTTTCCTTGATAGATGGCGTAGTTTCGTTTGAGCGCAAAGGCAAGGGCAAAAAGCAGGTAAGTGTCTACCAGCTCACACAAGAGGTTGCTAACTAAACAGGAGTTTAAAAAAGCTGCTCAAAGGGGCAGCTTTTTTTGTGGACCAATGGGGTACTCTAATAGATAAATATGGTATGATGAGGTCAAAAAGGAGGGGAAGCGTAGAATGAAGCAGTGCCAGCCAAATTTCAATGTGTATCAGCTACTACGCCAGTTTCGGCATGATCTGCTCAACGACCTGCAACTTCTAATGGGTCATCTCCAGCTAGGGCGCGACTACGACACCATTCGCCAAGATGTGGAGAAGGTGATTGAAACTATACAAAATGTAAGCCATATCTATGCTTGTGGCGATGACGAATTAGCCACCCTCATCTGGAGCTGGCAAATGGCGGCGCGCGAGCAGGGAATTGATTTTAGCTATCATATGACCCCTTTATCTGAAGCCTGCGCCGACGACACGCTTACCTCCTTGAATAGATTGGTTGGCCTATTGTTAAATGATCTTGGCCCGTTGCAGGAAGATCGCTGCTTCCTCCATCTGTATATTGATGACACCCCTCACCTTATATTGCAGTTTTCTCCCATTCCCATTGACTCTCCAACGCTTTCATATGTGCGCCAGTTGGGGTGGAGAGTTGCAGAAAGTAAGGCTGAAAGGATGGACATTGCATGTTTATTGACGAAGTGAAGATATACGTTAAAGCAGGAGCCGGCGGCAATGGCATGGTCAGTTTCCGCCGGGAAAAATACGTACCGCAGGGGGGCCCTTCTGGAGGCGACGGAGGGCGGGGCGGTGATGTCATACTGGAAGTAAGCCCTCACGAGAATACGTTACTACGCTTGCGCTACCGTAGGCATTACCGGGCAGAAAATGGCGAAAATGGCCGCTCGAAGAATATGCACGGGCGGCGAGGTGACGATTGCGTCATTAATGTCCCCCCAGGTACCATAGTCTACGATGCTGAAACCGACCAACCTTTGGCCGATCTTACTGAAATAGGGCAACGCATAGTAATTGCTAAAGGCGGACGTGGTGGCAGAGGCAATGCTCGCTTTGCTACTTCCACACGGCAGGCTCCGACCTTTGCAGAGCAAGGTGAACCTGGGGAAGAACGACATTTGCGTTTAGAACTAAAGCTGCTAGCTGATGTAGGGTTAGTAGGATATCCTAACGCAGGCAAGTCGACATTACTGGCACAAGTTTCTGCAGCACGGCCCAAGATTGCCGACTACCCTTTTACCACGCTGACTCCTAACCTAGGGGTAGTAAATATAGACGACAATATCTTTGTCATGGCCGACATACCCGGGCTAATTGATGGGGCTCATCTTGGCCACGGGCTAGGCCACCAATTCTTGCGACATATAGAGCGCACCCGTGTGATCGTTCATATCATCGATGCTGCCGCGCTGGAAGGCAGAGAGCCGCTGGTAGATTTTCATACTATCAATCGTGAACTAGCTGCTTATGCGCCCGAGCTCGCCCAGCGACCGCAAATAGTGGCATTGAATAAGATGGACTTGCCGGAGGCGCAAGCACGCGCTGCTGCTCTGACTGAGGCCATTGAGGCCCTGGGGCATCAAGTGTTCTGTATTTCGGCAGCCACGGGTCAAGGCATCAAACAGTTGCTCAGAGCTACCTATGAATTACTGCAGACAGCACCCGAGCCACCAGCAATAGAGATTCCGGAAGTAGTTGAAGAGGAGCTAGAGACTCTGCAGGTAGAGCGAGAAGATGATGCCTTTGTGGTGCGCGGCGCCCACGTAGAACGGCGAGTGGCTATGACTAACCTCGACAATGAAGAGGCTCTATTTAGATTGCAACATACCCTGCGCCGCTGGGGCATTATTGATGCTTTGCGGGAAGCTGGCGTGCAAGAAGGTGATACCGTACGCATCGGAGATATGGAGTTTGATTATGTGCCCGATCCAGGGGAGGGCGAGGAAGAACCGATTAGTTAAGGTGGTATGGGTGATGGGTAGATATGGTGTAATGGGTGGTACTTTTGATCCGATACATCTAGGCCACTTGGTGGCTGCTCAGGCGGCCCTGCACGAATTTGAACTTGACGCAGTCTATTTTGTTCCTTCTGGGCAGCCACCGCATAAGCGGCATGTTACCGATGGAGAGCATCGTTATGTAATGACCCTTTTAGCTACCGCAGCCAATCCCCGCTTTTATACGTCCCGGGTGGAGATTGACCGGGTAGGCTATTCCTATACTTACGATACCATCCTATATCTTCGGCAAGAGTTCAACTCGGATGAAATATACTTTATTACGGGGGCCGACGTCATCAGTCATCTGCATACATGGTATCGCTACCGCGAGTTGCTGCAGGTGTGTCATTTTGTGGCGGCAACCCGGCCTGGTTTTGCCTTTGACGATGCTCTACAATCTTCGTCTTTAACTGCTGCTGAGGTAGAGCGCATTAGTTTCTTGGAGGTCCCTTCTTTAGCAATTTCCTCAACCGATATTAGGCAGCGGGTACGGGATGGTAGGCCCATCAAATATTTAGTACCTAGTGCTGTAGAAAACTATATCTATAAACATGCTTTATACCGGTCTGGGGAATAATAGCATTCTTTCCTGCTTGTGAGTAGGCTGCTTTTTTTGCTATAGTTACACTAGACTGTTAGTTGGCAGAAAATTGCCTACTGATAAAGGAGGGAGGTAAGATGAGGCATAGAAAAGCGGCTATTATTATAGCTGTTTTTTTCATTGCAATCACGGCTGCCACCTGGCTTTGGGCGCAGCAGCAGGAACCGCCTATAGTGATTGATGATGGAACCGTCTTGCCGGCTGACGGCAAATTGCATGTCTTAATTGTTGGTGAAGATGCTGGGCCTAATGCAGGAACGAAGGCGCGAGGCCGCAGCGACACCCTGATGGTGGCAAGCTATGATCCCAAGTCCGGGGAAGTAAGCTTATTATCCATACCACGCGACACGTTGGTAGAAATACCTGGCAGGCCAGGCAGGGATAAAATCAACCACGCCTTTGCTTTTGGGGGCATTGACCTTACCTTGCGCACTGTCCGCCAGTTTTTAAATATACCGATCCGTTACTATGTGCATGTACAAACTGATGGTTTTCGCCGTATGGTGGATGCTCTAGGCGGAGTGCCCCTCTATGTTGAGAAGGACATGCGGTATACCGACCGGGCGGGAGGATTGTACATAAATTTAAAACAGGGCGAGCAGGTTTTAAATGGCGAGCAAGCAGAAGGTTATGTACGATATCGTCAGGATAGTGACATTGCACGTATTCAAAGGCAACAAAAATTTCTTGCTGCTGCCCTTAAAGAAGTTCTCAAGCCAAGTAACTGGCTAAAAATAAATCAGCTGTTTAAGATTTTTAATGAGTCAGTGCGAACAAACATACCAGTTAGTGTGGCTATGCGTTACCTATCTATAGTCGGATCCCTCAAAAATAGCAATGTTACCAGCTACACGATAGAAGGTAAGGATGATGTTTGGATTAACGGTATTAACTACTTTGAGGCAGATGAGAAAAAGTTAGCAGAGCTGATAGAAACCTACTTCTATGCCGGCGTTGACCAGGCGCGCAACCAGCAGGTGAGAGTAAGAGTGGCCGTAGGTAACGGCGACTATGCTAGTGGTGAACAAGTTGCAGACCTCTTACGCCGGAGCGGATTCCAGATATTGTCGATAACGACGGCAGATCGCAGTGATTATCTCGTATCACAAGTGATGAGCAGTAGCGAGCAGGCGGAGGCTGCTGCAGCAGTAGCCGAGGCTCTTACCCTACATGAAATCTTAGTTAATAGTGAGGTTAATGACACTGCTGATGTGGTAGTTATTGTGGGTAAGGACATGCTTCCCTAACAACTTACTTGCCATCTGATCTTTTTGCCCCACTTAATGTTCCTTGCAAGCACTTTATGCCTTTGTTATAGTTAAGAGAGACAAATCTGTCGTTATTTGCCTTATTTTGTCTAATAGGCAGGTAGGCGTGTGTTTCAGTCACAAGTGCACTAAGGGGGAAAGAGGATGGCTCGTCGGAAGCAGGCCGTTATTTTGGCAGTTTTTTTTATCGTGCTTACGGCCGCAAGTGCAACTTTTTTTGGTTGGATAACTAAACCAGCTAGTGGTGAGGATTTGATATTACCGACTGACGGGAAATTGCATGTGCTATTAATAGGCGAAGACGATGGTTTAGTAGCCCCCGGCAAAAAAGTACGGGGACGTAGCGACACTCTGATGGTGGCTAGTTATGATCCTAAGACAGGAAATATCAGTCTGCTTTCTATACCGAGAGATACCCGTGTTGCCATCCCCGGTAGAGAACATAAAGAAAAAATAAATCACGCCTATGCTTACGGAGGGCCAGAATTGACCCTGCGAACGGTGCGTCAGTTCCTTGGTATGCCGATCCGCTACTACGCGTTGGTCAATACTAGTGGTTTTCGAGAACTGGTGGATGCCATTGGCGGTGTTCCCATCGATGTGGAAAAACCGATGAAATACACCGATAAGGCAGGAGGGTTATATATCAACCTGGAACCGGGGCCACAAGTTCTTAATGGAGAACAAGCCGAGGGCTACGTGCGATATAGGAAATCGGATAGCGACTTAGCACGCGCCGCACGACAGCAGAAGTTCATGGCTGCCGCTCTCAAGCAGTTACTTCAACCTAAGAACCTCCTGAAGATAAACCAGCTATTTAAAATAGCTAGAAACTCCTTGGAGACAAATATTCCTATTGGCGTCGCCTTGCGTTATCTGCCCTTAGTTAAATCCCTACAAGCTGATAAAATTACCAGTTATACCTTGGAGGGCGAAGACGCCTGGATCAATGGCACCTACTATTTTGAGCCGGATTTGGACAAGCTAGAAGAGCTGATTGATACTTACTTCTATTCGGCCCTAGATGTGGAGGCTAACCAGCAAACTAAAGTGAAGGTGTATGCTGGAAACGGCGACCTCAGTAGTGCCGAGCAAGTGGCCCGGCTGCTGCGTAAGAGCGGCTTCCAGGTAACCGGAGTTTTCGCTACTGAAAATAGTGATTTGCTCGTTTCTCAGGTGATATGTACTAATAAGGAGTCGCAAGGTGCCCTGGTAGTGGCAGAAATACTGTCTATCCAAGAGATATTGTTGGACACCCAGGCTGGTGCCGATGTTGACGTTGTTGTTATCGTAGGCAAGGACATGCTGCCTTAGGCGCATGTCTTTTTGCCTCATGCAATAAAGGGTGGGGTGAACTGATGAGCAACTTGCAGTTGGCTAAACAAATAGTGGCTATAGCAGATGAGCGTAAAGCCTTAGATCCCGTGGTGCTTGACATACGTGATCTAACTATAGTCACTGATTACTTTGTTCTGTTGACAGGCACCTCCCGGCCGCATGTACTGAGCATTGCGGACAGCATCCGGGAAGAATTAGCAGAGGAAAATATTTGCCCCGCGCAACGCGAGGCCGACCATGATGCTCGCTGGATTCTGCTCGATTACGGTGGCGTAGTGGTCCATATTTTCCAACCAGAAACCCGTTCATTCTATAATTTGGAGCGGCTTTGGAATAACGCCAAACAGGTGAGGTTGGATGCCATCATATAGCAGCTTAGCCCTTCTTTATGATGGATTGATGGCTGAGGTGGACTATTGCGCCTGGGCTCGCTATATTGACCAGCTCATACGGCAGTACGGTGCCCCTGGGCGTCGTTTGTTAGATCTAGGTTGTGGCACTGGCACTCTTACCATTAATCTCCATCAGGCTGGTTATGATACGGTCGGCATTGACCTTTCGTATGATATGCTAGCTATTGCCGCCAACAAAGGGATGGCAGCCGGGTTAGGTATAGAACATTGGCGGGCAATGGATATGAGAGATTTGCGTTTTCCTAACGCTAGTTTTGATGTAGTGCTCTGCGCTTGCGACGGCTTTAACTATCTAGCGGGTGAATCGGATCTTAATCAGGCGTTAGCTGCTACTGCCTCAGTTTTGGCTCCAGATGGCTTGCTGCTTTTTGATGTTCATACCAAATACAAGATGCAACAGGTCTTTACGGCTGGTCCTTTTGTGCAGGAGTGCGAGGCAGGCATTTGCATTTGGTCGTCTCAGTTCGATACCGACACAGAAGACCTGGTGCACGAAATGACTATCTTCATTCACCAACAGAATGAACTCTGGCGCCGGTATGAAGAAGTTCATCGGCAACATTATTTCAGTCCTGAGGTGATTAAGAAAGCCTTGGCAGCCAACGGTTTTAGTTTACTAGCTGTCCTTCCTTGGGGAGAGGTGTTTGGCAATGCAACTGCTACTACCGAGAGGTTGCAGTATATCGCTAGGCGGTGTGACGATTCCCTAGCTAAGTGTTGACAAGATGACTGTTCCTGAGTATAATATTAAACGTACTCGCCGTTCAGGTGATACGTTAAAGTAAGAAGGGGCTATAGCTCAGTTGGGAGAGCGCTTGACTGGCAGTCAAGAGGTCAGGGGTTCGAGCCCCCTTAGCTCCACCAAACCACAAACTCGATACCACAAGGGTTTAAAGCCCTTGTGGTATTCTTATTTTTTCCGCCTACACTCCTCAATAGGGCAAAGTTCCGCCTTGCGTGAGCGCCTGCGCCAGAGCATCAAAAAGCCCGCTACCTTCCGATAGCGGGCTCTGAGTCTCTCCCTAATTTCCTATCTCCGCAAAAGCCTTGGTCATGTTGCCCGTGAGGGCATTGGCTAGCTCGTCATCGGGCACTATTACCCAGCCGGCGCCCTTCTTTTCGAGCTTGATACTGATGTTTGACTCAACCATTGGGGCTTCGGGGTCTTTGATGGCGTTCTCAAAGTACTGCATAAAGAGGGCATCAATTTCGTCCTGGGATGCTACTTCTTGGGAGAAGAACATAGCAAAAGCCATCGACATTAGCTCTGGCAGTGCCAGGGCAGTGATGCGCAGTAAGTCCGGTGCTACAATTTTGGCCTTAACAGTCGCCGTGTTGCCTGAGATTTGCTTCTCCCCAACTTGATAAGTGACTCGGCCGAGTATGGCTTCTATTACTTCTTGGGCTCCCTCATCTTCGGGAGTATAAAAAATGTTTGCGTCGGCTCCCCGAACCAGCTTGGCCATAGTCAGGTAATCCGCTTTGACAGCTGCCTTGAGGAAAGTATTGACTATTTCATCGGGTTGGCTAGATGAGCAACCTACTACGGTAAGCAAGATGAAGACCATAAGTATACTGGAGATGAGTCTGCGCAATTAGATTCTCCTCTCGGGTTTGTTTTGTGGCAGGAAGTATAATGGCAGCGAAATCAGCAAAGTGTGGCCAGTATTAGGCGGGAGGGGCCACAGTTCTGCGGCCGCAACCGGTTGACAAAAAAGCCCACTTCCTATCGGTAGCGGGCTCTGAATCCACGCAATTCATGACGCGTTCTTGCTTCCCTATGTGAATCAGCAGTTGTAGACGCCACTCATTAGAGCAGCTTATTTTTGCAGATAGCTTTGCCATATGCCTATCTCGTGGCCGCCCAAGTAGGGTTAGTGTCGATCGCTTCCCATCCCTTTAAATATTACCGTAACAGCCTGTAAGGGTAAATAGACATAGCATATGTTATTTCCCAGGAAATTCGACAAGAAAAGAGGGATGGCGCAAATCTGTCTCGGGCCATCCCTCTTTTTTAGTGCATCATAACGTCAAGAATCACGTCGTCAGTTTCTACCATGCCTGGGTTGCTTACAGTTCCCAGATTGCGTATAGTTTCTTCTACCGTGGCGGCTATGATACCGTCGCCCACTGGGGTAACTAATCCGAGCTTAGCCAGCATGGCTGCTTGTACAGCAGAGCTAGCTGCAGTAGCCAGTTTTAGGCTGCAGGAGACCTTTGCGCCGTCGCAAATCATGCCTGTAAGGTTAGCCACCATCAGCTTGATTGCTTCTTCCAGCGCAGGGTAAGGGGCATCTAGCAGGAAGGCAATGCCACAGCTGGCACCAACGGCGGCAGCCACGGCACAGGCGCAGAGCGCAGAAAGTTTCCCTATATGTTGCTTGACGTAGATAGTAATTGTTTGACTGATTGCCAATGCGATACCAATTTCCCGGTCAGACTTCTGTAGTTCCTCGCCCACGACGAGAACTGGCAACGATGCGGTTATACCTTGGTTACCACTGCCATTGGTGCTATACACTGGCGCATCGTAGCCTGCCATGCGAGCATCGGCAGCCCCTGCGGTAGTCATCATGGCTAAATTGGCCAAGTCTTTATTCAGTTGCTGGGAATCTAGCAGTTGTTGATAACGGGATCCTAAACCTAGGCCTAGGCGTTCTTCTATGCCGGCTTTAGCTACTGCTGCATTGCTACGAGAACATTGTAACAAGAATTCATAGGCAGCATCAGGCAGCTGCTGGCAGGCTGTTACGAGTTCGTTTATAGAGTAATCTAGCAAATGACTGGCCAAATCGTTAGCTTGCTCATTTGCAGGCGTATTTTCGACGACAACCTGGCCGTTTGCTGTGACCCGAGCTAGGTAGGTATGCGACCCTTGGATTAATGCTGTAGCTGCGCCGTTATGGCCGATAACGCGAGCCAAGATTGATAAGGGGCCGCGAGGCTGGGTTGGGGTTACACTTACCTGCTGGCTGTCAATCATGCTTTGAGCTTGTTCCAAGTATTTTTCACAGTCGCTTAATACTTCTAGTTCCAGTTCTGGTCTGGCACTCAAGGCACCGAGCGCGGCTGCCAGGTGCAGTCCCGTATGTTGAGTGCCGGGTATGAAGACTCCCATGCCGTTCTTAAATACGTTAGGGTCTGTTTGCACCTCAACCTCTTGCACTGGGCCTTCAATATAGCTGGCAGCTGTAGCACAGGCCAAAGCCACAGCTGCAGGCTCCGTGCAGCCTAAGGCGGGGCGAATCTCTTCTTTTAGTAAAGAATATAAGTCCAGTTTCAATGTTGCCACCTCTTTCATGTCGATAACTGGCCAAATTCTTGCTGCGAAGGTTCACTAAATACAATAGGCCCTCGGTGGGGCTTAGACGGTGTTGCACTAGAAAAAATCACTTACTGACGGCATGGCTTTTTTCCAGTAATATAGCTATACTATGTTTATATGATATGCCTCAGAATTATAAAAGTCTAGGGTTGTTACCGCAACGTAATGTATGTCAATTATTGTAAAGAATGGATGCAATCATATCTTGGACTAAGGAGACGACAGATAAGATGGAAGTGCTATTCTGTAGAGAGAATTTAGCTACGATGGGCGATGCTGCGTTGGATCTGCTGACAAGAAATGCAGGGGATAAATTGCGCATCCAGGTAATTAAATGCATCATCGCGTGTAGCGAATGTGCCAGCCAACATATTGCTAGGGTTAATGGAGAGTTAATCGTTGCTTCTAGCGCAGACGAGTTGGTTAATAAAATTCTAAGATTAGCCACAGCGGCTAACTGAATAGGGAGGGCGTGTCGCAAAACGTTTCTTGTAAACGTGGCGCAACGCGCCCTGTTTTCTGTTCTGGTAGGCAAAAAACTGCCTGTTATTCGGCAGTTTCTTAGTACCAGAGTTGTTTTTGGACACAACAAATA
>JAAYHE010000076.1 GCA_012735505.1 Bacillota bacterium
TCTAGCCCCCGCAGCCACTCTCTCGCTGCAGCATCGCCACTTCTCCTGGCTGCAATAGCCGCCACCTACCAACAGGCAGATCGCCAAGGCCTAGTTGGCCGAAGGCCACCCGCTTCAACTTCAGCACCGGATATCCCACCGCTTGACACATCCTTCGTACCTGCCGTTTCCGTCCTTCGTGAATTATGATCTCTAACCAACTACCATGACGTTCGCGGCGCAAGCAACGTACTGCCGCCGGCGCCGTCGGCCCATCATCTAGAACAACCCCCGCTGCTAATGCATCTAAGACTTGTTTTGGTGGATGACCTTTCACGAAAGCATGGTAGGTCTTCTTCACCTCAAACTTAGGGTGCGTTAATCTGAAGGCGAAATCACCATCGTTAGTCAATAGCAGGAGTCCTTCTGTATCCAAATCTAAGCGACCGACAGGATAAACGCGAGGCAGCGTGGCAGGTAACAGACTCAACACTGTAGGCCGCCTGTGGGTATCCCTGATCGTGGTTATAACCCCCCGGGGTTTATTGAGCATCAGGTAAATCAATTCTTCATCGACCCGTACGATTCTCCCCTTGTAGGTAACTACATCGCTGGCAGGATCTACCTGCATGCCTAGCCCAGCTATCTTGCCGTTAACCAGCACTTCGCCGCGCCGGATCATTTCTTCCGCTTGACGACGCGAGGCCAGCCCCGCTCGAGCCAAATACTTTTGCAAGCGTTCTCGCATTAGCACCCGCCTCTCGTTATGTTGGATGAGCCCTACAAAAAAAGAGCGGGTATACACCCGCCTGAGGCTGCAGACAGCCTCTAGTTAGCCAAGGCTGTCACGTACCTTGTAACAGCGAGTCGGATTGGCTATGTAAGGTATGTGATTGGGCTAATTAACCTCTACTATCATTTCTACTTCTACAGCAACGCCAAGAGGCAGACTAGCCATACCAACAGCAGCGCGAGCATGCATGCCCTTATCGCCGAAAATCTGCTGCATCAGCTCGGAAGCGCCATTGATCACTTGCGGGTGTTCAGTAAAATCAGGAGTAGCAGCCACAAAACCAGTCACCTTAACGATGCGTTGCACCCGATCAAGGCTACCTACCAAACTCTTCACTGCACCCAAACAATTGAGGGCGCACAGGCGGGCTGCTTCATAGCCTTCTGCGGTCGTTAAATCGCGCCCTAAAATACCTTTGACCAATTCCCCGTCTTTGCTGGGGAGTTGGCCCGACACGAAAATCAGGTTGCCGCTACGAACAGCCGGTATATAGGCTGCAGCTGGCGCAGCAGCGGGCGGAATATCAATGCCTAGTTCTTTTAGTTTTGCTTCTACTGACATGCTTCTCAACTCCTTTTTCCTGTACGTCTCTAGTATTCTGCCCGTCTAGGCTTTTTTCCTGCATTTCACCCCATCAGCAGTCGACAAAATATTAAAGAGGCTAGCATTGCAGCCGCATCGGCAATTAGGCCTGCCCACAAGGAGTGCCTAATTTTCTTGATGCCGACGGCACCATAATATACCGTAATAATAAACAAGGTGGTATCGGTACTCCCTTGCATGGTAGAGGCTACCATGCCAATATATGAATCGGGACCAAAGCGATTTAGGATATCGGCTGTAATGGCCATAGCGCCACTGTTTGACATTGGTCGTAGCAAAGCCAGGGGAAAGGTTTCAGCCGGCCATTTTAGCCAAGCTAAGAAGGGGGCTAAGACCCCGGTAAGGGCATCAAGAGCGCCAGAGGCAGACAAAATTTCGATAGCTACTAACATAGATACCAAATAAGGTAGCAGTCTCAGCGTCGTATGTAATCCTTCTTTAGAGCCTTCTATAAATTCGTCAAAAACAGCTACTCGTTTGATCCCTCCTGCCAGAAGCACCGAGGCCACAAACAGAGGAATCAGCCAACTACTAAGTACAGTTATTAGCGCCATCGCTGCCTACCCCCTCGTCGCCTCATGATCCGAAAACAATAATCTACAATGAGCCCGACGACAGTAGCTACTAGACCTGCCAATAGGGTGACACCTACCGTCGCTGTCGGATCGGCAGAGCCAGTCGCAGCCCGCAGTGCTATCACCGTGGTTGGAATGATGGTCATTCCAGCCGTATTAATCACTAGAAATGTGCACATTGCATCGGTAGCTGTATCAGGCTCCCTATTTTTTTCTTGCATGGCTTGCATAGCTTTTAGCCCAAACGGAGTGGCAGCATTACCCAGGCCCAAAAGGTTAGCACAAAAATTAAGTACGATATGTTTCATTGCTTCTGGATTGTTCCGCAAGGAAGGAAAAAAGGGGCGCAAGAACGGGGCCAGTATCCGCGCCAGAAATTCTAACAAACCAGCCTTTTCAGCTACGCGAGCTAAACCCATCCAGAAGGTTAGTACAGCAAGTAGTGCTAAACTTAAGGTGATCGCTTGCTCTCCCCCGCTAACAATCGATTGCGCAACTACATCAATACGCCCGTTCCATGCTGCTACACCTATTCCCCCTAATATCATTAACAACCAAATAGCGTTCATCATTTTTCGCGCACCTCCCGCAACAGTAGCTGCCAGAAGCGACCTAGGGTTCGGTTTAGCCAGTAACGCCACCATCCACGGTGGGAGGCTTGGTCTGCCACTAAGGGGATTTCAGCCACTACCACACCTGCTTCGCAGACTTGGATGGAGCCTAACCGCTCTCCCTTGGCAACCGGCGCAACAATTTTGTCCGGCAGCAGGATGTCTTTTTGCAATGCAAGAGTTTCAGAAGACCGTACGGGCCAGTAATAGCTGGCGGCAGCTACTGCCCCCACATAGGATGGATATCCACCGGCGACAGGTACCGATTGCCAGTGCTGGCCTTTTACAATCACCGGCAGCGGTTGGTAATTGGCATAACCATAATCGAGAAGCGCTGCTGTTTCGCCAAAGTCATCGGGGCTATTGAGTACTACAGCAACTAGACGAAAACCAGAGCGATTAGCAGATGCCACCAAACAATGACCGGCTGCCCTGGTCCAGCCAGTTTTCACTCCATCGGCGCCTGGATATGTTTGCAAGAGGCGGTTCTTATTGTGCCAAATCCGTGGTGTTGCGTGCTGCTCCCACGGGAGGGTGAAGCGGGTTGTAGAGACTATTTCTGTGAATTGCTGGTTACGGAGAGCATAGGCGCTAAGAACGGCTAAATCATAAGCCGTCGTATAATGTTCGGGATCAGGTAAACCGTGAGGGTTTTTAAAATTAGTGTTATGCATGCCCAGTTCTTTGGCCTTCTGATTCATTAGTCCGGCAAACTCTGGCACACTGCCCGCCAAGTGCTCAGCGATAGCGCACGCCGCATCGTTTCCAGATCGCAACATCAATCCATATACAAGATGAAGCAATTGCATTTGCTCGCCAGGAACCAACCAAATAGAAGACGGTTCCACTAGAACTGCAGTTTGGCTAACGGTAACTGTTTCATCCAACCTTCCCGATTCAATAGCCAAAATCGCGGTCATGATTTTGGTCGTGCTCGCCATGGGCAGGCGCGCATGCTCATTTTGAGCCCATAGCAAGCGTCCACTGGCCACATCCATTAGAGCTGCGCCTTTAGCGCCGATTCGCGGCATTGAGGCTGCCGTTGGCACTGCGATTGCCCCGGCGTCACCTTTAGCTAGCGGTACGATTAAGCAGTTACAATATAAGATCAATAGCAACAACCACAAGCTTCGCTGATAGCGCTTCAAGGATCTCCCTCCTGCCTGTCTTATACCTAATATATATGGGACAGGGTACGAGCCTAGACCGCCTCCACCTCAGGAAGCACGTTAGATCGAGCCGCGCGGATGGGCCTGCGGGTACATCTTGCTGCAACCGCACTGCAGCATACCTTAACCAACCTGTGCAAGATAAAAGGCCCTCTGCCGCAGGGCAAAGGGCCTTAAATAATCTATCCTATCTATTCAATTATCTGTGTAGGCACAGTTGGCTGTGGCGGGGGTTGCCGTCGCGCCTGCACCATGCCTTGAATTTGATTTATCAGCTGCGGGGTCACGTCGACGAGCCGATCAATCATGCTATTGGTATCGACCGGTAACATACGGATGTGCCCATTACCAACTACCAAAAACCCAACGGGCTGGACCGAAACACCGGCCCCGCTACCACCGCCAAACGGATGTTTACCCACATCTCCAGCTTTTTGAGCTACAAATTCCGACCCACCTGCCGCATAACCAAAGGCAACGCGACTAATTGGCATTATCACTGAACCGTCAGCCGTTTCTACTGGGTCGCCCACGATGGTGTTTACATCCACCATCTCTTTCATGCTTTCCATCACGGTTTTCATCATGCCTTGAATGGGGTGGTTATCCATCTGCTTCACCTCTTTCTTTGCCGCAACTTAGACTTAAACAACCGCAACTGTGCAGTAATAACATGCACGTTCCGAATACTAAGTATGCAGTGGAAAAAGGTGCAAAAACAATTAGTCTGAAAAGAGGGGGTGACGACAATGGCCGATTTTCCTCCCAGTGGCTTGCCTTGATTTTGGATCCAAGCCAACAGCGAACCTTTTAAACTCCACGCCAGACCGACCAAGATTCCCGTCCCAGCCGCATTTCCAGTTCCCAATTTAGTTTCCCAGGTTAGTGACTCAATGTGACTGTGTTTTATAAAATACCCCAGTAAGGGTCTATAGGTTTTCAATAGGGGTAACTGACGCAGAAACTGGCTCAATTGAGGAATTTTATCTAACAGTGCTTGCATAGCTGTTTGCTGGTCTCCTGGCCCCAAGACATCTTCCGTTTTACGCATAAGCTGTGAAACTAGACCTTCTTCATCACTCGGCTTTCGTTCAATTACAGGAAATATGGCACCAAAAGGACCCCGCAAATTGACTAATAGGCGGCCGTCAGCACCTTCGCGCCAATACTCAATTTCGAAGCGAGACTTTTGCACCATAATTATAAAAATAAAAATCAGCAGAATTAAGAAAAGAATAGTAATCCAGATCACCGCTACGGTTGCTCCTCCTAGGATTCCTATTCTATACTTACCCTACTGACGTGAAAATACTACCTCCCGTGGAAATTACAGGCACAAACGCCCGATGGCCGGTAGCTCTTCTAAAGATTTTAGACCAAAATATTCTAAGAAAGCAGTGCTAGTGGCGTAAAGAAGTGGACGCCCTATCGTATCTTTACGACCGGCTTCGACAATCAAGCCTTTTTCTAACAAGGTCGCCAAGGCCTTCTCCACCTTGACACCGCGTATCTCCTCAATTTCAGCGCGGGTGATAGGCTGTCGATAAGCAATGATCGCTAAGGTCTCCAATGTTGGTTTGGAAAGTTTATAACTACGTTTGGCTGCCAAACCAGATATGAGCTCGGCCAACTCTGGTTTAGTAACCAACTGCCAACCGCCCGCCACAAACCGCAACTCGATACCCCGCTCCTGGGTTTGCAGGGCTTGGCCAAAACGATATAATACTTGTTCGCATTCCCACAAAGGCATTTCCAGGAGTTCAGCCATTCTTTCCAAAGAAAGTGGTTCGGGGGCAGCAAACAAAAGTGCCTCCATTTTAGCCTCCGGCCTCAACTGCCCCATGTATATCCCTCCTTGTTATGATGACATCCGAACGTATGTTTGCTTGCCAAACAGCTATTTCTTGCAGGCGTACTAACTCGAGAATAGCCAAAAAGGTAGTAACAACCTCTTCTCTTGTAGCTTTATCAGATAATAACTCCCAAAAAGCCAGGCGGCTGTTTTCGGTTAACCGCAGCCGTATATAGGCCATCTGACCACTGATGGTATGCGATTCGGCTTGAATCTGTAAGGTCGGTGGAGGAGCGGCCTGCTTGTACGCCTTTTCAGCCAGCAGTGCCAAGGTAAGCAAGGAGACACCTTCTAAAGGGTCTTCAGGAGCCAGGGTAGGAATTTCCTCTACCTGTCCCCGTGTATACTGGGCTTGGCTTTCCCTGGCCATTTGTTCTAACTCATCTGCAGCCTCCCGAAACCCCTCGTATAACAACAAACGGGTAATCAGTCGTTCTTCTTCGTCGATAGGTTCTTCTTCTACTTCCACTTCTGAGTTCGGCCTAGGCAACAACAAACGCGCTTTGATGCGAATTAATGTAGCAGCCATAACCAAGAAATCTCCTGCCATGTCTACATCTATCGACTCTAGCTGGCGAGTGTAAGCGATAAACTGGTCGCAGATACTTTGAATGCGAATTTCCCAGACACTGATTTCTGACCGGCGGACAAGCTCAATCAATAGCGCCAACGGACCTTCAAATGTATCGAGAGCTACGTTGATAGACATGACGACACCTAGAAGCCCAGTAGGCTGCGCGCTAATAAATCATAAGAGCTCCAAATGCTGTCGGCGATGGGGCGTAAAATATTGGAAACAAGACCGGTCGAAACCGCCAGAATTAGGATCAAGAAACCGTAGGGGGCAATGGCGTCTAAATAGCGATAAACGGTGCGACGGGGCAAGATGAAAAATAACAGCTTAGAGCCATCTAAGGGCGGAATTGGCAACAGATTGAAGACAGCAAAATAGACGTTATATATTACCAACCATCTGCACAAACGGGCTAAAGCACTATATCCCTGCACCATTTGCACCACGTAAAATAAAAACACTGCAACCAGACCCAGGAATAAGTTCATAGCGGGCCCTGCTAAGGCAACGAGAGCCATACCTCTTTCGCGATTGTCGTAGTTATAAGGGTTGACTTCCACCGGTTTGGCCCAGCCAAATCTAAATAGGAACAGCATCACTAAGCCTATAGGGTCAATATGAGCCAACGGATTCAGCGTCAAGCGCCCCCGCAGGCGAGGTGTAGTATCTCCTAGACGGTCGGACGCTAAGGCATGAGCAAATTCATGAAAGGTCAAAGCAATAAGCAGTGCTGGCAGCATTAGAAATATTTCTGGTCCTAAAGATTCAAGCATAATTTATCTCCCTTCCTCTGGCGTAGCTAGGAGTCGCCGCACCCAAGCTAACTCTTCGTCCTTATTCGTTACTTGGCCACCAAGACGCGCCAGATGTAACCTTCTAAGAATTTCTCCCACTTGTGGTCCAGGCTTGAGGCCCAGCCCCAGGAGGTCATATCCATCGGTTTCCACTCGCACATGCGCCAGGTTTCCCCAATAGCGTGCTAAATGCTGGCGTATAGTCTCGCCATGTAAAACAGCTACCGCGGCCTGACATTCCAATGGCTGTTCTCTTAACTGCTCGTAGATCTGCTCGTCGCTAACAGAATCTGTTAAGCCAGCCGCCAGCTGTTCTCTGGCCTGGGCAAAAGACAAAAGCATTTCCCTTTCAGTCTTAGCCAAAGCTAACCGCCGCGGCCAAGTAGAAAGATCTTTTGCCGAAGCGTTACTAGCTAATAACAAGAGGTATACCAACCATCGCTTTAGCCTTTTCTCGGTCTGTAATTGTTCAAACCAGCTGATATGGTCTCGGGCGTCGCGTAGATGACGGATGAGGTCGTCGGTTAGATGTATCCCAGGCAATACGGCATCCAAGACTCCTAGCTCGTGCATACGCAAAATAACATGAGGAGCATTGTCTTCTGCCAGCAACTGCTCTAGTTCTGCCCGTATCCGCTCTTCCGATACCTTGCTTAGCAAGTCGTGCTCCAAGGCGTTATGCAAAAACCGCAATGTTTCTGGTTCAATCTGGAAATGATAGCGCTGTTCGAAGCGGATCGCCCGCAAAATACGAGTTGGATCTTCAACAAAACTTAAATTATAAAGCACCCGAATAAGTCCTTCATCGAGATCGGCCCGCGCATTAAAGAAGTCAAGCAACTGACCATAGCGGGAACTGACCAAGTCGATAGCCATAGTGTTTATGGTAAAATCCCGCCGATATAGGTCTTGCTTTATCGTGCTATACTCAACCTCGGGCAAAGCTGCCGGATTGGCATAAAATTCGGTGCGAGCCGTAACCAGGTCGATAGTTATCCCATCGGGCGTAGTGAGAGTGGCAGTGTTGAATTGGGGATAGGTTCTTACGGCTCCCCCAAAAATCTTGCTGAGGTGCTCGGCAAAAGGGATCGCTGCCGGTTCTATGACTATATCTACATCGAAGTTAGGCACATTCAACAACAGGTCCCGCACCATTCCACCTACCAAATAGGCTTTCACTTGCTGCCGTTGCGCTTCTTGCCCGATCAATAGCAGCAGCCCTTGTAGGCGTTTTGGCAATCTTTCTGTCATCAAGTTGGTCAGCTTGAGTGTATCGGCTCGTGCCCGCGGATCTAAAAGAGGTCGTACATTAGACTGATACCAGTGGGGATAACTCCGCCCATGGAGGGCACGCAGTACGTCAGTACGAGTCACTATGCCAACAACTTGGCCATCGGCATCCACTACTGGTAGGCGCCCAATATCTTTGCCAATTAGTAAGCGCTGAATTTCATCAAGGGATGCATCAGGCCCTATTGTTACCACCTGAGTTGTCATAAATCCCTTGACAGGAGCATGCTGCAAGCCGTGATGAATAGATTTATCCACATCTCTACGCGAAATAATCCCGACGAGGCGATCGTTTTCCACCACAGGTAACCCGCCGTGACCGTAACGCAGCATAGCCTGGCCTACTTCTTCCATGGTAGCTTCGGGGTGAGTGGCATGGACCGGGCTACTCATCAGGTCGGCCGCTACAAAGGGTGGCCTTAGCGTTTCTGCTAAGTATGTGACTAGTTGCTGTTTAAGTTCCAACAGGGATCGGCCTTTGATGGTGGCCGCTGCCGCCAGGGGATGTCCCCCTCCGCCGAAGTGCTGCATTACTTCGTTAATAGGCAGGTGGTTATGCCGGCTGCGCCCTGTCATATGTATTCGGCCATCCATTTCTGCTAGGCAAAAGACCAGGTCAACATCTTCAATAGTTGCTAAGCGCTCGGTCAAAAGGCCCAACCCATCTATGTATTCATCCACGGAGCAAACTGTTATCAAGGCACTGACGCCCTGATAGCAATGTCTTTCTGAATTAGCCAGCAACTCTTCCAATAGCAGGCGTTGTTCTTGCTTGAGCGGGCTGTTAAGATGTTGCTGGATAACAGATAGATTGGCCCCTTGGCTTACAAGGTATTGCAGAGCTTCGATATCCTGTAGTGCAGTAGACACACTGGTAAGGCAGGCTGTATCGGCATAAATACCGAGGGCCATGACTGTAGCTTCCATTTCACTTACGGAAATATTCTGCTCGCGCAATTGATTTACCAAGAAACTAGTAACTGCACCTACCTCTGCGTGATGCAAAATAGCACCTGTAATAGGCGTATCTGGTGGCGGATGATGGTCATAAATGATAACACGGACATTCGGGTCATCTAACAATGCTCTAAAGCGCCCGATGCGTAAGGGCTGTTGGGTATCAACGATAATCAACTCGCTGACGGTGCCCAGATGCAACATTTCCGGCGCTTTAATGGGCAAAGCGTCTTTGTGAAGGGAGTAAAATTCTCTCACTTGTCGGCTTAAATGGCCAGGAAAATAGAGAGCCGCCTCGGGGTATAGTTTGGCCGCAGCTAGCATTGCTCCCAATCCGTCAAAATCGGTGTTGACATGCGTAGTAATCACCTGCACAGCCCTTGGTCCCTCCTCCCTATTGTCATTTAATTATAGCATGTAATCTCCACCTGTTTCCATTCGGCTACTTTCATCCGCAAATCCGAGGTGTCCACAGGGCTCCAACACATGACGGCAAAAGCAAGTGGTGTATCTCTCGCGCACTCGCAAGAGATTGCAAAACAGAAAAACGGCATGCGCTCCACATGCCGTTCTTGTGATTGATCTGCCTGATTAACCTTTGGGGTTAAAGATAAGGGATGCAAAAAAACCAAAAATAATGGCAGCAGTAATACCGGCGCTACTCAGGTCAAAAATGCCAGCCAAAACGCCGATCAAACCATGGGTTTCCATTTCCCGCAAGGCACCTTGTACCAGCTGATGCCCGAAGGAAGTAATCGGCACAGTAGCGCCAGCGCCAGCAAATTTGACAAGTGGTTCGTATAACCCTAGACCAGACAGGATTCCCCCAATAATTACAAATAAGGTTAAGACGTGCGCTGGGGTCAGAGGGGTCAGGTCAAACAATAATTGGGCCACTGCACAAATAAAACCTCCCACCAAGAAGGCGGTCAAATAGCTCCCCATAGCTTATCACCCCTCCTTTGTATCTCGCATTTCTATACTAATTGCATGGGCTATGCTCGGAATCGACTCCCCCTGCTGGTAAGAAACAGGGCTGAGCAAGGCTCCAGTAGCAATAACTAAGACACGACGCAACTCATGGCGTCTTAGCCTCTCCAATACCGAACCTAAGACAACCACAGCCGAACAAGCGCAGCCACTACCACCAGAGAAGACAGGTTGTGTGGTACGGTCGTAAACCATACAGCCGCAATCATCATAGTTAGACTTGATATTTAAGCCTGCCAAATCGGCAAGTTCCAACATGATATCCTTACCCACTGTAGCCAAATCACCAGTAAGAATAAGATCATAATAATCTGGCGCTCGACCAGTATCCAACAAATGACGCTGCAAGGTATCAGCAGCAGCCGGAGCCATGGCCGAACCCATATCATACGGATCTTTAATGCCCAGGTCGATTACCTTGCCAATGGTGAAGTGGGTAATGACAGGCACTACTCCCGTCTGATACAGCTGGCTAGCTATGACGGCCGCCCCAGATCCGGTCACCGTACATTGGGAATAGGGCGGACGCTGACCACCATATTCTGTAGGAAAACGGAACTGGCGTTCACTGGTACCATAATGACTGGAAACGGCTGCTACCGTATAATCGGCATATCCTCCGTCAACTAGGGCAGCCGCCAGTCCTACCGATTCGGCAAAGCTAGAGCAAGCACCATAAATTCCGAGAAAGGGAATGCCAAGATCGCGGGCGGCAAAGTTGCAAGAAATTATTTGGTTCAGAAGATCGCCTGCCAACATAAAGTCTACGCGATCGATGCCTACTTTTGCCTTGTCGAGCGCTAAAGTAACAGCTTCCTTCATCATCGCCCGCTCACATGCTTCCCAGCTTCTGTGGCCGTTAAGCTGATCGGGGTAAACGATATCAAAGGCGCCGCCAAGGGGACCTTGGCCTTCGAGAGGGCCGACTACCGTGGCAGCCTCTAGGATGACAGGAGAATTGTGAAACACTAGAGTTTGTGCACCAACCTTCTTTCCAGCCATACCTTCCCTCTCCTATCGCAATAGTGCTCGAATTACGCCCACTATAAAAGCGGTGATAGTGCCGTAAACAATTACCGGGCCAGCTAGTGAGAACATCTTAGCCCCGACACCAAGCACTAGTCCTTCACGTTTGAATTCTAGGGCGGCGGAAACGACCGAGTTGGCGAACCCCGTCACTGGCACAGCTGAGCCCGCACCAGCAAACTGGCCTAAAACATCATAAACACCTAGGCCGGTTAGTATTGAAGAGATCAGGATGAGAACAGCTACCGTAGGGCTGCCTGCATCCTCGCTGCTAAAACCCCGACTAATGAAGAATTGGTTGATAGCTTGCCCTAAAACACAAATTAGACCGCCCACCACCCAAGCCACCACCACATTACGCAGCACCGGCGGTTTCATCTTCTTGCGTTGAGCAATCGCTTGGTACTCCTTTTGCTGCAATTTCGCTGGCTTATTAGCTTGCATAGCCCTAGACTTACCTCTGGTCATAGCAATCACCTCCGATTACTCCAAACACAGCCTGGACGCATAGCGGAGCCTGTGGAAAAGTTATTCTGGGGTTAGGGCAGGCCTCACTGCCTACAAACGCATTGGGGCACCAAAAAGCGGTAGGCGCGCCGCCGATAAAACGCATGGTAAAAAGAAGGGGCCAAGGACAAAAAAGGACCAGCGGATTACTGGCGCCCGCTGATTCCTGGCCGCTCCCCTTGGCGACGAAGTCTTGGCCTAAAAGCCTTAACTTTGTTCTTCTACGAAAGCCACCTTTACGTTGGCCTTATAATCAACTATTTTGCCGTTATCAACACTACCAGTAAAATTACAAACTTCTACCCCTGTAATATTGGGAATACGACGGGCAGCCTCTTGCACCACATTTTCAACAGCATCGGTAAAACTAGTTTTGGATTCTCCCACTAGCTCCAAAATCTTAATAACGGTCAAACTAATGTCCTCCTCGTAGCGATATTGTGATAAGGATGTACCAACTGTGCCGGCTGCTGCTCTAGTTCGCCATCTACCAACATCACTAGTACCCCGCCTTGAGGAATACGATTAGCAGAATTGGCCCAAACAAACCATCCCGCCAAGGCAAAGATGAGTAACAATAATATTGATACCAAAGCAATTCTATAGCGCATCACAGCTGGTCACCTCCTCCTTGCTAGTTGTGTTCTGTATTTAGTATGATCAGCCAGACCTGCAATTAACCAAAAAGAAAACAAGTTGCCAGTTTCCTAGCAACCTGTACTCTAGCCTGCAAAAAATTATGGCTCTTGTAACGTCGCCTTTAGTTTCTGCAGGATACGTTTTTCTAAACGCGATATTTGCACTTGTGACACATGCAGCCGCTCGGCAATTTCGGACTGTGTTTTCCCTTGAAAATAGCGCATCTTAATTATTTGTTGCTCGCGCGGCGTTAGTTCGGCAATTACCGACTTTAGGGCAATGTTATCTGTCCACGTAGTTTCTGGCTCATTTTCATCAGTTAGATGATCCATCAGATAAATCGGGTTGCCGTCGTCTTGATAGATTTCTGACTGAAGCGATGCAGGCGTGCTTGTTGCTTCCTGGGCCATAAGTAGCATCTCTGGCTCCACTCTTAACTGCGCGGCCAATTCCTCGATAGTTACTTCTCGCCCCAATGTACGGCTGAGTGATTCACGTTCCTGATTAGCTTTAGCAGCTAGCTCTTTTAGGCTACGGCTCACTTTGATAGGGCCGTTATCCCTTAAATAGCGCCTAATTTCGCCGAGAATCAGGGGAACAGCATAGGTGGAAAACCTTACATTTTGATTGAGGTCGAAACGATCGATGGCCCGAATTAGGCCGATACAACCTAACTGGTAAAGATCTTCCATTTCCACCTGCCGATGCTTGAAACGACCAATCAAAGAACGAACCAAGCGTAGATTGCAGTTTACCAGACGATCCCGTGCCCAAGAGTCGCCTGCCTGGGCCCTCGCTATTAACGCCTTCGTTTCTTCGTCTGACAGTAACGGCAATTTGTTCTGCGCTTCCTGCATGACCACACCTACTCTTGCGGAGCGGGCAAAGCAGACAACCACTTTATCATGCGGACACAGGTGCCATGGCCCGGAGTAGAGGTAACCTCCAGCTCATTCATAAAGCTTTCCATGAAAGAAAAACCCATACCGGTTCTCTCTTGCTCAGGCTTAGTGGTAAACATGGGCTCCATGGCTAAAGCGATATCGGGTATACCAACGCCGTCGTCTTCCACGAAAATTTCTATGCCTTTGCCCTCTAAGATGTTGGCCCGAATACGTACCTCGCCTATCTCTTGGTCATAAGCATGAATGATAGCGTTAGTTACTGCTTCGGAAACCGCCGTCATAATTTCATCTAACTCGGACAAAGTCCAGTCTCCTACTTGGAGTGCGAAAGCGGCCACTGCTTGGCGAGCAAAGCTTTCATTTTGAGATAAACTAGGGAAGCTGAGGAACATATTGTTTTTAGCTTTCATTCCTACCGCCTCCTTCATAGATTCTGTAAAGCTAGTTCCTCGGTAGGGTAGATACCGAGTATGCGAGTCAGCCCAGATAATTCGAAGATGCGTGCCACCTGTTGGTTCAGACAACAAGCAGCCATGCTGCCACCCATCTGGCTGAGGCGGCGGTAACGCCCTAAGATTACGCCTAAACCCGAGCTGTCCATAAAAGTCAACCCCTGTAAGTTGAGAAGAACAGAAGTAGCAATATCGCGATCTAGTTCTTTTTCTATGGCAGTTCGCAAGCTATCGGCCGTATGATGATCTAACTCGCCTGTTAAACGCACGATCAAGGTGCGGTACTTCGTCTCAAGCTCTATCTGCAACTATTGACACCCCCATTAAATCAATCATTCTTTCCTATTATTCTTACAACACAGGGGGCAATCCTTCTTTTTTGAAACGCAATCATGGAAATCTTTAGCCTCTCATAGGCAGAGTATCCAAAACACAAAAGCTGCCCTTTTCGGGGCAGCTTTTAGCTTATATGCGTAGGTTTAACGACCTATCCATTCTTGCAGAAATCGCACCAGAGTACCGAAAAAGCCCAGCTTGCGAACGTCTTGTGTGGCGATCAGGTCAGTCTGTGCCAAAATGTCATCGCCTTTACGCAGTGTGATGACTCCGAGCTTATCGCCAGCGGCGATGGGCGCAAAAACTGCTGGCTGGAGCTCGATGTGCTGCTCGATGTCATCTAAAGACTCGCCCTTCTTGAGCAAAACGGCCAAATCCGTCTTCGCTGCCAAGGGCACTTCAGTTGCTTGGCCACGATTAACTGGGGCTGTGGTTACTTCTGTATCGGCTGGGACAACGATGCGACCGTTAAAGTTGGCATAACCATAGTTTAGCAAATTGCTGACATCCTGAAAACGCAGTTCATCCGATGGTGCTCCTAAGACGACGGCGATCAGGCGGAAACCATCTCGTTCAGCGGTTGCACTAAGGCACCATTGGGCTTTGTCGGTGAGGCCGGTCTTCAAACCGTCTGCCCCCACATAACCCCGAATGAAACGATGATTAGTGTTGAAAAGCTCTATCGGCCCCCTAGCTCGCTGCAGATAGGTTATCCGGGTTGTCGCCCACTCCTTCAGCTGGTCCTGATATTTGAGAACAGCGGCCGACATCAGAGCGACATCCCTAGCAGAGGAATAACCTTTGTCTCCAGGCTTAGATGTGACGCTAATATCATCTAGTCCACAGGCGTTAATAAAATTGGTATTCTTCATCCCTAGCTCTTGTGCCCGCAGATTCATGGCAGCGACAAAGGCCGACTCGGAACCGGCAACATGCTCTGCCAAAGCTACAGCCGCGTCGTTGGCCGATTTAATGGTTACCGCCATCATCATTTCTTCGACCGTAAACTGTTCCCCTGGTTCTAGGTATATTTGGGAGCCGCCGTAGGAACAGGCATGAGGAGTAGCTGTTATTACATCGTTATAAGAAATACGGCCTTCTTCTATAGCCTCCAATACTAGCAACATCGTCATCAATTTAGTTACGGAAGCAATAGGTAGTCTCTCATCGGGCTGCTTGCTAACTAGGATTTGCTTGGTTCCCATATCCATCAATACAGCCGCTTTGGCATTTAAATTTTCTTCGATCGCAGCCGCCATAGCTGGCAGCAAAGGATCTGAGGCAGCAAGAACTACGCCCGCTTGGGATATCAATAGTATTATCGTTAGGCTAGGAGCTAAAAAATATCTTAAGGGCCGCATGCAGATTCCCCCTTTTATACATTTGCTTTTAGCTTTACCTGCCTAGAACGATATCATACCAGTAGCGGCGCCTGGTTTTAGCAATTCAGATGAAAGGGAGACAAGGGTTAGACGCCTATTGTCTATGGACGCAGAGTAGCGGCAATCAAAGGTTCTGCCACCGGCTGGTTAGGTGTGATTTTCCAAGCTGCCTGAGCCATCGGTGCTACCTTTTCTAACAAATTTGTAGTCGAACCATGTAAAGTAGCTAAAGGCTCACCGGCTTCTACCCGATCACCTAGTTTTCTGTGTAGAACTATGCCTGCCGCATAATCAATGGTGTCTTCCTGGCGGATGCGTCCAGCACCTAGACGGGCTACGCTCTGACCGATCACCAGAGCATCTACTGCAGCTACAAATCCAGAGACAGGCGCCCGCAAAGTCAATTGTTGTGGAGATTGGGGCAAAAGACTAGGTTCGTATATACAGCGGGGATCGCCCCCCTGCGCTGCTACGAATTCCACAAATTTGTCAAAGGCTGCCCCTGTTTCTAGCAACCGCTCCAACCTTTGTTTGGCAGTAACCAGATCAGGAGCAACCTGAGCGCTCATCAATAATTCTGCGCCCAGAGCCAAGACTAAGTCACGCAAGTCTGCTGGCCCTTTGCCCTGTAAGACATCTATGGCTTCCTTAACTTCTAAGCTGTTGCCGACAGCCATACCCAAAGGCTGATTCATGTTACTGAGAATAGCCGACATGTGTCTACCAAAATGTTGGCCAATGGAGAGCATCAACTCAGCTAGGGAACGAGCTTGCTGGATATCTGGCATCAATGCCCCTGTGCCATATTTTACATCAAGCACGATATGCTCCGCGCCACCTGCTAGCTTCTTGCTCATTATTGAGCTGGCAATGAGAGGGAAGCTGCCTACCGTTGCCGTCACATCTCGTAGAGCGTAAACGCGCCGATCTGCTGGTGCTAAAGCAGGGCCAGCACCAATCATGCTGAGACCCACTTTGTTCAACATATCCAGATAAGCTTCTGGGCTTAAGTCTGTGCTAAAGCCTGGTATACTTTCTAGTTTATCAATAGTTCCACCAGTATGGCCTAAGCCACGCCCTGTCAGTTTCCCCACAACGAGCCCGGCTGCTGCCAAAAGCGGGGCTAGAATCAAGCTTGTCTTATCACCAACTCCACCTGTGCTATGCTTATCCACCGTCGGCCGCCCCACCTGTCTTAGATCCATCTGTTGACCAGATTCTAAGAATATCTGCGTGAGAGCTACCGTTTCAGCTACACTCATACCACGTAAGTAGACTGCCATTAACCAGGCCGACATTTGATAGTCTGGCACGTCGCCTTCTAAAAAGGCATTAATAAACCACTCCAGTTCCGACGCAGTCAACTCGTAACCATCCCGCTTCTTAGCAATGATATCAATGGCTGACATACCTCACACACCTTCCAGAATATTTTGGCCACAGGCAAGCGGAGTAACTCCTAACCACTCAGCCACCGTAAATCCGATCCAGCAGAGGCTGTCGGCATCCTGCTGTCTCCTTCCTCCCTCTATCTGCTGCCCATATAGCAAACCAGGCACGTATTCTCGGGAATGATCGGTACTAGGGGTTGTTGGATCACAACCATGGTCGGCGGTAATAATCAGCAAATCGTTAGGAACTAAAGCGGCCAGCAATTGGGGCAAAAATTGATCGAATTCAACAAGAGCACGAGCATAACCGTAGGCATCATTGCGGTGTCCGTAAAGGGAATCAAAATCGACCAGATTGGTGAAGATTAGGCTACCCTTACCCTCTTTGACAAGCTGTAGAGTCTTTGCCATGCCCTCCTGGTTATTAGCGGTTTTATAGCCAACGGTAATCCCACTGCCTGCAAAAATGTCTGGTATTTTCCCAACGCCGATCACTTCGCGCCCAGATTCCTCGATACGATTCAGGAGAGTATAACTCGGTCGAGCAGAAAAATCCCGTCGGCGACTAGTACGCTGGTAATTCGGATATTCGCCTACAAATGGGCGAGCAATGACCCTCGCCACTTTATGTTCGGACTGTAGCATATAGGCGTGAGTACGTTGACAGATGCGGTATAATTCGTCCACAGGAACCACATCTTCATGGGCTGCTATCTGTAACACACTATCGGCAGAAGTGTAAACAATTAATGCACCATTACGTTCGTGCTCAAGCCCCAACTGGCGAATAATTTCGGTGCCAGAAGCAGCAATATTGCCGATAACTGTGCGACCACTTTCCTGTGTAATAAAATCCAGTACGCTGGCGGGGAAACCATTGGGGTAGGTTGCGAAAGGCTCCGGCATCGGTAAGCCCATCATTTCCCAATGGGCCGTCAAAGTATCTTTGCTGGGCGAAAGCGTTGCCAAGCGCAGTCCGTAGGCTGCTGGTCGAGATACTGGCGGCAAGACAGGGTGCTGAATCAAATTGCCCAGACCGAGCCGCTGGAGGCAAGGTAGTTCTACAGGCGCTACATCCAAGACATGAGCCAGAGTGTTGCTACCGGCGTCTCCAAACAGATGGGCGTCGGGCAAAGAACCGATACCAACACTATCTAGAACGATAATGATTGCTCGCTTCATGCTAGTCATCTCCTTGCTTTAATCAAAAAACCTGCTCCACATCGGAACTGAAGCCTTTACACACACGAGCTCCAATGAAGAACAGGCTCTCTCAACTCCCGCAACATTAGGCGCGAGGATGAGATTTCTTATAGACCTCTTGCAGCCGATTACGCGTGACCTGCGTGTAAATCTGTGTAGTAGAAATATCAGCATGCCCTAGCATCTCTTGCACCGAGCGCAAATCCGCCCCATTCTCTAACAAATGGGTTGCGAACGAGTGCCGAAGCGTGTGGGGTGTAATATTCTCGTCAATATTTGCTTCTTTGGCGTACCGTTTCACAACCTTCCAGAAACCTTGCCTAGACAAACGCCGTCCGTGATGATTAACAAAAAGCGCTACTTCACTACTATTATTCTTAGTCAACTCGGGTCGACCCAAATCGAGGTACATTTCAACATACTTGACAGCCACGGAGCCAAGAGGTACAATGCGCTCCTTATTGCCTTTTCCTACGCAACGCAGATAACCCGCCTCCAAGTTGACATCCGAGAGGTTAAGGGCAACTAGCTCGCTCACTCTGATACCCGTGGCATAAATTACCTCTAACATGGCTTTATCGCGCAGGCTAAAGGCATCTTCCAAGCTAGGCTGATTGAGCAATGCCTCGACTTCACTTAAGTTTAATACACGGGGTAGGCGCTTTAAAACTTTGGGCGATTCTAAATGGATTGTGGGGTCCTCCTTCATTAAGCTTTCACTTACTAGAAATTGATAAAAAGACTTTAATGCTGCTAAATTCCGTGAAATAGTAGAGGCCGCCCTACCCAAGTTATGTAAATGTTCTAGATAAGCCCTGACAGTATCCCTGTCAGTCTGCAAAAATGAAGTGACTTTATGCTCCTTTAGAAAACGAACGTAAGAGCGCAGATCCCGCCCGTAAGCCTCTAAGGTGTTTACGGCCAAACCTCGTTCCACGTTCAAGTAAGTTAAATATTCTTCTACTAATTGCTCCAAGGGGCATCCTCCAATATCCGAGTGCGATTGGGCACCGCTGTAATATAACGCTATAAGCATTGTCAATATGTAGTATTCCACAGGCAGAAGGCTAAATCCTGCTGAGCCAGATTATGTTGACTAATTAGTTGAGCTTAGTGCAAGGCAGCTTGCCTAAAATGACGAAGGCCTCCTGCTACATTTGGTTCTGTAACAGGAGGCTTGCTGTGCCACTAGAATCCTAAACTAAACCAGCGTTGTAAACTGCCCACCCAACGCTGCCAAAAATTGCCGTTGCCAGTTTCGCCCCAGTTAGACATGGTCCTCTGCACGGTGTCAAGAAAAATGTCTGCTTCTCTACCCCCGGCCATCATGCCCATAATTCGCCATGCAATAAGGGCGATGAGCAGCAAGACGATTCCAATGGCTGCTAGCCGCAGCAGCTTTCCCCAGCGCTTGCCGATGGGACCAATAACTATAAACATAACACGCCCGCCTCCCATCCCCTTGCCTCCCGGCGAGGGCTTTTCTGCTAGATATATATGCGGGCTGTCCTAATGTCATGCCATATCAGTTAAAAAGCAAGGTAAGACCCAGGCCGAAACTAACGTTTTTCTGCGTGCCGTTCTAGAGCTAAGGCTACTAGTTCGTCAATTAAGCGCGGATAGCTAAGGCCACTAGCTTCCCATAGCTTCGGGTAAGCCGAAATGCGAGTAAAGCCGGGCATAGTATTAATTTCGTTAATCAATATTTGACCATCTTGCCTACGCAGGAAGAAGTCTACCCTGGCTAAACCCGAGCAGTCAACAGCTTGAAAGGCCTGCACTGCCAAACTTTGGATATCAGCCACTTGTTTCGGCGTCAGAGGAGCTGGAATTATTAGCTCAGAATCGTCTACATATTTGGCCTGGTAGTCATAAAACTCTGCTGCTGGTACGATTTCACCGGGAACTGAAGCCATGGGTTGGTCGTTCCCCAGCACGCTACACTCTATTTCTCGCCCGTCGATAAAGGCCTCGATGACAATCTTGCTATCGTAAGCAGCAGCCACTTCTAATGCATCCGCTAGTTGATCGGGGATATGCACTTTACTGATACCGACGCTGCTGCCCATATTAGCAGGCTTCACAAAACAAGGGAAACCTAATTCCTCTTCAACGGCTCGTAATACAGCTGCCGGTTGTTCCTGACAAAAGCTACGCTTGAAGACGAGGAAGGGGCCTTGGGGGAAACCATGTTGGGCAAACACTGTTTTGGCCATGGCCTTATCTAAACAGAGGGCCGAAGCCAACACACCAGCCCCCACATATGGTTTATCTAATATTTCCAATAAGCCTTGTATAGTGCCGTCTTCGCCATAAGGACCATGCAAAACTGGAAAAACTACGTCAATTGGACTTAAGGCCAGTGTTGGATCATCTCCTTGCTCTGGCTCTGGCACAACCGTGCCAGCCTCTACCGGGCTTAGGCCTGTGACCCACTTTCCAGCCTTACTAATAGCTATAGGTACTAGTTCATATTTATTGCGATCTGCTGCCTCCCAGATGGAAGCGGCTGACTGGATAGACACTTCATGTTCGCCCGAACGTCCGCCAAATAAAATACCTAACGTTCGTTTGGCCACTGATGATTACCCCCTTATCTAAATACCCTGCTGCGCTAAGTCTGTCGTTTGCTCTTGCTTGCATTTCGCCAGCGAATAATGCCGCCGGCGAAAAAGGTGAGCAACACCAATTCCCAGTAAGTATACCACAGTCTGGGCACCGCATGAGCTACTTGCAACTGTACAGAACCGATTTCTCTGTCTTCAATAAAATAGGTCGCCGAGCCCACTACCTGCCCCATTGCCAGGGGTGCCTTTAATGGCTTGTCTAGATTAATCTCCCAATGAAAGGCTGGATCTTGCTCTTCCTTCGGTAAAGTTACATGCAACTCGCCACCAGACACCAACAAGGCATCGGAACCGTAACGAGTAGGTACTGCTGTAATCACTTGACCGGGCTCAGCGAGAGAATGGCTAGACCAATTAGCAAAACCATAATCAAGTAAACGTTGAGCATCGCTCCACATAGCCTTGCCCTGGGCCTTAAACAATGTAACTCCTAATTTGAGGCTGCCTTTTTGGGCAGCCGTCAACAAGCAGTTACCCGCCTGCCGCGTGTATCCTGTCTTACCCCCAATTGTCCCCGAGTATTCGGTCAACATCTTATTTCCATTTATTAAGGTTCGCCGCTCGCCCGACGGTAAATCAATATAATAGACACGGGTGGTTGTTATTTCCTGTAAAACAGGGTTTTTTAGAGCAGCCGCGAAAATCTTGGCCATATCCGCTGCGGTTGTATAGTGATCTTTATCATGTAAACCGTTAGGATTAACAAAATTGCTCCCCTCAGCGCCTAGAGCAGCCGCCTTTTCATTCATTAACTCAGCAAAAGCTTCCACCGATCCTGCTACATGTTCGGCTAAGGCTACCGCAGCGTCATTAGCTGAGTGTACTAGCAAGGCGTAAAGCAAATCCTCAAATAGGTATTGTTCACCTGCCTTGCTGTAGAGAGAGGTCCCTTCTTGCCTGGAAGCTAAACTGCTAACAGTCACCATATCATCAAGGTTGCCTCGCTCCACTGCAATCAATGCGGTCAGTATCTTAGCTGTGCTAGCCGGGTAAACCTGCTTATTTGCGTTAATGCCGCCTAATATCTCGCCTGTTTCCATATCTACAAGGACAGCTGCCTCCGAAGAAATGGCAGGCATCGCAGCAACTCTAGCGGGAGCCACTAATATTAGGGTCGCTATTAAGAGCAGGCAGATATAACGGTGCAACATTTTACGCCTCCTCTTTGCGTCTTGCACTAATTATAGCAGAGAGGGAGCGAGGATGGGCACCTTCTTTGTATGCAAACTTAACCAAGTCAGACAATCACTGAAAGATACGGGCTACAAGCCTAGCTAACGCAGGCGAAAGCCAGGTTTCAACTGCACTAGCTCCGAAAATTATTAATGCTAGGAGTAGGGCATTGCCACTATATTGGGCAAAACGCTGGCCGTAAGTTAGACGCCGTTGGCGAATAGATGGTCTTAATACTTGGTAGGTAAAGTGAATGGCCATGGCAGCTAAAGCCAAAATTGCGGGCACAAGGAGCAGATTATGCGGCAGAACGGAGCCAGCCGCAAAAAGTAGCCCCCTCATGCCCATCTGATCTACCAAGAATCCGACTGAAAACCCGAGTACAAAACCTTGGAAAAACACAATTACAATCACAATCAGCAAACCAATGATTAGCACTCCCAGCAACCAAATCAGGGCTGCCAACTGCAGGTTTGCACTGAGAGTCTGCGCAAATGCTGCTGTTCCAACTGGTGTAGCTACTCCACTCGAAAAAAACTGGCGAAGAAATTGGAGGAGCTCTTGTTTTTGTGTGAAAGTCAGGGCTTTGACAGCTACCGCCCCAAAAACTACCCCCACACTAAAGAGGACAACGACAAAGATATAGCCGATCAGATGCTCATGCAAATGCTGTTGTAATCTCGCCCTAAACATGACTTGCCCCCCTCCCTGCCTGTCTAAGAAAGGGTATGCAAGGTGTACAAGTCTTAGAACAGATGAGCCTGTCCCCATGCAGGTATCGCCCTGACGTCCGCTGCATAGACTAGGGGCAAAGTTACGAGGGGAGGGGCTCTGCCTATGCAAGAGCTGATAATGGCTAAAGCTTGTTGGTTTGTAGGCAGCAAAAAAGAGGTTTTGAACCGCTTACGCGGGTTGAGTCGAACCTATGGCAATATTTCCATGAGGGAATTACTGCGTCTATTACAGCATTAGGGTAAGAAAAGAGAGGCCCCTCCTGCTGGGGCCAAAGAAAAGTCCTTCTAGGATGAGGGAGTTCGGGGCATGGTAATTCTGGGTCGTGGTCGTGAGGCTTGTTCTTCGACGTATACATGCCCGGCCTGGGGCAACTGCTTGGGCCCTGGAGCAGGTTCCAACAGGCCTACGCAGTAACCCCAGGTCTGCACAAGCGGCGGTGCGCGTCATCCGTAAAGCGCATGGGAGCCAAAAATCAAGAGAGCAAAGGAGCCAAGGAGAAAGGAGCGGCCAGCAGTAAATTGGGCTTCCAGACTTCTGACCGCTGCCCTTGGCGACGAAGTCCTTACCTACAGTCGCTGGCTACCAGCGCGCGATGACTGGAACGCCGGCGTCGAACAACGCGCGTGAAGCACGACCGCCACCGATCGTGCTTTTCGGCAAGCATCTGGCTAACAAGAGTCAAGTTTTGGCCTAATTGCTGTTTCCAAGGGCTTGGCCGCTAGCTAATGCCCGTTCGTTTAAAGATAGCAAATGATGGCGGTGGGGTGGCAAAATATGGCGCAACGCAGCATGAATCGATTCCATTTTTACCATAGGCCGCTTGCCCAACAGGGCCCCTAGAACCACCATGTTAGATACACGATCATTTCCTAGTTCGTTCGCAATTTCGTTGGCGGGAACAGCTAGAACCTCAATATCGTTTCGCCCCGGTTGCCGTGAGATTAAAGAACTATTATAGATGAGCAAGCCACCAGGCTTGATGCTGACTTCGAACTTATCCAAGGAAGGCAGGTTCATTGCCACCACAAGGTTGGGGCGAGTGACCACCGGGCTACCAACGTGTTGCTCAGCCACAACTACAGTACAGTTGGCAGTGCCGCCCCGCATCTCAGGGCCATAGGAGGGCAACCACGATACATGTTTGTCCTCCAGCATGCCGGCATAAGCTAAAATCTGGCCCATAAGCATTACGCCCTGGCCGCCAAAACCGGCAAAAATCATTTCATGCGTCATTTATCTTCCCCCTCTGCGTCAATATCTTTAAATACGCCCAAGGGATAATAAGGAATCATCTCGTCGGCCACGCGCTGTAGCGCTTCAACGGGCGTCATGCCCCAGTTGGTGGGACAAGTCGATAATACTTCTACTATACTAAAACCTTTCCCCTCTACTTGGTTTGCAAAAGCACGTTTTATAGCTCGTTTTGCTCGATTGACATGCTGGGGCGTATGTACTGACACACGCTCAATATAGGCAGGCCCTTCTAGAGTTGCCAACATTTCCGCTATACGGAGGGGATACCCCTGTACCGCCGCATCCCGCCCGTAAGGCGAAGTTGTCGTCTTATGGCCGATTAGGGTCGTCGGCGCCATCTGCCCTCCAGTCATTCCATATATGCCGTTATTGACAAAAATTACGGTTATGTTTTCTCCCCGGGCAGCCGCATGCACTATCTCTGCGGCTCCGATAGACGCAAGGTCTCCATCCCCTTGATAGCTGAAGACGATTGCATCGGGCAGAACGCGTTTGATCCCGGTGCAAACCGCGGGGGCTCTACCATGGGCTGCTTCTTGCATATCACATTCGAAATAGTCATAAGCCAATACGGCGCACCCGACAGGAGCTACGCCGATGGTACGGTCCAGAATATCAAGCTCATCGATGGCTTCGGCTACCAAACGATGGATGATACCATGGGTGCATCCTGGGCAATAGTGGGTGACAACATCGGCTAGAGCCTTAGGTCTAGCAAACACTTTAGCCATTATGCTTCACCTCCCAAAATCTTTTTAAATTTCTCCAAGACCGCCTCTGGTGTCGGAATCATGCCACCGGTGCGTCCATAAAAATAGACCGGTTTTTGGCCGTTGACCGCCAAGCGCACATCTTCAACCATCTGCCCGGCACTCATCTCCACGCTCAAAAAGGCTTTGGCAGTCTTTGCTGCCTGCTGGAAAGCCTCCTCTGGGAAAGGCCACAAAGTAATTGGTCGAATCAGCCCTACCCGTAACCCCTCCTGCCTTGCCGCTTCCATGGCCGAGCGCACTATGCGCGCAGTAGACCCGAAGGCGGCTACCACCAGATCAGCATCCTCTACATTCACACTTTCGTAGCGCACCTCGTTAGCAGCCATCTGGGCATACTTGCGCTGCAAATGCTCATTGTGTGCTTCTAAGCGGTCTGGTTGGAGATAGAGGGAGTTGATAACATTGCGCCCCGGATGATTACGAGTGCCAGTGGTAGCCCACTCCTTGGCGGGCAGTTCCCGCACTTCTTCATCCTTAAACATAACTGGCTCCATCATCTGCCCCAACATGCCATCACCCAGGATCATAACCGGGTTACGATACTTGTCGGCAAGAGCAAAAGCATCTCGCACCAAATCAACCATCTCTTGCAACGAAGCTGGAGCTAAGACTAACATACGATAGTCACCATGTCCGCCACCTTTAGTAGCTTGCCAGTAGTCGCTTTGTGCCGGCTGAATGCCACCGAGTCCGGGCCCGCCCCGCACCATGTTGACAATGACACAAGGGAGCTCTGCGGCGGCAATGTAAGAGAGTCCCTCTTGCTTAAGGCTAATGCCAGGACTGGAGGAAGAAGTCATCACACGTGCGCCAGCGCCAGCTGCCCCATACACCATATTGATAGCCGCTATTTCGCTTTCTGCCTGCACCATGACCCCGCCAACTTCAGGTAAGCGGCGCGCCATATATTCAGGTAGCTCATTCTGAGGCGTAATCGGATAGCCGAAAAAGTGACGACAGCCTGCTCGAATGGCAGCTTCGCCGATGGCTTCGTTGCCCTTCATCAGTATTTTTTCACCCATAACCAAACCTCCCTTAAGTATTAGCGCTCAACTTCAATTACCGTATCGGGACACATCCGCGCGCAGAAAGCGCAAGCTATACAGCGGGATTGATCAGTAATGGTCGCATAATGGAAGCCTTTTTGGTTCATCTTTTCTGACATAACCAGGATATTGCGAGGACACACCGAAATGCACAGTTCGCAGCCTTTGCAACGATCTTCTCGGAACGTGACCTTTGGCATTTAGCCGAATACCTCCTTTCTGAAAGAATGTCAAACAACTATTCCCAAGGCCGCTTCATGAATAGTTGCAGAGGCAATATGGGTGCAGAAAGTTGGGCTGCAGCCTTGTCAACCAAAGTACAAGCCACAGTGTTCATAACTAGTGGCACGCCAATGGCCTCCCCTACTGCAAAAGCCACAGCTTCTCCCCTTTGCAGCAAAGAGAGGTCAGTAAACTGCATCAGATTGGTGTTGTTGACTAAGCCAGTAACTGAAAGGCGGCTTATCTTTTCTATGGCGTGCAATAGAGCTACTGTCGGTTCAACTGCTCGAGAAAAGGGACGGCAGGCGTTGAAAACAAACCACATTTCGTACTCATGCTGGGGAATAAGGTGGTGAAAACGTCCCAGTACCCGGGCCCCCGTTTCATCTCCACCGATGTCAAACACGGCTTTACGCCTCGTGTCTTGTATTACTCCAATTATTTCGGGGGGTACGGCAGGCAAATCAGCCGTAGCTAGGGCGCCGGCAGGCGCTATGACCTTAATGCCTGCCCTGCTGACCAGCTGGGCTTGTTCTCGGGAACGAAAATAGGGGTTCACGATGTCTAAGTCTACGAGAGAAAGGTCTGTCGTCTGATGAGACCAGTGGAGGGCGTAATTGACGGCTACCTCGGTCTTACCGCTGCCGTAACCCCCAACAAAGAATACAAGTCTTTTGTTAGGGGAGAGCAACTCGGTCAAGCCTTTCAGTGAAATCTGGAGCGGGAGCATAAACTCGTGCCTCTTCTTGGCCGGTAAGCACCCGTAAAGCACCTTCTGCTAGGGCTGATAGCTCGTCTTCCCCCGGATAAACCATTACTGGTGCAATGTAGGCAACTTTCTCTTTGATCCAAGGGACTAGATACTCTTGGTCGTAAGCCAAACCGCCGGTCAGCACGATAGCATCAACCTGTCCTCGTAAAACAGTAGCCGCACTACCAATTTCCTTGGCAATCTGATAAGCCATCGCCCTATAAACTAAGAGAGCCCATTGCTCACCAGCCGCAATGCGCCGGCCAACTTCCACGCCATCATTTGTGCCCAAGTAGGCCATTAGCCCGCCATTCCCTACTAACATCCTACGAACTTCTGGCTCACTATATTTACCAGATAAGCACAGCTCGGCCAAAGCTAGTACCGGCAGGCCACCTGTTCTTTCTGGCGAAAACGGCCCCTCGCCATTCAAGGCGTTGTTGACATCGATCACGCGCCCGTGAGCATGGGCGCCTACCGAGATGCCACCGCCTAAGTGGGCCACCACAAAATTCGATCCCTCATACTCTTGCCCTAAGTCAGCAGCCGCACGGCGGGCAATTGCTTTTTGATTTAAAGCATGAAAAATGCTCACCCGCTGGATACCAGGCAGACCGGACAAACGAGCCACTTCTTCTAACTCGTCCACTACTACCGGGTCAACTATATAAGCAGGGATGGCGTGGGTATGGGCGATTTCATGGGCCAACAATCCTCCTAGGTTGCTAGCATGTTCGCCGCTGATCCCGACCCGCAAATCCGCCAACATAGCTTCGTTAACAGAATAGGTGCCGCCTGGAATGGGACGCAGTAAACCTCCCCTGCCTACGACAGCATCTAATTCGGCAACCTGTATACCGGCTTCGGCTAAAGCTTCAAGTACTGCTTTCTTGCGAAACTGATACTGGTCATAGATCCTCTCATAACGAGCTAATTCTTCCCCCGAGTGGCGCAAGACCTGCACAAATATTGGCTGCGAACCTTGATAAACAGCGATTTTCGTGCTAGTAGACCCGGGATTGATAACTAGCAGTTTGTGCATCGCTTTCCCCCCTAATTGGCCGTAAGCACGGCAGCAGCAATAGAGTATAGTTTTACCTGGGATGTATCTGCACGAGAAGCTAGGATGACAGGAGCGGCAGCTCCGGCTACTATACCAGCTATGCATCCCCCACCTAGGTAGACCAAGGTTTTGTATATGGCGTTACCTACTTCGATCGTGGGCACCAACAATATATCGGCCTGCCCGGCGACTGGGCTTTGGATGCCCTTATGGGCAGCCGCCTCTACAGAAACGGCACCATCAAGCGCGATGGGACCGTCGACAATGCAGTGCTTGATCTGGCCCCTATCTGCCATCTTCGCTAAGAGAGCTGCCTCAATCGTGGCTGGCATATCGGGATTCACCTGCTCAAAAGCAGTAATCAAGGCTACCTTAGGACAATCTATGCCTAGGCAGCGAGCCACATCGACAGCGTTGGCTATCAACTGGGCTTTTTGTTTGAGGTCAGGAGCAATATTCATTCCCCCGTCAGTCAACAATAACAGGCGGCCGTAACCAAGCGCTTCCATAATAGCTATATGGCTTAGTACGCGGCCTGTACGTAAACCATTCTCCTTATCTAGAACGGCCCGCAATATGTCGGCTGTATTAACCAAGCCTTTCATAAGCATTTGCGCTTCTCCCCGGCGTACCAGCCGGACAGCCGCGCGGGCAGCGGCTACGGGATCGGGTTCGTGGATCACGCGAATCTTATCTAAGTCAAAGTCTATTTCTGCAGCAATTCGGTGAACTCGCTCTGCATCACCTACGAGGATGGCCGTAGCCAATCCTATGCGATAAGCTTCTTTGATCGCAGCCAAAACATCTTTATCGTGAGCGGCAGCCACAGCAATCATTTTGTCTCCGCCTTTATCGACAGCGGCCGCTAAGACTTCCTCCAGACTAGTTATCATCCCGATTCCTCCTCACCTGGGCATATATAACGGCCTGTTCTTGGCCAGAAAGAACGCGCCAAGCTCCGGCGGCCAAAGCCAGCATCTCTCTTTCTCCTGGCACTATCTGCACGGGAGCTATGTAATCAACATAATTACTGATGCGAGCCGTTAAATAAGTTGCATAAGCCAAACCGCCAGTTAGGATAATGGCATCTATCTCACCTGCTACAACAGTGGTCATAGCCCCGATCTCTTTGGCAATCTGGTAGGCCATGGCCTCTAGCACTAAAATAACCCTACTATCTCCTTGCTCTGCCTGTTGCACAGCCAGGCGGGCATCATTACTGCCTAGGTAGCCAGCAAGACCGGCCTGCCTATGCAGAAGATTCTGCAGCTGAGCCAAAGTATACTTGCCAGAATAAGACAGTCTAATAATTTCTCCGGCAGGCAAGCTACCAGCTCTCTCGGCTGAAAAAGGCCCAGCTTGATTGGCGTCATTGCAATCTAGGATACGTCCCCCA
>JAAYHE010000077.1 GCA_012735505.1 Bacillota bacterium
CGCAATACGCTTAGTAGAAGGGTTCACCTTTTGTTGGTCGAATTCCTGCTGCCGCACACAATGGGTCGCCAGTCCCAACCTTTCGACATCGAGCAGGAAAATCTGCGGTATGTGTCTAATTTAAAGGCTTAACATACTCTTCCATACAGTCGGCAGAAGGAGGATTTGAGTAATGGGTAAATTGTTCAACTACAAGAGTCTTCGCAACCGCATGACCTTAACCGTGCTGATACTATTAACCGTGGCTATCGTCGTGACTACTCTTTCGCTTAGCACGTCGGTCAAAAATACCATCGCTAACATCGTCAGAGACAGTGCAACCCAGGGGGCCCAAGCAATTGCCAACCAACTGGCTAGTCAGCTGGATACTTATCGCCAACAATTGGCTACGGCTTGGACCATGTCTGGCGCAAACGGCCCGTCAGCCAACTCCTTACAACGTTTAGTAGCCAACACCCCTCAGGCAGAAGGGGCCTGGGTCCGCTTGGGAAGCAACATACGCCGCGTTGGCACCCCTTGGCTTGAACTAGAAAACTTGCCGCTTACAGACCTAACTGCCGGCATTAGTAATCCCGTATTAGGTCCTAACGACAACTGGTTATTGCCTGTATGGCATAGCATATTTGACACTGATGGTGAGGTAATTGGCCTTGTCGGATTGATGCTAGATCTTCACCCGCTTATCGACCAACTAGCCGCGTTAGGCGGTGAAATTATGGTCCTTAACCAACAAGGTGAAGCAGTGCTAGGCTCCACGGCCTCCATGCTCATGCAAGGAGATGCCCGCATAGGCACCAAACATAGTGCCATCACCGACGCTGCTCGCGGTGCGCTAGCACAGCAAGCAGGAGCTATTGCCTTCGCCCTCTCGGGAGAACAACAAATTATAGCCTATGCGCCCGTACAGAACACAAGTTGGGGACTAATCCATCAATTGCCATATAAGTAGGCAGCCTTTGCTCAAGCCCATTCCAACGACAGCCTCTTTATTGTTGCTATTTTATGTCTGCTAGTTATGGGCACTGCGGTCTACCTCTATTCGGGCAGCCTAGTAAAACCAATTATTCAGCTTTCGGAAGCCACATCTGTCTTAGCCAGCGGCCAGCTCGATCAGCAAGTAGAAGCCACTAGCCAGGATGAAATTGGTACCCTTGCCCAGAACTTTAACGCCATGGTGCGCAATCTGCGTCAGCTAGTCGGTGGCATGGATAGCGCTGCTCGTGAATTACTAACTGCAGCAGAAACATTAGCCTTTACTTCCCAAGAGACAGGTTATGTTACCGAGCAGGTGAGCGCTACCATTCAAGAGGTTGCAGCCGGTGCGGGGCGGTTGGCTGAGGAAGCTGCCCATGGTAGTAATTTGGTGGAAGAGATGGCTGCGGCGGCGGAGCGAATGCTAGAACAGGCAGCCGAAGCCGGCACCCTCAGCCGCCAAGCTAAAGAATTGGCAGAAGATGCTCTCAGTGTTGTTGCCGAACAGAATCAGGCTGCCGAGCAAACAGTGGCTGCTGTCAACAATGCTGAAGAAACCATCAGAGAGTTGAGTGCCTACTCCGAAGAAATCGGCCGCATTGTTGACATTATCAGTCGTTTATCTAGCCAGACTGACCTCTTAGCTCTGAATGCAGCCGTGGAAGCAGCCCGGGCTGGCGAACATGGCCTAGGCTTTGCTGTCGTAGCCGAGCAAGTACGCGTCCTAGCCGAACAAACCGCCAACTCTACCAAGGATATAGCCAACTTTATCAACCGCATCAAGATAGGTACAGAACAAGCTGTAGCAGAAATGAATATGAGTCGAGATGCGGCTGCCAATGCACAGGCCGCCGTGCAGCAAACCACGGCTGCCTTCCAAGGTATCACTAGAGCTATAGAACAAGCGGACACCGAGGTCAATAGAATCACCACCGAACTAAGCGCCCTACAACGACATACTAACCAAGTCGTACAGGTTATACATAATGTTAGCGCCGTCTCTACCCAAAGCGCTGCCTCGGCAGAAGAGGTCACGGCTGCTGCTCAAGAACAGACATCTCAAATTCTGCAAATTAGTAATGCAGCTCAGAACCTAACTAAGTTGGCCGACCAACTACAAAGCGCTATTGGAGCATTTAAACTAGAAGGTTAATGTTAACTTTCTTCTGAGATGGGCCTGCCATGCGATATTAGCAGAGGCGAACCAGCATGTGACATCCTCAGGCATAAAAAAGACCAGCGGGTAATTTCCCACTGGTCTTTTTTATACTTTCTGCCAGGCGCGGCTGCGTTCGCTTTCGGCAATATGCAGCAAACTGGCAGTGTTTAGTTCATCGATAATGTGTAAGCTCCCGTCTGCCGTTTCAGCCACGCGCCGTAAAATATTATGATTTGGTTGGAGTCCTACACAACACAAATGAAAGCGGGTTGTCTCCCGAAAATCGAGGGCCGCTTCCAGAGCATCTCTTAGGGGATCTGCCTGTTTCTCACCCAAAGTAGGAATCCCATCGGTAATTAACAATAATAGTCCGGGGCGACGGCAATGAGAGCGCACATGCTCGGCAGCTTTGCGCAAACCAGCCGCCAGTGGCGTCAGTCCTCCCGGCTTGATCGTCTCTAAGCACTGTCTGATCTGCAGACGATTGCGAGTAAAGGGTACCACCACTTTCACAGCTTGTTCCTGGAAAGTGATCACAGAGATGCGGTCGCGACTGTTTTGCACCAATTGCTCCGCCAAATTCTTGGCAGCCTTCATCCGTTTTCCCAACATACTAGCCGAGGCATCGATCAATAGACAAATGTCGATACCTGTACGACCGCGGCGTTTTTCAAAACGCAAATCTGATTGCCGGATCAGCCAGTTATCTTCCTGGCTGCGGCATACTAAAGCATTGATTACGGTGGGGCCGACTGCCAAATGATCGCCTTGTTCCGGAACAACAATGCGACGGGTTACTCCGCGCCGCACCGTATCCCGCCTTGAAGTAGGACCATAACTACCTAAGCTGCTAGTTCGATGCAGACTGAGCAAGAGGCTTTGCTGCCGTAGTTCGGCCTCCAACTCTCGGGCGTTATAAAGCAGGCGACGGTTGAGTTCTAGGCCAGCCTCTGTTAGACGATAGTGACCAAGATGTTTTTCGATTAACCCGTACCCTTCCAGTTTGGTCCAGGCATCTAGTAGCCTGGCTTCTCTCGGATAATGGGGAAAGCGATTGTTATAGGGCGGGCGTCCCGAACTCTTGACTTCCTGCATGATCTGGCTCAATTCCGCTAAGTCATCTAAGTTTTCCATAATATCAGCGAGGGCTGTCAACTCGTAGGCATAAGCCTGGTTTTCTCCCAGGGCAGTAGCTTGTTCTCGCAAGAAAGAGTCAGTGAAAGCGGTGTAGGTTGACATGTCTTCGGCTTGATTACCCAGGCGACTGGTTTCATGCTGGATTTGCTCAATACAGCGTAATTCGAGACCTTGCTTTATTATTGCCTGTTCCACAGCAGTGACAACGAAAAATATGGCGGCCAAATCGCCGTCAGGCAGTTTCCCTGTCAGGTGTACATGATTGAGATGCGCCTTTTTTACCGTCTCCTTTTGCCCATATTGCTGGGAGCCGGTAACACGGCCACCCCCAAGACCTGTTTGCACATCGAAATAATGCGCCAGCTGGTAGCGACTCTGGGCCTGCCCGTAGCCTATCAAGGCGCCTAGGGTTTGGCCATATCGCTCGAGCCCCCGTTTTACAGCCTGAGCTATTGGCTGCGGGCGCACGTGACCGACAGAGTGAAATATATCTACATGCACAATTTCCCGGGGGCGGCGGCGCCGGTAAAACACTTGTCCGGCATCAGCGTTACTGATAATAGTTACCACTTCGGGGCGATACGGGTCTACAGTATGAACCTTACGACTGCATACTGCAGATTCCCCTAGCCGACAACCTGCGTCTGCCCGCAAATATTTGAGTAGTTCGCGTTGCTTACTTAAGAACAGATCACCGTTCACGTTCTAGCTCCGTTTGTCCCATTACTAGGCGCGACTCGGGTACATCTGGCAAAGCTGACGCCGGCCTGGGCGGTGCTATAATATTGACCATCTCAGGGTCAGCTAGGCTAGCGTCTAACCACGTTCGCTTGGCTTGGCTAGTGCTAGCTGGAGATAAAGCAGCTTGAGGTGAACCTGGCAAGAGATCTTCATCGGCGCTCTCATTTTCTTCTCCAGCTGGCTCCCGTATGGATGCGAATAGACGACTTAGGAAACTGCGATTGGCTTGGTTCGGCTCGTTGTTGTTTACCACTGTGCTGGAGGGAGCAGTTGCAGCCGCTAGCGCTGCCTCAGCCGGCTTTGCCTCCTCCGCAACCTTGCCGAAATTATTGAGCTCATCGAGGATATCAGCCAGCACATGGGGTAAGGTCCGATGTTTGAGGGCCATCGGAATGACTGCTTGCAAATCAGTCTTCTCCACATTTTCTTTCCCCACCAAAGCCGCGTGAACTTTGGCCGCTAGGGTGATAGCCTCCAAGGCGCGCAAGCTTTCTAGTCCGTGGTCTAGATAAATATGGGCCAGAAAACTGAGCAATTCGGTAGCAATAGTTTGCCGCGCCAGACGATAGAGACCGCCTGTCAGTCGAGCCGCGACGGTTTGTTGCACTTCTGGCGCCTGCCACTCTCGCATACGCAATTCTGGCTGTAAAATCGCCATTACAGTGGCGTGGTTACTTGGCCTCTTGACATCTACACACAGATCAAACCGGTCTGCTAATTGGCGCCGGATACCTTCTAGAGGGCCCGGATCCTCGTCGGGGTTAGAGGCAGCCCATACCGTGACTAGACTTGTTATTTCTACCGTTGGTAGTCCAGCATCCTCTATCTGTAAGCGCCCGGGTTTTGTTCCCATTACATCTAGGAGTATATCGGCTAATTCGGGCGAAGTATCTGCTAAGCGATTTATCTCGTCTATAAACACAATACCCCGATGTGCCTGGGCTAATGTTCCTGGTAGCAAAGCCGCCTCGGGGTGGGCCCTATTCACCAACTTTTCTAAATCAATTCCTCCTACTACTGTTGCTACTTTTGCCGAATGGGAAATCTCTAGAAAAGGCATTGGAATCCATTCAGTACCTATCTCTGCTAATTCTGTCTCATCTAAATGTGCATGTTCGGGACAATGCGGTTTGGTTGGATCACAATTATACAGGCAACCGCGCACCCGCTCAATGCGTGGCAAGATGCTACGGGCGGACCGTAAAATAGTGGTTTTTCCAGTGCCGCGCAATCCCTCTGCATGAATGTGTAAAGGCATCTGGCTATGAGCAGCCAAGATCGACATTTCTACTGCCCGAAATAAGGCAGCGTTGTCTGGATGGCGCACTAAATTGACATAGTCTCTGGCCACAATGCTTCCCCCCAGTGTTGAACTCACTTCTGACCTATTTTGTCCCAGGAAGGTGTAAAAAATCCTAGATTGGTAATAGATTGGGTAGGCTAGATGAATAAGGGGGTGGACAGATTTGCAGTACCCAGTCATTAATGTCAGTCTAGAAGCATTAAAGGCCAAAGAAGGCCAAACCCTCCAAGACCTTGACCTAAAGGAATTTCGTTTTCGTATCGACTCCTACCGGCCCGGAGCCGGGGGCAGCGGCAAGTTTTTCGGACAATCCCAAGTCGTAAGCTTCCAAACCCTCGATGAGCTAGCAAATATCCTCATCAACCAGAGCGATCTACCGGCTACCGCTTTCTACTACCCCGACGCCTTTGCCACTTGCGATGCGATCGAGGAAGAACTGGCTGAAGATGGTATGACTTGCCACTGGAAGGACCAGCTAATCATCTCGGATTTTACCGGCAAACACCCCGCCCGGGCCCGCGTCTGTTACTACCGGCCGCCGGGAGAAGATTCTTTGAAAGCGGTGGCAGTGTTGCGAGACGGCACCACTATAGCCCGTTTTCGCCCTTTGCAGTAGGATACTAGCACTGCACCAAACGAAATAGCCAGCGTCACTGCTGGCTATTCTTACTTATGAGGATCTCGCTATGCCTGTAGTTCACGCAAACGGGCAGCTACACGCTCACGCTTTTGCTTCCATTCGGCTAGTTTCTCGCGTTCTTTATTCACGACCGCTTCTGGTGCCTTATTGACAAAGCCTGGGTTAGCTAGTTTTTTCTCGCCTCGGTCAACCTCTTTGTCGAGGTTTATTAGTTCCTTCTGCAGGCGCTCAATTTCTTGGGCAATATCGATGAGGCCGCTAAGGGGCAGATAAAGCTCAGCACCAGTAACTACAGCCGTCATGGCTTTCGGTGGCTTGGCATTGCCAAAAAGACCGATAACCAGCTCGGAAATGCCTGCTAGCTTGCGGAAATAGGGTGCTGCCTGGCGTATGAGGTCAGCCTCCTGCTCGGAAGCAGCATGGACATGACACTCCACCTGGCGGCTAGGGGCTACACCCAACTCGGCACGCACGTTGCGCACAGCTTTAATGGCTTCCATGACCATGTTCATAGCCCGCTCAGCTTCCACATCAGCCAATTCTGCCCGATAGGTAGGCCAAGGCGCGATCATGATACTCTCACCCCGCTGCGGCAAATGCTGCCATACCTCCTCGGTGATAAACGGCATAAAGGGGTGTAAGAGGCGCAGTGTCTGCTCTAACACATAAACTAGCACCGATTTGACAGTGTTCTTGGCCGCAGGGTCATCTCCATAAAGGCGGGTCTTAGCTATTTCTATATACCAGTCGCAGTATTCGTTCCAGGTAAACTCATACAAAGCCCGCATGGCTTCGCCCAGATTGTAGGTTTCAAGGAAATGGCTAACCTCATGCGTAACTTGGTTCATGCGGCTCAAAATCCAACGATCGGCCAACTCCAAATTGTTCTCAACGTCGATCTCCTGCGTTGTAAAACCTCCTAGGTTCATCAGCACAAAGCGAGAGGCATTCCAGATCTTATTGGTAAAGTTACGGGCAGCTTCAATTTTTTCTTGGTAATAGCGGGTGTCATTACCTAGGGTAGAACCTATAAGCAGGCTCCAACGCAAAGTATCAGCCCCGAACTGCTCTACAACTTCTAAAGGATCAATACCGTTACCGAGAGACTTAGACATCTTGCGGCCCTGGCTATCGCGCACTAAGCCGTGCAAGAGTACATCTTGAAACGGCACTTCATCTAAGAAGTGGAGCGATGTGAAGATCATTTTAGCTACCCAGAAGAAAATGATATCGTAGCCAGTAACCAGAACATCTGTTGGGAAGAAATATTCTAGCTCTGGTGTTGCTTCAGGCCAACCTAGGGTCGAGAACGGCCAGAGAGCTGAGCTAAACCAAGTATCGAGCACATCCGGGTCTTGTTCTAAACGGGCAGACTGGCACTGGGGGCAGTGAGTCGGATCTTCTGTAGCCACAATCACTTCTTCACAATCTTGACAATACCAAACAGGAATACGATGGCCCCACCACAGCTGTCGAGAAATACACCAATCGTGAACATTTTCCATCCAGTGGTAATAGATGCGGGTAAAGCGCTCGGGCACAAACCTGGTCTTGCCCTGCTTAACTGCATCTATAGCCGGCTTTGCTAAAGGCTTCATCTTCACAAACCACTGCAGAGATACTAAAGGCTCGATGACGCTATGGCAACGGTAACAGTGCCCAACCGAATGTTGATGGGGTTCGGCTTTGTTCAGGTAACCGCCGCTATCTAGATCAGCCAAGACGGCCTTGCGCGCCTCATAACGGTCTAGACCGGCGTATTTACCGGCCTCCTCGGTCATTTTGGCATCTTTACCGATGACGACAACCTGGGGCAACTGATGCCGGAGACCAATAGCAAAGTCATTAGGGTCATGGGCCGGCGTGATCTTGACAGCACCAGTGCCAAAATCAGGGTCAACATAGTCATCGGCTATAATGGGGATCACGCGATCCATCAGGGGTAAAATAACATTCTTACCTACGAATGACCGATAGCGAGGGTCAGCCGGATGTACGGCCACGGCTGTATCCCCGAGCATGGTTTCGGGCCTCGTTGTTGCTACTTCAATAAAGCCCGAGCCGTCCTCAAGGGGATAGCGCAAATGCCAGATATGGCTATCATGTTCTTCGTGTTCAACCTCATCGTCGGAAATAACGGTCTGGCAACTAGGGCACCAGTTGGTAATATAACTGCCCCGATAAATGAGACCTTGCTCATAAAGCCGCACAAAAGCTTCCCGCACAGCTCGAGAGCAACCTTCATCCATAGTAAAACGAGTTCGCTCCCAGTCGCAGGAGCATCCAATTTTCTTCAGTTGGTTAATGATGGTTCCACCATACTTTTCCTTCCAGGCCCAAGCCCGCTCTAAAAAGGCCTCCCGTCCCAAATCCTCGCGGGTAAGACCCTCTTTGGCCAATGCCTCCTCGATTTTAACTTGGGTTGCAATACTAGCATGGTCTGTACCTGGCATCCAGAGGGTTTCGTAGCCCTGCATCCGCTTCTGGCGAATGAGAATGTCTTGGATAGTATTATCCATGGCGTGACCGATGTGCAAGGCACTAGTAATATTAGGCGGTGGAATCATAATAGTAAAAGGCTTCTTTTCAGTATTTACCCGAGCATGGAAATATCCTTTTTCCTGCCAATGCTCATACCATTTCTCTTCTACTGCCTGCGGATTATAGACAGTAGGCAAATGTTCCTGACCCATACTAATACCTCCTTTACTAACAAATAAAGCCTTTCGCCCGTTAAGGGCGAAAGGCTTGCTTCCGCGGTACCACCTTAATTGAAAGAGGGAAGACCCCTCCCCGCTCTTATCTGCGATAACGGGCAGACCCGTGCGATTTAGTCGCAAGGCTCTGTGGCGACCTTCGTGCTGTTCACACCAGGAAAGCTTGCAGCCCATGGCTTTCCTTCTCTGCAGGGGAAACGCGGCACTACTCCTCCACTTCAACGCCTGAGTACTTTTGCAGTATTATATGCTGCTCGCGAGACTTTGTCAATATTGGGGCAGATAAAGCTGTTGCCTCCTAGATCGACGGCACCCTTTTTATGCAGCAGCCTCGGCAAGAAGGCTAACTCTATTCTCCAGTAGCAGCTAAGGCAGTGGCGCAAACGCAGTTGCGCTCAGCATCTAAAGACAAACTCTCGATAACAGAGAACAGCAGTCGCTTGACATTCTCGATATTTTGAGCGAAAACTTCCAATACAGCCTGATGGGTAACAGCAGCAATATCGGGTCTGCCTTCCAGTCCGGCGTCAAAATCAGTCACAAGCGAAATATTGGCGTAACATATTTCTAGCTCCCTCGCTAAAATGGCCTCAGGATAACCTGTCATACCGATCACATGCCAACCATGCCTACTATATTCACGACTCTCGGCGCGGGTAGAGAAACGAGGCCCATTAATCACTACCATAGTGCCTGCAGGATGAACTTTAACCCCTAAGTCGCTAGCAGCGTCAGTAATCAAGGAACGCAAGCGCGGGCAGTACGGGTCGGCCGCACTAACGTGGCGCACTTCCGGGCCTTCGTAAAAGGTATCAGCCCTTCCCCAGGTGCGATTGACAAATTGATCGCAGATAACGAACTCCCCGGGCTTAATATCCGCCTGCAAGCTACCGACAGCTGCAGGAGCAATAATGTGGCGCACACCCAGGCTGTGCATAGCCCACAAGTTTGCTCGGTAATTGATCTTATGGGGTGGTAGAGTATGCTTGGAGCCGTGGCGGGGCAAGAAGGCCACCGTCTTGTCTCCGAGCCGGGCCAGCTTAAAACTATCGCTAGGGCTACCAAAAGGGGTATCGATTGTCACTTCCTCCACATCGGTCAAGAAGCTGTAAAAACCAGAGCCGCCAAATACACCTACATCAGCCTTTTTTTTCATGTGTCTCACCTCATCTTAACTATTTGTGGTTAGAAATGTGTGTGCTCGGTACGGGCAATAATTTCATCCTGTAAAGCCCGACTTAAGTTGACAAAATAGTCACTATAGCCAGCAACACGCACAATTAAATGACGATAGGCCTCCGGATTCTGCTGCGCTTCTCGCAGAGTATCTGCGCTGACAACATTAAATTGGATGTGATGACCATCCATACGGAAATAGGTGCGAATCAAGTGCATCAAACCCGTCAGCCCTTCATCGCTAGCTAACAAAGATGGAGTGAACTTCAGGTTGAGCAGGGTCCCACCGGTGAGCAAATGATCCATCTTGGCAGCCGATTTGATTACAGCCGTCGGTCCTGAGCGATCCGCTCCCTGTACCGGTGAAATTCCTTCGGAAAAAGGTTCACCAGCTAAGCGGCCATCGGGGGTAGCCCCTGTCACCGATCCAAAGTAAACATGGCATGTAGTTGGCAACATATTTATCCGGTAAGTACCGCCTTTTACCGTAGGGCGGCCATTTACCGTCTGGTAATACACCTGGAAAAGCGCCTGCATAATTGAGTCTGCCGCGTCTAAGTCGTTGCCGTATCTAGGTGTTTGCTGGCTCAATAGGCGCCGCAGCTGTTCGTAGCCCACAAAATTGTGACTTAAGGCAGCTACCAGCTCGGTTAGCTTTATGTTGCCTTTGACAAAGACATGCTCCTTGATAGCAGAGAAACAGTCGGTTAGGGTGCCAATACCCACGCCCTGAATATAGTTGGTATTGTAGCGAGCCCCACCAGCATTGTAATCGAGCCCTTTGGCAATACAATCGTCAATAATGACCGAAAGAAATGGAGCAGGCATATGGTTGGCGTAAAGCCGATCAATAATATTGCTACCTTGTACTTTGATGTTAACAAAATGCTCCAACTGCTTTTGATAAGCTCGCATAAGGTCAGTAAAGTCTGTAAACTGGCTAGCTTGACCAGTGCTCGGGCCTAAGCGTTTACCTGTGCGCGGGTCGATTCCGTCATGCAAAGTAATCTCTAAAATTTTCACCAGATTAAGATAGCCTGTAAGAATATAGGCTTCTTTCCCAAAGGCTCCGGTTTCCACGCAGCCGCTAGTGCCACCTGCCCGGGCATCGCCTAAGCTCTTGCCTTGCCGTAGTAATTCAGCGACTACGGCATCGGCATTAAACATGGAGGGCTGCCCCCACCCTTTACGCACGATCTCACATGCACGCCGCAGGAAACGGTCGGGATTCTTCTTGCTGAGTTGAATATTAGAGCTGGGCTGCAGCAAGCGCATTTCGTCGATCACTTCTAGTAGTAAGTAGCTAACTTCATTGACGCCATTAGATCCGTCTTCAGCTAAGCCTCCCACATTGATATTGGCAAAATCTGTATAGGTACCGCTTTCAGCTAAGGTCACACCCACTTTGGGAGGTGCAGGTTGGTTATTAAATTTTATCCAGAAACACTGCAGAAGTTCTTTAGCTTTTTCTCGTGTCAAGGTACCCTCTTGCAACCCCTTCTCGTAAAAGGGCCACAGATGTTGGTCTAGGCGCCCGGGATTAAACGAATCCCAAGTATTAAGTTCGGTAATTACACCGATATGCACAAACCAATACATCTGTAAAGCTTCCCAAAAGTCACGCGGTGCTTCGGCCGGGACACGCCGACAGACTTGAGCTATACGCAACAACTCTTGTTGTCGATGGGGGTCTTCAGTAACAGCAGCTAGCTTTTCCGCCTGCTCGGCATGCCGCTCTCCATAGCGGATAATGGCCTCAGCACAGATATCCATAGCCCGCAGTTGCTCTCTCCGATCGTAAGCTAATGGATCCTGAGCAAAATCTAATTCCTGCATACACTTCCTGATTCTTTCCTGAAAATCACGAAAACCATATCGATATATCTTACCATCGGCAACAGTATGGCCTGGGGCCCGCTGCTCCATGAACTCGGTAAAAATACCAGCTTCATAGCAATCTAGCCAATCTTGACTCATAGCGCTAAAGATGCGGTCGCGCATGGAGCGCCCCTGCCAATAAGGAATGATTTCTTCTGCCTGGATTCGTTTCACCTCATCGCTGACGCGAAAAGATATTTTTTCCCGGGAGTTGATGAGTTCTAGGTCTTCTAGACTATGGCAACAGAGCTCTGGATAGGTAGGAGTAGCTTGAGGTGCTTCTCCTCGCTCTCCCACGATCAATTCTCCTTCGCCGATATAAACCTGTTTTTGTTCCATCAGACGAGCAAAAGTGTATGCTCTCAACATAGGCGCTGAAACTTTTCCGGCGTACTGGCGATAAACGTCGGTAACCAACCTAGCCCGTTCTATAGAAATGTATGGCTTGGTGCTAAGACTCTGGTCCCGCAGACGTGTTACTCGCTCATTCACCTAAGCTACCTCCTTTATGGCAATACTAGCAGACCAGCTGCTTGTAAATAGCTTCTACACTTTTCTTGAGCAGTGGCACTCTCCGCAGTATTTATATCTAACTCATAAGGCCGCCCTAACCTGGCATATTTATCTACACCATATTCGTGGTAGGCTAAGAGCCTGACGCCTCGTATTGGTAAAGGTTTTAAGAAACTAATGATGGCATCCAGGTTAGCTTTACTATCGTTAATGCCTGGAATAATGGCTAGACGGATTTCCAAGCCGCAATGGAGGCGAGCTAATTGCTCAAGGTTCTGTAAAATGATTTTGTTAGAAACGCCTGTATATTGAACATGCTGCACCTCATCCATGATCTTTAGATCGCAAAGCCACAGGTCCACTAGTGGGACCAATTCCGCTAATACAGACCAAGGAGCAAAGCCCGAGGTATCAACCACTGTATGCAAGCCTTGTTCACGACAGGCTTGCAGGAGGTTCCTTAAGAAACTGGCCTGCAGCAGCGGCTCTCCTCCCGAAAAGCTGACACCGCCCCCCGACTGGTCGTAAAAGAGCTCGTCTTTCAGGACCTCGGACAAGATCTGGTCCACATCCATCTCTCGCCCCACTATTTCTAGAGCATCATCCGGACAAGCTGGCACACAGCTACCACAAGCTTGGCAAGCAGCGCCGACCTGTCGCTTCCCATCTACTAGTGAAATATTGCCATGGGGGCAGGCTGTGAGACAGCGGCCACAGCCACTACATCGATCTGAGCGCCACATTAATTGGGAGTGAGTTTGTTGGCTTTCCGGGTTATGGCACCAAAGGCAGCGCAACGGACAGCCTTTAAGAAAGACGGTCGTTCTGATGCCAGGGCCATCGTGAATACAAAAGCGTTGAATGTTAAAGACTGTTCCTTGTTGCATGTGGGTACCTCCATTCTGCTAATGCATTATTCTAGCAGCAAACATCCTTTCCCTGCTGGCTGTAAGTCTTGTTCCGATGGTTTCCCCGCAGCCACCACTTCGTGCTCTCACAAGCAAAAAGAGGCGAAGAGCGGCATGCTCATCGCCTGTCTAAAATACGATGCTTCTAAATTAGCTCACCAAAGAGATTCCAAGTTTGGGCAGCGGTGATGCGTACGTGCACCAACTGCCCCGCCAACTGGGGCTCACCCACAAAATGGACAAGCTTGTTACCCCGGGTGCGGCCAGTAAGTTTTCCCGGGTCATTCTTGCTAGGACCTTCTACAAGAATTTCTTGTTCAGTGCCCACCAGCTGCTGATTACGTTCAAGGCTGATGCGGGTTTGCAGTGCATTTAAGCGCTGTAAGCGTTCTTTGCTGACTACTTCGGGAACTTGGTCTAGCATTCTTGCTGCTGGCGTACCACCGCGGGGTGAGTAGGCAAAAGTAAAGGCAGCATCATAGCGTACTATTTCCATTAGGCTTAAGGTATCGGCAAAATCCTCATCGGTTTCGCCGGGAAAGCCGACAATGACATCTGTAGTCAAGCAGATATCAGGTATGGCTGCGCGGATCTCCTGCACCAGTTCTAGATAACGTTCTCGCGTATAGCGACGGTTCATTGCTCGTAGAATACGATTACTGCCAGCCTGGACAGGCAGATGCAGATGTTCCATTACATGGGAACAATCAGCCATAGCTTCTATTAGGCGGGGGCTAATATCTTTAGGGTGTGATGTCATAAAGCGAATACGTTGAATACCTGTTTCGTTAACGGCCCGCAGCAAATCAGCGAAATCATATTCCCGATCCAAATCCTTGCCATAGCTGTTGACGTTCTGACCTAACAAGGTGACTTCCTGATAACCTTGAGCCACCAAGTTTTCTATTTCGGCTAGAATATTTTCGGGCCGCCTACTCCTCTCTCTCCCGCGTACATAAGGAACTATACAATAGGTGCAGAAATTGTTGCAGCCATACATGATGGTAGTCCAAGCTTTGAGCCCATCCTGGCGTACCCGCGGCAATGCTTCCTTAATGGCACCCGCCTCTTCCCAAAGCTCTAATACTGTTTCTTGGCTAACCTGCGCCGCTCGCAATAGATCTGGGAATTCAGCTAAGTTATGGGTGCCGAAAATGATGTCCAAATAGGGGAAACGACGCCTCATCTTCTTGGCCACTTCAGACTGCTGTGACATACAGCCGCCTACGGCCAGAATTAGATTGGGGTTAGCTTGCTTCAATCGGTATAGCTCGCCGATTTTGCCATAAACCCTCTGTTCGGCGTGCTCGCGCACTGCACAAGTAACTAAGATTACCAGATCTGCCGCTACCTCTTCATCGGTCGGCGCATAACCCAATTCCTGCAGCTGCCCAGCCAAGATCTCTGCATCGTGCTCGTTCATCTGGCAACCGTAGGTGATAATTTTATAGTAAAGCTGCTTATTCTCGTTCATAGCACACCTCCACTCCAATTGTAAGGGAAATGCGTCATTTCGCAAACTAATACCGAAAAAAGTTCAAATTGGGCCTTTGTGTATTGACAACAGTAGTTAACATGCATATTATGTTAAGGGGTATTTTGCCGCCAGTAGCTGCTGACGGCAAACCTATCATCACATAAAGAGGTGAGTTTTGTCGTGGATAGCGACGGTTACCCTCGGAAATCAATTAAATATGGTTCGGGGAGGCGCGTCGTTAGACACGGTGAGACGACGTTTATTTAGCATGTCTTAGATTCGGCTGCGCCTCCCCCAAAGGAGGCGCATTTTTCATGGTCTACATCTATCTCGATGGCGCAAGCTCCTATTGCGTTAGCACTATTCCTCCGCTGTTTAGGAAGGGGTGGTGTTAATTATGCTCAGGGAAAGACTCGAGCAAATGCTTGCTGCCAACCCGCAAGAGCTGCACACAATTTTTGACGGCGCTATGCCTGCCGATCTGGCCGACGCCTTAGCTTCTCTCACCGACGATGAATTATTGGCATTAATCCCCAACATCTCACCAGCCATGCTAGCAACGGTAGTGCAAGAATTTGATGAAGCTCAGGCTGTCCGACTACTGAACCTTATTTCCACCGATCAAGCCGTCCAACTTATTACCGAAATGTCCGCCGATGATGCGGTTGACATGCTGCAATGGCTTACGGACGACCTCCGGACCAGAATCGTTCAGGCTCTGCCTGCAGACAGCCCTCTGCACGAGCTACTTGAATACGCAGAGGAATCTTCTGGCGCAATCATGACGACGGAATTTCTCACAGTGCGGCCAGAATGGAATGTCGATAAGGCTCTAAAAGTCATCCGCGCTGGTGCAGAGCAAGCGGAAACTATCTATTACACCTACGTGGTTGATAGACGGGGTCGCTTGGTGGGTGTGCTATCATTACGAGAATTAGTCTTAGCTCAGGCAACAGCCCTTGTCTCATCTATCATGCGCACCAACGTCATTAAGGTTACCGACGATGAGAACCAAGAGCAGGTAGCAGCTATCTTTCGTCGCTACGACCTCATGGCGCTGCCAGTTGTAGACGAACACGGTGTGCTCAAGGGCATTGTCACCAGCGACGATATTCTTGACGTTGTAGATGAAGAAGCCACAGAAGATATCCAGCTGATGGCTGCTATGCAGCCCAGTGATACTCCCTATTTGCATACATCGGTATTCAAATTAGCCAAACAACGTTTCGGCTGGTTACTGATTTTGATGATATCAGCTACATTTACAGGCCAAATTATGCGGCACTTTGAGGATTTTCTGGCCCAACTAGTTTATCTAACCGTGTTCATTCCCATGCTAATGGACACTGGCGGCAACGCCGGCTCCCAATCTTCGACCCTGATTATTCGTGGTCTTGCCCTCGGCGAAATACAAAGCAAAGATTGGTGGAAAATCGTACGTAAAGAACTTTTGGTCAGCGCCTTAGTTGGCTTTGGCCTCGCCACTGTCAATTTTGGGCGTGTCCTCCTCGTTGAACGTTATCCAGCTAATGTTGCCCTCGTTGTCAGTCTTACGCTGGCTGTAACTGTTATGCTAGCCAAAATCGTAGGTAGCTGTTTGCCTATACTCGCTCAACTGGTAAACATCGACCCCGCTATAATGGCCGGTCCCTTGATTACGACTATTGTGGACGCCCTGGTTCTACTTGCCTATTTTTCCATCGCTGGTGCAATCTTGGGACTCTAATTAAAGAGCAACACACGGGTCCCGGCCGTAACTTGCCGGGGCCTTTTCCTATTGTATTGCATCTGGCTGCGCGTCAGTTGGGCTGCCTCCCCTCAGGGGGTACTGAAAAAGGCACGGTCGGTCGTGGTCATGCTCGCGCGACCTTCCTCACCCTGGAAGGGCTTGGGAAACCTTTTTACTACCCCTGGCAAATTGGTTCATGACCTGGAGAGAAATAGCGTATACTCAAGCAAAGGGGTGATGATTTTGCGGCGTGCTGCTAGTTTTGTTCTACTAGTAACCTTGATTACTACAGGTGTCTATTTACTCCTACCCCCCCATGCGGAAAAAACTCTAATCATGTATAGAAATACGACCTTGACAGCACAAGCTGCCAATCCTCTTCCCGCCCCCTCCAGCATCTTCTGTCGCGTAGATGACCAGCGGCTTAGCTTAGAATATATTGCTAAGTATAAGCACTATAGTATTAATTCACCGCTACCGGACAAAAAAAGTCGGACCGAGATTTCACTACTCCTAGAACATTTAGCTAGCGCTCCAGTGGTCGGTCCTAGTCAAATCGATGCTACCGTAATCGATGATTTAGGACAGCGTTATCAGCTCACCGGCGCGCCCGAAATAGACTTAGTGGGAGAACTGCAGCCTACTAGCCGTATTTGGCGCTATGTTTTGTGTTTTCCCCCCCTCAATCCCCAAGCTTCTAATTTAGTGATCAACGTACAGGTTGGCGACACCCTGTTTGAACTCAGTGGCGCTGCCATTCCCTAATTCTCAGAGGCTGTCATACTGACGGCCCCTGTTTCCATGAGACTGCTCTAGGTGCGGGGAGGTCACGCGTCATGCGTAAAGCGCCTGAGGGGCACAATATCCCTGCAGGCCGTTGAGCGCCGTAGCTCGTTTATCACACCCCAGAGGGTAAGCAAGACGCAAATAGCCCAACTCTCTCACCAATGTGTTATAATTTACGAGGCATGAAGCCCCATCAGTATATCCTACATAGGAAAGGAGACAATGCGCCATGCGACCTGATCTGCAGGAACTCAAGTTCCTCTGCAAAGAAGTGCGGCGGGATATCGTTCGGATGACTCATGCAGCCGGCTCGGGGCATCCGGGTGGTTCACTCTCAGCTGTTGAACTTCTTGTAGGCCTGTATTTTGCAAGAATGCGCCACGATGCTCAGCGTCCGGAATGGGCAGAACGCGACCGTTTTATTCTCTCGAAAGGCCATGCTGCCCCAGTTTTGTACAGCGTATTAGCCCGGGCTGGATATTTCCCAGTGGAAGAACTCTTGACTCTGCGTCAGCTAGGCAGTCGACTCCAGGGGCATCCCCATATGCTTGCTCTCCCTGGACTAGATAACTCCAGCGGATCTCTAGGACAAGGTCTTTCGCAAGCAAATGGCTTAGCCTTGGCTGCTCGTCTCAACCAAATGGATTACCGCGTATATTGCTTGCTCGGCGACGGCGAGCTGCAGGAAGGGCAAGTCTGGGAAGCTGCTATGACGGCAGCCCATTATAAGTTGGATAACGTGTGTGCTATTGTAGACTACAATGGACTCCAAATAGATGGTAGCGTTGAAGATGTTATCGGCTTGGCCCCCCTAGATAAGAAATGGGCTGCTTTCAATTGGCATGTCATCAATATAGACGGCCATGACCTGGAACAAGTCTTAGCCGCCTATGACGAAGCAGCGACCGTAAGAGACAAGCCTACCGTTATCTTAGCCAAAACAGTTAAGGGCAAGGGCATTTCCTTTATGGAAGATGTGGCTGGTTGGCATGGCAAAGCTCCCAACGACGACGAATTAGCGAAAGCTTTAGCTGAACTGGCCAACTAAGCTGAGGAGGTCGAGATTCGTGATTAAGAAACCTACTAGAGATGGTTATGGCAATGCCTTGCTGATGCTAGGCGAATCTAACCCCGATGTTGTGGTTTTAGATGCTGATTTGGCCATGTCTACCCGAACCAACTGGTTTTGGGAGAAGTACCCTGACCGCTTTTTTGACATCGGTATCGCCGAGCAAGATATGTTGGGAACGGCCGCCGGTTTAGCTATGGGCGGCAAGATTCCGTTCGCTACAACTTATGGTGTCTTTATCGCGGGCAGAGCGTGGGATCAGATCCGCACCACCATCTGTTACGCTAATCTAAACGTGAAAATTGTTGGCGCTCACGGAGGTATTTCTGTCGGTCCCGATGGAGCAACCCACCAAGCCCTAGAAGAGATCGCTCTCATGCGAGTTCTCCCCAACATGCAGATGATAGTGCCTTGCGACGCCGTCGAAACACAGAAAGCAACCTTGGCAGCTGCTGCAATACCCGGCCCCGTTTATATTCGACTGACCCGGGAGCCAACCCCCATATTCACATCCGAGGAAGATGAATGGCATTTCGGCAGAGCCAACCTGCTTCGTTCTGGCTCCGATGTCACCATAATTGGTTGTGGCCCGATTCTTTACGAAGCATTGCTCGCTGCTGACCAACTAGCCCAACAAGGCGTGTCTTGCCGAGTAATAAATATGCATACGATTAAGCCGCTCGACGAAGCAGCAATCTTAGCTGCGGCGCGAGAAACAGGAGCGATTGTTACAGTAGAGGAACATCAAGTTAATGCCGGCCTAGGCGGAGCTATTGCGGAAGTGCTCGTCAAAAACTATCCGGTACCGGTAGAAATGGTGGGCATAAAAGATACCTTCGGCGAGTCGGGTAATCCCGACGACCTAGCGGTCAAGTATGGATTAACTAAGAAAAATATCATGGCAGCTGCGCTAAGAGCTTTAGAGCGCAAGTGGGTGAGGAGAGGGGATTTGTACCGTGATTGAGCAAATGTTAGCTACACGCATGTCTCGCTTAGGCACTGAGAAAGCCTTTGAAGTATTAGCTAAAGCCAAAGCCCTTGAAGCTCAAGGCAGGCACATTGTACACCTAGAAATTGGGGAGCCCGACTTTGCTACCCCTCGTAACATTATCGATGCTGGCATCAAGGCCCTTAACGACGGTTATACCCATTATAGCCCCGCTGCCGGGCTGGCTGAAGCACGGCAGGCTGTGGCTGAATATGTGACCCGTCACAAGAAAGTGCCGACGGTTGCCGACGAAATAGTGCTTATGCCCGGCGCTAAACCCTTGATGCTCTACACCATGCTGGCCTTAGTTAACCCTGGCGACGAAGTGATCTACCCCAACCCGGGTTACCCTATTTACGAATCAGCTATTAACTTTGTAGGCGGCAAAGCCGTTCCTATGCCCCTGCTCGAGTCCAACAATTTTGAACTAGATATAGATGATCTGGCTAGCAAGATTAACGAACGCACCAAAGTGATCGTGATAAACTCCCCTGCCAATCCCACCGGGGGATTACTCTCGCGCGAAAATCTCGAGCAAATTGCTGACCTAGTGCGGGGCAAGAACATCATGGTTTTGTCGGATGAAATTTACGATCGCCTTATTTATGACGAGGAGCCCGTCTCCATAGCTTCGTTACCAGGCATGAAAGAACAAACTATCATCCTCGATGGTTTCTCCAAGACCTATGCTATGACTGGTTGGCGCCTTGGCTACGGGGTTATCCCTTCAGCTCTAGTTGATCATATAACGCGCTTAGCTATCAATACCAATTCTTGCGCAGCTGCCTTCACCCAAATTGCTGGCATTGAAGCTTTATCCGGTAGTCAGGCAGGAGCGGACGAGATGAAAGCCGAATTCAAAAAACGCCGCGATGTAATCGTCTCGGGTCTGAACGCCATATCTGGGATTTCCTGCCACAAACCTAAAGGAGCATTTTATGCCTTCCCCAATATCAGAGGCTTAGGCAAATCCAGCCAAGAACTGGCCGATTATATTCTGCAGGAAGCCGGCGTCGCCGTCTTAGCCGGTACTGATTTCGGTGAATACGGCGAAGGCCACTTGCGCCTTTCCTATGCCACTTCCATCGAGAACATCGAACTGGGCCTGGAGCGTATCGAAGCAGCGGTGCGCAAACTACGTTAGCACCATTGAGAAACCATCTGGAATCTATCTCATAGGCAAGTTAAACCAGAAACCGTGCAGCTGTGCTGTACGGTTTTTTATCCCCAAATATGGTAGAATGAAGTCGCTATTTAGGCGTGGTCGGGAGGGAAAATAATTGCAGCGCAAACATTTGAAACGCACTGTAAGTCAATATATCGGTATCTTGTTAGGTTCGCTAATAACAGCTATAGGAATTAACGCCCTACAGGTGCCCAACAAGATTGCAGCCGGTGGTGCTGCCGGTATTGCTACCATTCTTTTTCACCTGACAGGCTTAGATCCGGGTATTACCCTATTATTGATCAACATCCCTCTCTTGCTCATCTGTGGCTTTGTCATCGGGTGGCGGTTTAGCTGGTACTCTGTGGTTGGTGGTTTAGCCACTTCTGGCTGGGTGTATCTTACTGGCCATATCTCCCCTTGGACGGATGACCCTATTCTAGGGGCCCTTTATGGGGGTGTAGTTACTGGTGTCGGCATTGGCATTGTGTTTCGATCCCGCGGTTCCACTGGTGGTACTGATTTGGCTGCAAGCTTGTTACGCCGCCTAACCGGTCTCCCCTTTGGCCAAGCCCTTTTGCTTATTGATGCAACTATCGTTGGCGCTGCCGCCGTAGTTTTTGGGCCAGACCTAGGGATGTATGCTCTATTATCGATTTTCGTTACCACCCGCGTTATCGATTATGTGCAGGAAGGGCTTTTCTCTGTCAAAGCTATAATAATCATCTCTGAACAAAGCGAAGCCATAGCCCAACAAATTTTGCACGACCTAGAGCGTGGAGTGACATATTTGCATAGCGAAGGCGGCTTTAGCCAAAAACCTAGGAAAACCCTCTTAGTTGTCGTCAGCCGTTCCGAGATTATCCCCGTGAAGACTTTGGTTCAAAAACATGACCCCAAGGCTTTTGTCATTGTGGTTGACGCGCATGAGGTTTTGGGCGAAGGCTTTAAAGAACTGTCTACTACCATTTAGAGCATGTTCGTAGGGATCTTAGAATATAAATAAGCGAGGCCATGTTACGGCCTCGCTTATTACTTTTGCTGGAGGCGAGCTCTTTGCCCGACATTCTTGTTTCTAGTATACTAGCCGGCCTGGCTACAGTCCTCGGGGGAGTAATCGTCCTTTTCTTGGGCCGCCCTAGTGACCGGGTCCTCGGTCTTTTTCTAGGTTTAGCCTCAGGGGTGATGCTAGCTGTTGTAGCCGTCGACCTACTACCAGCCGCTTTGGAACATGGCAGCCGCCTGTCCACTACCTGTGGTTTTGCCTTGGGCGTGCTGCTCCTCGCGTCAATAGGCAACACATTGGCGCGGCGACAGCGCCGCCGCAAGAAGCAATACAGTTGGCGAGACTCTTATGTCCGTATGGGCATATTGGTGGCTCTAGGCATTGCCCTGCATGACCTCCCCGAAGGGCTGGCCATCGGGGCCGGTTTTGCCGCTACAGAAGAACTAGGAACTCTATTGGCCTTGGCCATCGGCCTGCATAACATTCCTGAAGGGATTGGCCTCGCCCTACCTTTGCTCTATGGTGGCTGGAGTGCCTGGCAAATTTTGTCGCTATGCCTGCTCGTGGCTATTGTTACTCCCCTGGGTACGCTACTGAGCTTGCTACTGCTGCAACTGTCTCCGCAAGCCATCGCTATGAGCCTAGCTTTCGCCGCCGGTGCAATGGTCTTCGTTGTTGCTGACGAACTAATCCCCACTTCCCACGACTCATCGCGCCTACTGACGGCCTGTGGACTAACATTTGGGTTCGCTATTATTTTGACCATATTTTGAGTTATGTTCACTCCCTCTTTGGGGCATACCTAGGGAGTGGAGGTGCCTTCTGTGCAAAGACAAGGATTTCTTACTTATGGCCTAATTGGACTAGTAGCCGGGCTAGTTAACGGACTGCTCGGTATTGGTGGCGGCACTATTCTCATTCCTGCTATGGTATATCTACTCGGGGTGCAGCAGCACCACGCTCATGCTACCAGCCTGTTAATTGTGCTACCTACATCGATCGTAAGTGTGCTAGTTTATCAGGCGAAAGGAAATCTTCCGCTTCGCTCCTTGCTAGGACTAGCTGTCGCTACCTCTATCGGGGCTATCATCGGCGCCATTTTAATGAACTATTGCCGCCCCAGCTTGCTACGTAAAGGCTTTGCTGTATTTATGCTAGTGGCTGGGCTACGCATGTTGTTCTAGATGTTTGTTATTATTCTAGGGCTGTTATCAGGCGTCTTGGCCGGGTTAGCGGTAGGGGGCGGCACCCTACTGGTACCTGGCCTAGTTCTGATCCAAGGAACTCCTCAGCATGTAGCGCAGGGTATTTCTCTCTTTATTTTTCTACCTACCTCCGTGCTGGCCATTCTTACCCATCTGCGCTACGGCAACGTGCAATGGAAGTTAGCTGCCCAGCTCGCCGTTGGCGCAGTCATTGGGTCTTTTCTAGGCGCCCAATTGGCGCTATTGCTACAACCTAAGTTGCTACGGAAGATATTCGCTGTCTATTTGTTAGCTATGGCTATCTATCAACTATTAGCTAGCCCTAAACAAAAAGACGCTCGCTAGAGGCACCTCAAAATCGCATGTTAACGTGCCTGACTGCTGGCTTCTAAGATTGCCTTCAGCGACTGGCACTCCCAAGAACCAAGACCGACTGGGATAAAAACCAGTCGGTCTTTTGCTGTCCTATTCTCTAATTAACTCTACTTCCGCACCATTATATAGCATGGCAGCGTTAGCTTCGTCGGTATCGACATGCATTTCTAGGGCAAAATCGTCCCGCACTCGCACTAGGACGTTTTCAAAGACGAGGCCGCGGTCACCGCCAACACGTATCCGCACCATATCTTTATCTTTCACTCCATACTCGGCAGCATCTTTGGTATGCATATGTATATGCCGCCAAGCTAGAATTACCGCCTCCTCTAACTCTACCTCGCCACAGGGGCCTTGCAGGGTAATCGGAGCGGCACCTTCTAGGTTGCCAGAGTCGCGGACAGGTGGCCTAATGCCCAAGCGGTAAGCGTCTGTCATAGAGACCTCCACCTGGGTACGAGAACGTACCGGGCCGAGAACGCGGACCTTGGCGATGCTGCCCTTAGGTCCTACGAGGGTAACTGTTTCTTCAGCTGCGTATTGCCCAGGTTGCCCCAGTTCGTTACGTATAGTCAGTTCGTAACCTGGACCGAACAAAGTTTCAAGGTCGGCCTGCGAAAGATGTAAATGGCGATTAGATACACCAACAGGAATTGGCTTCACTTGCTGTCCTCCCTCACTTGAAGCTGACCCCGGCAGGTTTTTCACCTGCCGGGGGTTAAGTTTTATTGCGATATTAGTATAACCTAGCCGAGGACCGATAGAAGTATGCCGGCAGCGACGGCTGAGCCGATAACGCCAGCTACGTTGGGTCCCATAGCATGCATAAGTAAGTAGTTACGTGGATTAGCTTTCTGCCCTTCCAGCTGTGAAACTCGGGCAGCCATCGGTACAGCTGAAACACCAGCCGAACCGATCAGAGGGTTAACTTTGCCACCACTGAGCTTGTACATTAGCTTGCCTAACAACACGCCAGAGGCTGTACCGATGGCAAAAGCAACTAAGCCGAGGCAGATAATGTACAAAGTTTGTGGCCGCAAAAAGGTGTCTCCACTCGCAGTAGCACCTACGGTCAACCCGAGGAAGATGACGATAATATTCGTCAGCTCGTTCTGCGCGGTCTTGGACAAGCGTTCCACTACACCACACTCGCGCAGCAGGTTGCCGAACATCAACATGCCGACGAGAGGGATAGCGTCCGGTAACAGCAAGCCCACAGCAATCGTAACCAAGATGGGGAAGACTATTTTCTCCCTCTTGGACACAGGACGTAGCTGATCCATTACCGTCTCTCGTTCCTTCTGCGTGGTCAAGGCCCGCATAATCGGCGGTTGGATGATAGGCACTAAGGCCATATAGGAATAGGCCGCAATCGCAATTGATGCCAATAAGTGCGGCGCCAAACGTATAGCAGTGTAGATGGCTGTCGGGCCGTCTGCTCCGCCGATGATCCCAATCGCTCCAGCTTCTTGCGGAGTGAATCCGAATACTGTTGCCGCCATGATGTAGGTAAAGAAGATGCCAAACTGGGCAGCTGCTCCCAGGAGGAAGGTTTTCGGATTAGCGATCAATGGGCCAAAATCTGTCATGGCGCCTACGCCAAGGAAAATCAGGGGCGGATAGACACCCAGCTTAACACCCTGGTACAGATAGTAGAGCAAGCCGCCAGGTGAAGGTGTAAAAGCAGCGAACTGTGCCACATCTGCTGGTGTTAGCACTTGGAAACTCTGTAAGACGCTGACTAAGGCATCTAGAGCCATAGGCCCTTTAGCTACTATCCACTCGAAGGCAGCTGGGTCGAGGGCACCAGCATTATATAAAGCCTGCACCAGCATGCCCAGACCATCGGCGCCTGCCGCGGAAATTTCAGCCGCTACAGATGCCGTAATCAGCTCTTTCTGTTCTAATATTTGTAGTAGCCCATCGAGGCGGGTAGTAGGTCCAGCCATCAGCCCGCCCAGGGGCAAATTAGCGAGCAACATACCGAAGGAAATCGGTAACAGCAATAAGGGCTCATATTTACGAACAACCGCTAGGTAGATCAGGAACAGAGAAATGGCAACCATAATCAGGTTTTCTACCGACATGTTGGCAAAACCTGTAGTGTGCCAAAGGGAAGTTAAAGTCTGCCAGATCAAACCAAGTCCTCCCCTCAGAGTTAACCAATCGTGATGAGGACGTCACCCGGATTAACGGCTGCCCCCTTGCTCACATGGATAGCCTGAATGGTTCCAGCAACGGGAGCTGCGATCTCGTTTTCCATTTTCATTGCTTCTAGGATTAGTACGGTATCTCCGGCTTGAACCTGATCGCCAACCTTGACCTTCACGTCCAAAATGGTACCCGGCATGGGTGCAGTGACTGCCTCTCCGTCGCCGGCGGCCGCGGTTGGCTTCGGCTCAGCTGGTTTAGCAGCTGGCTTGGGCTCGGCCGGTTTGGCCGCTGGTTGAACCGGTTGTGGAGCCGGGGCAACTTGCACCTGGGGTTGAGGAACGCTCACCGGAGCAGCTGCTGGGGCTTTAAGCACAGGTGTGCTACCACCGAGATCCTCTACTTCGACCTCGTAAGTTTCGCCGTTAACAGTGATACGGAACTTTTTACTCATCGTTAACTTTTTCCCCCTTCGCCTTTAATAGTTTTGAACGCTTTCTCGCCGGGCAGTCATGCTCCAAGGACCAAGCTTAGAGCCTGTGCGTCGGATAGCTATGATGTTTAAGCCCTCCGGCGCTTGCCCTAGATAGGCAGCGATAGCGC